>CADBQG010000039.1 GCA_902796805.1 uncultured Bacteroidota bacterium
GAGCTGGCTGTTCATCACGAAGCGGGCGGTGCGGCCGTTGCCGTCCATGTAGGGATGGATATAGACGAAGAAGAAATGCCCTAAAACGGCACGCGCCGACGAGTTGGTCGGTTATACCGCACGTGGGCTGGCCGGGCCGACATTGCGAGGACATGGAACTTGCAATCGCATTCGCTTTTGCAAATTCACAGCAAGCTACAGTTGCATAAAATTTATTTTTAGTTTTTTAGTGTATGGCAATATAAAATAATTATCTTTGCAATCAAAAATCTGAAAAAAACAATTCGCTATGGGAAGGAAAAGTAAAATCCTGTTGATTGCAACGGCATGTGTGGCAATTGCACTCGCCATCGTTCTCATTGTGTCTAACAGCACATCGTCGAGAATCAAAAAAGTCGAGAAGTTCACGGCAAAAGTGGCACAGGAGTACACCTCCTACTCCGCATCCGACCTGGAAAAGTAGCAAGCCAAATTTGACAAAATAGTGTCAAAAGCGGAGAAGAAAGAGCTGGCAGGCGACCAGAAACGCTATGTCAACCAGCTCAAGATGGAATGCAAGGGCTATTTTGCACACGCGAAGGCAAAGCTCATTCTCAAAGATTTCAACGAGACACTGGACGAGGCTGGTGATGACGTAAAAGACGCCATAGAAAATTTACAGAACAAATGATTAATGTAAAGGAAAAATGAAAAATGAAAAAAATATTCTTATTATTCACAATTTCATTCTATGCAGTGCTTCTGCCGGCACAAAGCGTTGACCTGCAAAAAGCCAAAAATTTATGGCTTACACGAAACATCTACAGTGAAATACCAATCGGGCAAGACGGCCAGAACATCTACCTTGCTGTCATGTCGCGTGTGACAGGGCTTGGCAGTCCAAAGGTTTACACAGACAGGATATACACCATAGACAAGGAGTCGATGGAAGTATCTGAAAATTCGATTGAAGTTTCAAACAGGCACAATATGCTTGAGGCCATAAACAGAGACGACAAGTTCATAGCCTTATATCGCAGCGACAACAAGAAAGGCGACGTCATCACGCTCAGCATCGCCACCATCGACAAGTCGGAGAAGAGCCATAAGCTCACAGACGAGAATTCTGTGTCCACATTCGCCAACCCGAAGTTCTGGCCCGAATACGAGACAGCCAAGTCGCCAGATGGCACAAAAATAGCCGTATTGGTAACTGTTACGGGCAAAAATAACATGTTGGAGAACATTTTCGCCGCCGTTGTCAACGAGGATGGAGAGTTTCTTTGGAGCAAACAGGTTATGCCCGACTTCGGAGGCAGGAACTTCTCTATTGGCAAAATCGCGCTCGACAACAACGGGACGCTTTACATTCCGTACTACACGTGCGACATAAACGGGGACAAAGTCTCCAATGTCAAATTCCAGTTCGCAATTGCTTCCGATGCTGACGTGGAGACAGAGATTCTCGACGCAAAGTTCGGCAAGCCGCAGGGTTTCATGGCGAAGGTGCTTAAGAACGGTAACGTTTCCGTTGCCGGCTACTACACAGACACCTACAAGAACACCATGAATCAATCTAACGGATATTTCATGTTCCAGTACGAACCGAAAAACAGAAGTTTCTCAGACCTCATAGCCAACGATTTCAGCAGCAACTACGCGCAGAAAAAACAGCCAGCACTCCTTTCAAACGTGCTTGCCAACCAACAGTATTCCATCAATCCGAGCGACATACTGGAGCTGGACAACAACAGTCTTGTACTGTGCGGAGAGCACCGTTTCGTTAAGGAAATCCGCAACCTGCAAGACAATTCCACAACATACCAACTTCTTACAAAGAACATTCTTGCATCAACATTCCTGCCAGACGGCACATCGCATTTTTCAATGATACAGAAGCAACAGCAAACCGTTTCGGGATTCATACCGAAGGAATGGCGCAACACCTGCATCTCCTACACAGCCTTTGCAAACAACAACGACGTGTACTTTGTTTTCAACGAAGACAAGAACAACATTCCTTACCCGGGCAAAGGCGTGGTTTGCGGAATCACCGGACTGGGATTCAACAAGCCTGGAGAATGTGTTCTGATGAAACTCACTCCCGACCAGACCATTTCACAGGAGGTCTTGCCTGACAGCAAAGGGCAACTCATGCGCGCCGTGGATTTCGCCGGAAACGGAGACTTCTTTGTCTCAGGCATCACGAAAGATGCCATAACAATCAGCAAATATAGCGTAAAATAATCAGAAGTCCTGAATGTTTTCAGGATAATATCAATCCTTGCTGTCGTGACGCTGACCGCCATAGCCTGCGGTTCTAAGAAAGAGTCCCCGAAAGAGGAAGCCCCCAAGATGCTGGTCCTCTACTACTCGCAGACCGGCAACACCAAGGTCGTGGCACAGGAAATCGCCAACAAGCTCGGTGCCGACATCGAGGAAATCACGATGATTGACCCCTACGACCCTGACTTCCAGGCCACTATCGATCGTCGCAAGAAGGATCAGGAGCAGGGGATCATCCCGAGCATCCATCCGGTGAAGGCTGACATCGCAAATTCACCAAAGAGAAGAGCCGCCAGACTATTGACAAGGCGTATCCTGCCCAAAAACACATTCTAGATTATGTCTTCCCTGACAGCCAAGGAGAACGCACTTTCGCCGAGGATTTGGATGCCGCCACAGAAGTGTGCGTCTATGCCAAGTTGCCGCGTTCCTTCCAAATTCCCACACCCTTAGGCAACTACGCCCTCGACTGGGCCATCGCCTTCAACCAAGGCGCAGTGAAACACATCTTCTTCATCGCAGAAACCAAAGGCTCGATGGACTCGATGCAACTGAAGAAAGTGGAAGAAGCCAAAATCGGTTGCGCCGAAAAGCTGTTCAACAATTTATCCACATCTCACTTCCGCTACCACAAGGTGGATAGTTACCAGACCATGTTGGATATAATGAAAGGTATGGATTAGAGAGGTGTGCGTTATCGTTAAACACGGCAACGCACAAAATCCAATAAAAACACATCCTTATGAAATACACTAAATTAGAAAACACAAACATTTGAGTCGGCGGTCCGTTGTGCGGACAATCATGGCTGCACGATGATTCTGCTGTGCCCCTTCTCTATCTCCTCGTCTGTGGGGATGTCGTCTTTTATAGTGTCGACTTTTATCGTGAGCGGGCGTACAAGTCCGTGGTTGCGGCCTTTTTCTCGCTCTTTGCCCCCTGTTTCTTCGGGAGTATTGCTCTCTGCTTCATGTACGGCAGGAATGTCCGCCGGTGCGGCGTCTCTGGAGTGCGTGCCTTTTTCAGCGGTGATTGCGATCTTAACGATGGAGTCAGCTGACAGAATGGACGGCTCATTGTCTAAATCATCTTTCAGAAGAGTGTCTATAACCGGCGTTTTCTCAGGTGCGGCGGGTTGCGATTTTGATGTGTTTGCCTTGCCGGATAGTAATATTGCTGTGGCGACGCCTGCTGCCGCAACCACGGCGATGGCCACGGCGTAAATGGTGCCGCCGGTCTTGATGCCTGCCGCTCTCGCGAATTTCCTCCAATGCGAGTTCTTGAAATCGAATCTGTTAAGTTCCGTCTTTTCCTGTATCAGTCTGTCGAAGTCTGTCATTTTCACCACGTTTACTTGTCCATAATCATCTTTTTAAGGCGGTTGCGGGCGTTGTTCACGTGCCATGCGGAAGTGCCTTCCGTGATGCCGAGTCTGTCGGCGATCTCTGCGTGAGTGAAGCCCTCGAACACGAACATGTTGAACACCACTCTCGAGGTCTCGGGCAGCGTCTGCACCAGCTCCAGGGTCTCCTTGGCCGACATGTTCGAAAGCGCGCTTGTAACGCTTTCGTCGGGTATGTCGTAAGCCATGTCGTCGAAGTTCACGAGGTCAACATCCTTTATGAACCTCCTCCGGTAGTCGAGTGCGGCGTTCGCGACAACCTTTTTGAGCCATGCCTTAAAAGACCCCGTGGAGCGGTATTTGCCGAGGTTCGCGAACACTTTCACGAACCCCTCGTTGAGCATGTCCTCCGCTTCCTCGGCGTTGCCTGCATACCTCATGCACACGCCCATAGCGCAACCATAGAAAGACTTGAACAGCCTGCGCTGGCTCCTTGCATTGCCGTTGAGGCACTCCTCAACCATGCGCATGACATCGTCAACCCTCTCCATGATAGTAAACGGAAGCAGGAATGAAAATCTTGGGTGAGTAGAAGATTTTATTTTATGAACTTGAATCCCAGTGAGGTCGTGATTATGCTGGTGCCGTGAATCTGCGACGTTGTGTTTGAAGTGTTGTGGAAGTTGTCGGCTGCATAGCAGTAGTTCACGTCGATGGTGAACCGCCAGACGTCAATTCCGAGGCCGATCTGTCCTCCCCATATCAGGTTGTTGGTCCTCCACTCGGTTCCCTCGAGGTTGTCCTTGACCTTGAAGTCGAAGCGCGGTCCGAGAGTCAGTCTGAACTTGAAGTTCTCGTTGTTGATGAAGTGGTATCCCAGGAGCGCCGGCACCGAGATGCAGTGCTGCTTGAGTTTCAAGTTTGTGGAGAACTCGTTGAGCGCGTCGCGGAAGCTCGAGCTCTTGAAGGCGTAGTTGACCTCGGGCTGGAAGAAGAATCCGTTTCCGAAGCGCATGAACACTCCGGCGTCGAAGCCCACGCCGCTCTTTGTCAGCTTGTAGTAGTTTGAGCCGTTGACCGCCGCCTTTATGCCTATGGAGAACTGCGACTGCGCCGCCACCTTGCCAGAGAACAGCGCCAGGAACAGCGCCGCCGTTAGAATTGCTGTGCTTTTTTTCATATCTCTTGTTTGCCTTGTTAACGTAGTTTGATTCCTTTTTATTGTGATAGCGCCCGCTGTGGAAAATTATTGGATAAAATCTCGTTGCGGGGCTTTCACTTTTTGATTATCTTTGCGGCTGCAAATATATAAAATGCTTTGTTATAACCAACAGGTGAAATAATGCTTTTCAAAAACACTTTCGAGCAGCATCCGGCTCTGCGTTTCGTCTTCGATAAACTCCAGTTCCACTCCAGGATGGGGCATCAGGCGATGCTGAACTCTCCTGTGATCATAGAGAAAGACGAACTCGAGAGACGCATAGGAGAACTTGCCCGGATTGTGACCTTGATGAAGGATTCCGAGCAAAGGAAGTTGTTGATGAAGGCGGCGCATAACATTCACCTCGTCAACGACATCGCGCCTGCGCTCAAGGCATTGTCGGACGGGAGTGCGATGGACGACATACAGCTTTTCGAGATAAAGAAGGCAGCCATTTACATGCGCAACGTTGCCGACAACATCTCGCTGTTGCCTATGGAGTGGCTGAAGTTCCACGACATGCGCGGCGTGATATCCATACTCGACCCGGAGCACACAGGCATACCCCATTTCTATGTTTATTCGGTGTACGACGACGCCTTGCATGCAGTGAGGGGCGAGATAGAACGCTGCGCCGATCCTACTGAAAGGGAGAGGCTGAGGTTCGAAGAGAAGGAAATAGAGGAAAGAGTGCGTTCCGTGCTGAGCGACAAGTTGCGCCCTTATGCCGGCGAGCTTCTCGAGAACTTGCGGAAAATTGCCGGGATCGACATCCTGTTGGCCAAGGCTAAATATGCCGTCGACAATTCCTGCTGCAGGCCTTCGGTTTCAAGCTCCCACAGTTTTTCCGGACTCACTAACCCTATGGTTGCCGACCAGCTCTCGCGCAACGGGCGCCAGTTTCAGCCCCTCAACGTGTCATTCGGTAACGAGACCGTGTTAGTCACCGGGGCGAACATGGGGGGGAAGTCGGTCCTGCTGCAAACGCTTGCCATGGCTCAGTACATGTTCCAGTTTGCGTTCTTCCTGCCCGCCGAGCAAGCTTCCCTCGCAATTGTGGATGAGGTGGCGTGCAGCTTCGGAGACCGCCAGTCTGCGCTGTCTGGACTGTCGTCCTTTGCCGTTGAGATCCTCACCGTCGACAAGATAGTGAGGGCAGCCAAGGAGGGTAGGAGAGTGCTGGCTCTCGTCGATGAACTGGCCCGTACCACCAACCCGGAGGAGGGCAGGCTGCTCGTGGCCGGCTTCCTCAAGGTCTGCATGAGGCTGTCGATAACCGCCGTCGTGACCACCCACTACGGTGGGGTGGACGTGCCTTGCCGTAAACTCAGGGTTAAGGGCCTCGTAATCCCCCCCGGGACAACGCAACTGAACGCGCGGCACATCGCCGACCTCATGGACTACAGCATTATTGAGACCGACGACACCGATGTGCCGAGGGAGGCCTTGACCATAGCGCGACTTCTGGACGTTGACGGTGACTACCTCGACGAGTGTGTCGAGTGAGCTTGTTTGTGATTGTAATCTTAAAAATTCAGATATGAAAAAACAACTATCCTTAATGTCGATGTTTTTTGTCTTCCTGGCGATGGGCTTCGGCGACGCTGCCAACCAGCTCGTCTCCGTTGTGGAGAAGGCCTTCAACGTCTCGCCGTTCGTGGCGTCGTTCGTCTCCCTGTCGGGGATGATAATGTTCGGTCTGCTCTCTGTCCCGGCCGGCGTGTGGCAGTCGAAGATAGGGAAGAAGAACATGCTTGTGGTAGGCCTGGCGCTCTTCCTCGCGGGATCGCTGCTCCCGGTCATAACGTTCACGTTCCCGGTCATCCTGTTCTCCGTCCTGCTCATGGGTGCGGGCGCCACTATCCTCCAGGTCTCCGGAAACCCTCTCATAAGAGACGTGTCAGAGGAGGGACGCTATTCGAGTATGCTCTCTTTCGCGCAGTCTTTCAAAGCCGTGGGGACGCTTTCAACCTCCCTGATACTCGTGCTGATAGGCACATCCCTGATGAAATACAGATGGTTTTCATTCACACCTGAAGGCGCCGCCGAGCCGATCAACATGGGGTTCAGGATACTGTTTCCCATATTCGCCGTGGTGCTCCTCTTGACGTTGTTGCTTGTAATTGTGTTCGTGCCTTCCAACGCCGGCAAGTCGGACGAGAAGCCGACCACCGTGGCCAACTGTCTCCGCGCCTTAGGCAACCCGTTCATACTCATGATGTTCCTCGCCATCTTCTTCTACTGCGGGGCCGAGGCCTCGATGTTCAACAGGATCCCGTCCATATTGAGCGAGAACGTGCAGAGCATAACGCCGGCGGTCGGCAACATAGTGCTTATACTCTCCCTCCTTGTAGGGCGCTTTCTCGGAGGTGTCATATTGCGGAAGATCAGTGCAGGCAAGTTCCTCGCGATAACCATAGGTGTCTCCATTGTCGGCAACGTGCTGCTGTTCCTCCCCTACAACCAGTTCACCACCTGGCTGAGCTTCATACTTGTGGGCGTGGGCTTCGCCAACATCTTCCCGCTGGTGTTCTCGATATGCGTCGAGCACAGGCCGGAGCTTTCAAACGAGATTTCAGGGCTGATGACCACCGCCATTGTCGGCGCAGCCATTGTGCCGCTCCTCACGGGCGCATTCGCCAACATAGGCGTGAGATATGCATTCATAGTTCCGCTCTGCTGCCTGGCATATCTCTGTTTTGTGGCAGTCAAGGTTAAAAAGAATGAAACAGTGTAATAATCCATTAAGAACATGAAAAAGACCATCATAATTGCAGTCTGCATCTTGTCTTTGGCCGGGCTGAAAGCCCAGTCGGAATATGTGAACCCGTTCGTCGGCACCGACGGGCATGGACACACCTATCCCGGTGCGATTGTGCCGTTCGGCGCGGTGCAGCTCAGTCCAGATACACGCCTCGGCGGCTGGGACGGCTGCTCAGGGTACCACTATAGCGACAGCCGCATATACGGCTTCTCCCACACGCACCTCAACGGCACCGGTGTTGAAGACTACTGCGACATCCTCGTGACTCCGTTCCTTGGCGAGCCATCCGTACTGAACGAGTCGTATGCGCTGCCGTTCTCACATGAGCACGAGAAGGCATCGCCCGGATACTATTCGGTGAAGTTCGACAACGGTGTAAATGCCGAGATGACGGCATCTAAATATGTGGGCGTGCACCGCTACACCTTCCCGAGGAAGGGCAAGCGTGGTATCATCGTGGATCTCAAGCACCGCGACAAGACCCTGGAAAGCTACATGACCCTCAAGGCCAACGACCTGGTGGGTTTCCGCAGGTCAGAGTCGTGGAGCACCGACCAGTACTGCGCCTTCTCCTTGAAAACCTCCGTGGTTCCGTCGGAGATAGTATATTACGTTGACGACAAGCCTGTGAATCTCAAGGAGGTCAAGGGAACCAACTGCAAGGCGGTCCTCTATTTCGACGAGAACGTTGACAAAGTGGTTGTGAAGGTGGCAATATCAGCCGTCGACATCGACGGCGCCGTCAACAACCAGACTGAAGTGAAGGACTTCGACTTCGACAAGGTAAGGAAAGCGGCCAAGTCGGAGTGGGACAAGGAACTTGGAAAGATTCAGGTGAACTCAAAGAACACGGAGTACCTGAAAGTCTTCTACACGGCTCTTTACCACTGCTTCACATCCCCGTATCTCTATTCCGACCTCGACGGGCGCTACAGGGCTTCCGACAACAAGATATACAAGAAGAAGACAGGCCACGACGTCTATACTGTATTCTCCCTCTGGGACACCTACAGGGCGTTGCATCCGCTGTTGAACATAATTGACCAGAAGCGCAGCGCTGATTTCATATACACTTTCCTCGACCAGTACCGCCATTCGGGTTATCTTCCAATGTGGGAGCTGTCGTCCTTCGAGACGTGGTGTATGATAGGATACCATGCCGTGCCGGTGGTGCTTGACACGTACATGAAAGGGATACGCGGCTTCGACACGAGAACGATGCTTAATGCCATGATAGAGACAGCAAACCTCAAGAAACTCGGCCGTCCGGAGTATGCCAAATACGGATATGTCCCCGGCGACATGGAGAACGAATCTGTCTCCAAAACCCTCGAATATGCATACGACGACTGGTGCATCGCCATGTTCGCCAAGGAGATCGGCGAAAAAGCTGTATATGACGAATATATTCGCAGGGCGCAGTCGTACAAGAACATAATCGACGACAACGGGTTCATGCGCGGAAGGATGAACGGCGGCTTCGTGGTTCCTTTCAACCCGAGGGAGGTTAACAATTTCTACACAGAGGCCAACAGCTGGCAGTATTCCACGTACGTGCCGCATGACTTCTCCGGCTACAGGACCATGCTTGGCGGCAACAAGGCCGTGGAGGTGTTCCTCGACAGGCTTTTCACATCTACTTCCGAGATGGCTGGCAGGGTTCAGTCCGACATTACCGGAACCATCGGCCAGTATGCGCACGGCAACGAGCCGAGCCACCACGCGGCCTATCTCTACAACTTCATAGGCAAGCCCCAGAAGACACAGAAATACGTCAAGAGGATACTCACTGAACTCTACAGTTCGAAGCCCGACGGGCTTTGTGGCAACGAGGACTGCGGGCAAATGTCGGCTTGGTATGTTTTCAGCTCGCTGGGCTTCTATCCAGTCTGCCCAGGCAACAACCAGTATGTGATAGGATACCCGCTGTTCGACAAGGCTGTTGTGAACCTCGAGAACGGCAAATCTTTCGAGATTTCCAGAAAGAATGAAGGACCGTACATCGTCTCTGCCACGCTCAACGGAAAACCTCTTAACCGCTCGTATATAACATACGAGGAGATCTCTGAAGGCGGTGTGCTTGAGTTCAAGATGGGCGACGAGCCCGGCAAGGACTTCGGAACAAGCTCGAAGAACGTGCCTGTAACCAAGATTTCCCCGAAGGAGAGCATAATTCCGGTGCCGGTTTTCTCCACCGACAAGATGTCGTTCCAAGACAAGACCGTGGTTTCTCTGAGCGTGCCTTTGGCTGGCGGCAGGAGTCTTGCCAAAAACAAGTCGCTGCGGAGCGACAGCAAGGAAGAGGTTAGAACAGGCAGTGGAAACTCGGGAATGAGGATTGCAGGAAAAGTGCCTGAACACGAGGAAAATGTTAAAATCATCTACACAACTGACGGATCAGAGCCTACGGTGAATCACGGTACTGTTTACGAGAAGCCGATAACTGTTGACAGAGATATGACTGTGAAGGCGATAGCATGTGTGGGGAACATCGGACGGAGCAACGTTGCCGAGGCTAAATATGTCAGGTACACTCGCGACAAGGACATCACGTATGTAACAAAGCCCGACCCGCAGTACTATGCCGGCGGCGACGTAGGTCTTATCGACAACCTGCGCGGCACCGAGAACTACCGCATCGGCGGATGGCAGGGCTTCACGGGCGACTTCGAGGCTGTCATCGACCTGCACGGTCTGAGGGACATCGAATCCGTGTCGTTGGGCTTCCTTGAGGAGCAGCGTTCATGGATATTCTATCCGAGAAGCGTTGATGTGTTTGTCTCTGAGGATGGACGCAACTACAAGCAATTAGGAAACTTCAGTTTCCGTAACCAGGGGAAGACCGAGGGGGCGAACATAAAGGAAGCAGGAGTGCAGGGGACAGCGCGGGCGCGCTATGTGAAAGTTGTGATCAAGAACTACGGCAAGCTTCCTGAGTGGCATATCAGTGCCGGAGAGCCGGCCTGGTTGTTCATCGACGAGATAACAGTGCGCTGACGTTCTATTCTGAGGTTACATCGGCTTGATGTTGCGGGCTATTCTGGCGCACAGTCGCGGGAAGAAACGTTTAATGTAGGCCATGACGAGTTCGCCGCCGCCGACCAGCACCTCGTTCTTCTCATTGGAAATTGCTTTGAAAATCTTGCGGGAGGCCTTGACGGGAGTTATGCCTCCCGCTTGCCCTTCATCCATCTTGCCGTGCACTTTGCCGTCTTTCTCCAGCGAGTTTACGGAGATATTGGTGCGCACGCGCCCCGGCGTCACTATGGTCACCCTTATGTTGTCCTTGAAGTTCTCGGCCGCGACGGTCTCGAAGAACCCGTAGAGTGCGTGCTTTGCTGCCGAGTAGGCGCAGCGCAGCGGGAATCCGAAAAGCCCTGCAATGCTCGTGGTTACGGCCAACTGTCCACCACCGTTGGCTATCATCGACGGAAGCACCGCCTTGGTGATTATCACCGGGGCGTAGAAATCGATGTCCATCACCTTCCTGATCACGTCCATGTCGGTCTCCACGGTGGTGCCGCGCTGGCTGATGCCCGCATTGTTGTAGAGTACGTCGATACGCCCGTAAGTGTTCAAGGCCTCTTCGGCCAGCTCTTCGAGCCTGGCGGTTTGCGAAAGGTCGAAGGGAAGCGCCTTCGCTTCCATTGCGCCCTTGCGGAGGCATTCTGCGGCAACGTCTTCAAGGATGTCGGCCTCCAGGGCGGTGAGTATGAGCCTGGCGCCGCCCTCGGCGAAACGGTAAGCTGTCTCGAGGCCTATGCCCGACGATGCGCCTGTTATCCAGACTGCCTTGCCTTTGTATTTGTTCATAGCGTCAGCGGTATTGTGGACTTTGTCAGGCTTTCTTCACGATTTCCTTCCTGAGGAAGATGGCAAGTGTGACGGCAGTGAAGACGGCCGCTATCACATATCCTGCGGTCCGCGGCATGAATGAGCCGAGGCTTGTCTTGGACACAAGCAGGAAACTTGTAGTCGCCATTGTCATGAACAGCGCCGGTATCAGTGAGATGAGGTAGTACATGCCGGTCTTGTTACGTGCTATGTACACTGTAACCGCCCACAGTGTGATGGCGGACAGGAACTGGTTGGCCCATGAGAAGTACTGCCATACTACCGCGAACCCTTTCGGGGCGGCGAGGCTTAACACAAGGAACACGGCGGTTACGGCGAAAATGGGCACCGCTACCCACAGGCGCTTCGAGAGGCTCTTCTGTTCGATGTTCATGAAGTCGGCCATGATGAGGCGGCATGAGCGGAGGGCGGTGTCGCCGGAGGTTATGGCGGCGCTGATCACGCCGAGGATGGTGACCACCGCTATGGCCTTCGGAAACCATCTGTTGGCGATGATGCCCACCATGGCAGGGCCGCTCTCCGACAGCAGGGCGGGGTTGTCGTGGTAGAAGTAGGATGCTGCGGCAGCCCATATCAGCGCCACGATGCCCTCAACGATCATGGCGCCGTAGAAAATGCGCCTCCCCTGGCTCTCGTTCACCATGCAGCGCGCCACAAGCGTCGACTGCGTGGCGTGGAAGCCGGACACCGCGCCGCAGGCTATCGAGATGAACATCATGGGGAATATCGGGTTGTCGGCCGCCTTGGGGTTGAGGTTCTGCATTCCCTCCCATATCTCCGGGATCGCGGGGCGGTAGATCACGAACGCCGCCACTATGGCCACGGCCATGCCTATCAGCAGGAAACCGAAAATAGGGTATATCTTCCCGATGACCTTGTCGATGGGGAGAAGCGTTGCCAGCATGTAGTAGATCAGTATCACCACCACCCAGACGTAGACGCTCATGTTAGGTGCGAACTGTGACTGCAGGAGCTGGGCCGGGGTGTTCACGAAGACAACGCCCACAAGGATCATCAGGAACACCATGAACCCGCGCATGAACTGCTTCACGCCGTTGCCGAGGTACTTGCCGTGGATCTCGGGCAGGCTCGCGCCGTCCTCGCGCAGCGAGATCATCCCGGACATATAGTCGTGCACCGCGCCGCCGAAAATGCAGCCAAGAACTATCCACAGGTAGGAGGCCGTGCCGAACTGCGCCCCCATTATGGCGCCGCAAATCGGCCCCACACCGGCGATGTTGAGAAACTGTATCAGGAAAAGTTTCCACGGCTTCATCGGAACGTAGTCTACACCGTCCGACAGCCTTGTGGCCGGTGTCTCCCTGTTAGTGTCGATGCCAAAGACCTTCTCAGTGAATGCCCCATATACTACATATCCGAGCACAAGCACTGCAAGCGAAATCCAAAAGGTTATCATGATGTTGGTGTTCTTGAAAAAAAACGCGCAAAGGTACATTTTTTTGATTGGTATTGTAACATAAAATGTATATTTGCGGATTATTTTTATACGAAGAGAGAATATGACAATCAGGGAGATTACAGATCTGGTGCAAGGCGAGGTGCTTTGCGGTGAAGAAAGGGCCGGCGACGAGGTCGCATGCGTGTTTGCCTCTGACCTCATGAGCGACGTGCTTACTCTGAAGGATGTCGATAACCTCATGCTGCTCACGGGACTGTGCAACCTGCAGTCGGTGAGGACTTGCGAGATGTCGGACATCAATTACATGCTTGTGGTGCGCGGCAAGGAGGTTACCGAGGACATGCTTGAGCTCGCAGAGGACAACGACATGGTCATCGTGCGCACGAAATACTCCATGTTCAAGACGTCGGGCATCCTCTACGCGGCAGGACTGCCACCAGTATATTAACCAACACAAGGAACTATGGACTTTACATACCATGTAGAAGGAGGAGACTTCACCAATGCGGGCTCGACTTCCAGCCAGGTGAAGAGGATGCTGAAGAAGATAGGGGTAAGCCCCGAGATTGTGAAGAAGACCGTTGTGGCGCTCTATGAGGCTGAGGTCAACATCGTGGCCCACGCCTACCGCGGCGACATATTCGTCAGCCTCGAGGACGACCGCGTAACCATAGTGCTTTCCGACGAGGGACCAGGAATCCCCGACATCGACAGGGCGATGCAGAAAGGCTACTCCACAGCCTCGCCCAAAGTGCGCGAGATGGGCTTCGGCGCGGGAATGGGGCTTCCGAACATCAAGAACAATTCCGACATACTCAACATAAAATCCGAGGTGGGCAAAGGCACTACCATAGAGTTTACCAATTTCTTCTTCGCACAGTAACCAACAAATCCAGAAACACCAATGGCAGAAGATTTCCATCATGCCCTCAAGTTCAAGTACGACCTTTGCATAGGCTGCTCGCACTGCACCGGAGTTTGCCCTACAAACGCCATCCACGTGGAGGACGGCAGACCCGTGCTTGACCCGAACCGCTGCGTTGACTGCGGGCGCTGTTATGTGGCCTGCCCGGTGAACGCCATCTATATCGAGCAGGACGATTTCCAGACAGTCTACGACTACAAGTTCCCCGTCCTTCTGGTGCCGTCGATATTCCTGGCGCAGTTCGAGGAGAAGATAAAGGAGAGAACCATTCTCTCCGCACTCTTCCACATAGGTTTCAAGCACGTGTACGAAGTCGAGAAGAGCGTTGACTTCATCAAGTCGAAAATACAGCAGGATGTCGATTCCGGGCAATTTGCCAAGCCGGTGATCTCCTCATTCTGCCCGGCGGTGGTGCGCCTCATACAGGTCAAGTTCCCGATCCTGACAGACAACATATACCTCAAGAAGCCGCCTTTGGACATGACCGCGGCGTATATCCGCAAAAGCCTCATGGACAGCGGCGTCGATGAACAGGACATTGGTATCTTCTATGTTACCCCGTGTGCCGCCAAAATCGCCGCCATAAAGAGTCCCGTGGGCGAGGAAGAGTCGGTTGTCAAGGGAGTCATTAATATGAACTACCTTTACAGCAAGGTGTTACGTGTAATAAAGACCGGCGAGTACAAGGTGTGCGACGACTCGGTGCGCTTCCACAGGCTCTCCAAGGCCAGCATAACATATCCGCTCACAGGTGGCGAGACCAAGATGCTGAAGCACGGGCGCAACCTTGCCATCGACGACATACACAACGTCTCCGAATTTCTCGAAAAAGTGGAGGACGAGGACATACAGGATATTGACTTTCTCGAGCTCAGGGCCTGCGACGGAAGTTGCTGCGGCGGCATCCTCACGGCCGAGAACCGCTTCCTGATGATTGAACGCCAGCGCAAGAGGATGCAGAAATGCTCCGACGAGGTTGACAGCGAAGACAACGACCTTCTCAACTATTTCGACTATCTTGAGGACAAGCGCTCGGTGATTGGCACCGTTGAGCCGCGCTCAATGGACAAGATGGACGAGAACGTGTCTGTTGCAATGCAGAAGATGAAACACTCCTTCGAGATAAACCAGAACCTCCCGCAGGTTGACTGCCACCTTTGCGGCTATCCGTCGTGCAAATCGCTCGCCGATGCCGTTGTCAATAACAAGGCCGAGATAAACCAGTGCATCTTCGTGCAGCGCGCCATGGAGCAGTGCGACCTCCTCACCCAGCAGGAGGCCCACAAAATAGCCACAAAGATCTGGGGCACGAAGAAGACCGACCCGTCGCTTGCCAAAAAATTCAACCTGTAGCACGCCGCCATGTCTCCATTTGCAGAAACCATTGCGAGAACGTTGGTCGAGTCGTTAAAGGAAGCCGTCCCGGTAACCCTCCTGGTACTGGTTGTGATGTCCGTTGTGGAGGTCTTCAACGTGTCGTCGTTGGGCAGGCATTTTCTCAAACTCAATGGAAAGCCGCTCCTCCAGATCCTCCTCGCCTGCCTCCTGGGCGCGATTCCAGGCTGCGCAGGAGGGTTTGTCGTTGTGTCGCTATTCTTGCAGAACATGATCGTGTTCCCGGCTCTTGTGGCCGGACTCGTCTCTACTTTTGGCGACGAGGCCATTTTTCTATATACCCAAAGTCCGAAGTCAGGACTGATTACCTCGGCATCCCTTTTTGTAGTTGGAGTTCTTGCGGGGATTATTTCCTTTGTTCTTCGTAGAAACACATTGCTGAAAAGTGCTGAAACACCTGTAACACACTGCCACAACCATAAGGCGATTCCATCAGATATTGCTTTAGGAAAAAAAATTCTTTTCTTTCTTAGAGAGCATGTATGGAATCACATTGTAAAAGAGCATTCATTAAAAATCTTTCTCTATATCTTTATTACACTTTTTGTAATCGGTGTCGCAAACGAGTTTGTGGATCTCAACGCGATTCTCTCTCAAAATACAATAGCCCGGTGGATTGTGCTTTTTGTGGCCGTGATAATAGGATTCCTGCCTGTTTCAGGGCCTCATTTGGTTTTTGTAGTCCTTTTTTTGCAAGGCTCCCTTCCCTTTGGAATACTTCTTGCGAATTCCATTTCCCAGAATGGTCATTCAGGAATGCAACTTCTTGCCGCGTCTCCGAAACAGTTTTTCAGGGTTAAGACAATTTCAGCTCTCATTGGACTTGCCGTAGGTGCGTTGTGTGTTGTTGTGCTGTAGCAACAGTCTTAACGAGTTTTTGCGCCATCATTCTTTTCTGTTTTGTTTACTCCATCCCTAAATCTGTGAATATAAGTTCAACTTGGAAAGTTGTAAAAGCGGGTGTCAAGAATTATTATTAAGCGATAGTAATGATTATTTTAGTAATTTCGCGGTTTTGAATGCATTAAAATGCAAGTCAAGGGATTGATTTGTGAAAGAGTTAAAAAGTAAATAATTGATTATCATTAAAATACGACAAAATGAAACGTAACATTATCACAACTCTGCTGCTGGCGGTCATCTGTCTCCTGACCTTCAGTTCTAACGCGCAGAATTATCACAAGGAGACCTACCAGAACGACCCGATGAATGTGATTCACTACACATTGGACAATGGTCTTCAGGTTTATATGTCTGTAAACAAGGATGTTCCACGCATCCAGACCTACATCGCGGTGCGTGTGGGCAGCAAGAACGACCCTGCTGAATCAACAGGACTTTCACACTACTTGGAGCATCTGATGTTCAAGGGAACAAGCAACTTCGGCACTCTTGACTGGAAGAAGGAACAGGTTCAACTCAAAGAGATAGAGAGACTTTACGAGGTTTACAACCACACCACCGACCCTGCCAAGCGCAAAGCCATCTATCATCTTATAGACTCAGTTTCTTACGAAGCATCAAAGTATGCCATCCCAAACGAGTACGACAAGATGATGTCGATGATCGGTGCGCAAGGCACAAACGCATTCACTTCAACAGACATGACTGTATATCAAGAAGATATACCAAGCAACGAGCTTGAACGCTGGCTCAAGATTGAAGGCGAGCGCTTCGCAAACCCCGTTTTCCGCTTGTTCCACACCGAACTTGAAGCCGTTTATGAGGAGAAGAACATGAACATGGCCAACGACAGCCGCACAGTTTTCGAGAAGATGAACGAGGCTCTCTTCCCGAATCATCCGTACGGCACGCAGACCACCATCGGAACTATCGAACACCTCAAGAATCCTTCACTCACCAACATCAACAAGCACTTCGACACGTATTATGTTCCCAACAATTATTGTATAGCCATGTCGGGCGACTTTGATCCAGAAGTGGCTATCAAATTGATTGACAAATATTTCGGAAAGATTCAGCCTAAATATATCCCCGATTTCACATACGTGAAGGAAAAGCCAATCCGTCAGGTGAAGGTTGTTGACGTTTATGGTTTGGAAGCTGAAAACGTGCGTATCGCATTCCGTATTGACGCCGGCACCGGCTCACGCGACGTGCTTCTCGCGGAGATGGTTGACGCGGTTTTGATGAACGGCTCCTGCGGTATCATCGACGAGAACATCAATCAGAAGCAACTTGCCCAATACGCTGCTTCAGGTGTGGGCGACATGAACGACTATGCTTACTTCCAGTTGGTTGGAATGCCAAAGCAAGGCCAGACCCTCGAGCAGCTCAAAGACCTTCTCCTGCAACAAATAGAGGTGTTGAAATCCGGCAACTGGGACGCCGACCTGCTCACTGCTGCCATCAACAACCGCAAGCTCAGCGACATGACATCATTGGAGAGCAACAGCAACCGCGCCATGAAGATGGCCTTCGCCTACCTCGCGCACCAAAGCTGGCAGGACGTGCTCAACGAGACCGAAAACATGAGCATGGTTACCAAAGAAGACGTTGTGGACTTTGCAAAAAGGATGTTCAAGAACAACAACTACGTGGTTGTATATAAACGTCAAGGCGAGCAGCGCGATGTTCAGAAGGTTGACAAGCCGGAAATCACCCCGGTGGTTATGAACCGCGACGTGGAAAGCACATTCTTGAAAGAGGTGAAGAACATGAAAGTTGACCCGATTGAGCCTGTTTTTGTGGATTTCAACAAGGATATGCAGAAGGGCAGGGCAAACGGCAACGAGGTTCTCTATGTGAAGAACACCGACAACGGACGCTTCAACTTGGTTTACCGTTACAACTACGGCTACCGCTACGACAAGAAAGCCAGCGTTGTAAACGACTTTATCGACCAATTGGAAAGCGAACACCGCACACTCAGCCAGATCAACCGCGAAATGTACGACTTGGCCTGCAGCTACAGCATCCGTGTACGCGATCAATATGCAACAGTGAACATCAGCGGTTTGAGCGAAAACATGGAAAAGGCGATGGCTATTGTCGAGGACATTCTCAACTATCCCAAGATCTCCGACGAATCGGTGAAAAACGCTGTCAGCGACATTCTTAAATCGAGAAACGATGCGAAATCTCGCCAGAACAGCATATTCCAGACGATGTTGAACTACGTTTCATACGGCAAGGACAACATGCGCAGGCATTTCGTGACAAACGAAGATCTGCAAAAGTTGAAATCACAAGATATCGTAAGTCAGATAAAAGCCATGGTTTCCCAGCCGCAACGCATTCTTTACTACGGCGATCTCAGTCTCAGCGATTTGCAAAAGGTTGTCGCTGAAAAGCATAAGGTGGATCCAGCCAAGAGACCCATGAAGATCGGTGCCGACTACGACCGTCTCGCCACAAAGGACAACAAGGTTTATTTCGCCCACTACGACGCAAAGCAGTCTCTCTGCCGCCAGTTGACCACTTCAGTGCCGGCAAACTGGGCCATGAGTCCGCAAGTAGAGATGTACAACGAGTACTTCGGCGGAAGCATGAATTCGATAGTGTTCCAGGAGATTCGCGAGAAACGTTCTTTGGCCTACTCCGCAGCAGCATATTATGTTGAACCTATAAAGAAAGGATTTTACAACTACAACATGACACATATCGGAACGCAGAACGACAAGCTCATTGACGCGCTTGCAGCTTTCACCGACTTGTTGGACAACATGCCTGTTTCAGAGCTCAACTTCGACCTCGCCAAGACTTCGCTCATCTCGCAGTACCGCACCAACCGCACCCGCAAGTTCTCAATCATCAACTACTACCTCACATGTGAGGAAAAAGGCCTGAAAGCCCCGATGGACAGGACTGACTACAACATGATACAGAAGATGACGTTGAACGACGTGGTGAACTTCAACAAGAACTACATCAAAGGACAGAAAAGAGTCGTTGTTGTGCTTGGCAACAAGGACGAGGTTGACTTGAAGGGACTCGAGAAGTACGGCAAGGTTACCACGTTGTCGTTGGAGGAGATATTTGGATATTAGAACTTAGAGTTTAGAATAGGGGGGCACGCTTCCGGGCGTGTGATATTTGGAACTGAGAATTTAGTACATAGAATCAGGGGGCGTGGCCACGTCCCCTTTTTTATGGAAAAAAATCATAACTTTGCGGCCGAACACCAATTGTATCTGAAATATGAATAACTTATTTGAGATTGAAGATAAAATCAAGAAGTTGACTGAGGAGATAAACCAACATAATTACAACTATTACATATTGGACAATCCGACAATATCGGACTATGATTTTGATGTTTTGTTGAAAGAACTCACCGACTTGGAAAACCAATACCCGCAATTTAGAAGCACCGATAGTCCTACTCAGCGTGTCGGAGGTGAAATAACCAAGAATTTTGAAACTGCTGAACATATCTATCCTATGCAGTCGTTAAGCAACACATACTCAAGCGGTGAGTTGCTTGAATTTGACAGAAGGGTGGGAGAGGTTATTTCTGAAGGCTACGAGTATGTGTGTGAACTGAAGTATGATGGGGTTGCCATAAGTTTGATTTATGAGAAAGGACACTTGGCAAGAGCTGTTACGCGTGGCGATGGTGTGCGTGGCGATGTTGTGACGTCAAACGTTAAAACAATCAAAACCGTGCCACTCAGGCTCCGTGGCGACTACCCTGAGTTTCTTGAGGTGCGCGGCGAGATTATAATGCCGTTCACAAGTTTCGAGCAACTCAATGCTGAAAGAGACGACATAGGCGAACCTCCTTTTGCCAACCCCAGAAATGCAGCTTCAGGAAGTCTAAAACTTCAAGACTCGTCGTTGGTGGCGCGGCGCGGCCTCGATTTCAAACTCTATTTCGCACTTGGCGACAGTCTGCCGGGCGGCAACCATTACGAGTGCCTCATGAAACTTCACGAATGGGGCTTCAGGAAACCCGACGTCATGGAGAGATTCTCCGACATTGAAGGAGTGCTCGGGTTCATAAGCCGATGGGACGAGAAGCGGAAGGAGCTGCCGTATCCCATTG
The DNA here is from genome assembly GCA_902796805.1 of uncultured Bacteroidota bacterium. Classification (GTDB taxonomy): domain Bacteria; phylum Bacteroidota; class Bacteroidia; order Bacteroidales; family WCHB1-69; genus F23-D06. Next base: position 20,176 of record CADBQG010000039.1, read on the forward strand.
ACGGCGCGGTGATAAAGGTCAACGACTTCGCTCAGCAGCGGCAGATTGGCGCCACTGCGAAGAGCCCGCGATGGGCGATAGCCTACAAGTTCAAGGCTGAGCGCGTTTCAACAAAGTTGCTTAGTGTCGATTTCCAGGTGGGCCGCACCGGCATAGTGACTCCAGTGGCGAACCTCGAGCCGGTTCAGCTGGCCGGAACTGTCGTGAAGAGGGCTACACTCAACAACGAGAACTTCATGAGGGAATACGACATACGCGAAGGCGACCATCTCTTTGTGGAGAAAGGCGGCGAAATTATACCCAAGATAGTGGGTGTTGACCTTGGGATGCGCAACCCTTGCGCTGCGCCAGTGGCCTTTGCCAGCAGATGCCCAGTGTGCGGCGCGCCGCTGACGCGTCAGGAAGGCGAGTCAGGAATCTTCTGCACGAACGCCGACAGCTGCCCGCCGCAAATCAAGGGCCGTCTCGAACATTTCATATCGAGGAAGGCGATGAACATCGACTCTCTCGGCGAAGGCAAGGTTGACATGCTCTTCTCTAACGGACTTGTGAAGAATATAGCCGACTTCTATTCCCTTACTACGGGCGACCTGCTCGGCCTCGAGAAAAAAATCGAGGGCGGCGACGGAGCGATGCGCACGCTGTCGTTCCGGGAAAAGACAGTGGAAAATATATTGTCAGGCATCGAAATGTCGAAGAAAGTTCCCTTCGAGCGCCTTCTTTTCGCTTTGGGGATACGTTTTGTGGGTGAGGTGACGGCAAGGAAGTTGGCGCGGCATTTTGGTTCCATGGACGCGGTGGCCAATGCGTCAAGGGAGGAGTTGATGACCGTTGACGACGTCGGTGAAAGAGTCGCCGACAGCATCGTGTCGTATTTCAACAGCACCGTGAACCTCGAGGTCCTGATGCGGCTGAGGAACGCGGGACTTCAATTCGAGGTCGCACTTGACGCCAAGGATCATACTTCAAATAGGTTGGAAGGCAAGGTGTTTGTTGTGAGCGGCGTTTTCACGGTGCCGCGCGACACTATTAAAGAGGCCGTTGAGCAGAACGGAGGGAAAAACGCATCGTCAATTTCACGAAACACGTCGTTTGTGCTTGCCGGCGAGAAAATGGGGCCCGAGAAACGGCGGAAAGCCGTGCAGCTCGGAGTCCCGATTATCTCTGAAGAGGAGTTCTGGAATATGATTTCCGATTAGATATTTCTGACGATTTTCTCCCGTTCTTTATTTCAATAGTCGAGATAATGACTGACAGAAACGTGTATATGACTTGGCTGGTTAAGTGTAAATATTTGGCAGAACCCGAGTTAAGGGAGATTCCCTTGAAGAGTGTTTAATTTTGTTAAAAATCATTTCGATGTGATACAAGTCAAAAAAATGTGTATCTTTGCAGCCGTAAACATTGCGGGGTAGAGCAGTGGTAGCTCGTCGGGCTCATAACCCGGAGGTCGCAGGTTCGAGTCCTGCCCCCGC
>CADBQG010000040.1 GCA_902796805.1 uncultured Bacteroidota bacterium
TCTTCAGCCTTGAGGCGCTGAACATAGACCCTGCGGTCTTTTTCAACCTTGAACTGTTGCCCGGCTATTTCTACAATTGCGTACATTATTATTGAAATTTAGGTTATAAAATTTAAGGCGGCAAAGATACATTTTTTTTCAAAACAATTTTTTTTCGTGCAATTTTTTTTAAACTTCACCGTTAAGCAGGAGTTCGGAAGTGAGTTCTTTATATTTGGAATAAGTTAATTTTAAAGCATAGAACTATGAATATGGAATTGAAGAAAAAATCGAAATTACTGTTGTTCATATTGTTGGCAACAATATCAGGATTAAGCAGCGGCTGCGCCCAGCCAGAAGTGAAGCAGGCGAGCGGCAGCAGATACGTTGACCTGACATCAGCTGCCGAATCGTCGGTAAACGCTGTTGTATACATCAAGACAGAGTTCACGCAGAAGAATTCAGTGTGGGACGACTTTTTCGGCGGCACTATATGGGAGCATTTCTTCGGTTCGGCGCCGAGCACCTATCCTGTGCAGGCCGCAGGTTCGGGGGTTATAATCTCAAAAGACGGCTACATAGTGACCAACAACCACGTGGTCGAGGACGCTGCCAAGGTAACAATCACCTTGAACGACAAGCGCGAGTATGACGGCGAGATCATCGGCACGGACCCGGCCTCCGACCTTGCGCTCCTCAAGATCAGCGAGCGCAACCTTCCGTATCTCAAGTTCGCGGACTCAGACTCTGTGCGCATAGGCGAATGGGTGCTTGCCATAGGCAACCCCATGGGGCTGAACTCCACTGTGACGGCGGGAATCATAAGCGCCAAGGCGCGACAGCTGAGTACCGGGAGGAACACCGTGTCAGACGAGGTTTACCTTCAGACTGACGCGGCGATAAACTCCGGCAACAGCGGCGGTGCCTTGGTGAACGCTGCCGGCCAGCTTGTAGGCATCAACACGGCCATAGCCTCCGGGAACGGCTTCTATACCGGATACTCTTTCGCCATTCCGTCAAACATCGTGAAGAAGATATGCTACGACCTGGAGCATTTCGGCACAACCCAGCAGGCGTTCCTCGGGGTTTCCATAATGGAGCTCAACGCGGCCAACGCCAAGGAGCTCAACCTTGACGACGCCACCGGCATATACGTGGCCGAGGTGCAGGAGGAGGGCGCAGCCGCACAGAACGGACTTCAGGCCGGCGACGTCATAACCCACATCGACAACACCCCGATCAACAGCCTCCCCGACGTGCGCGGGGTGCTCAAGACCAAGTCGCCCGGCGACCGCGTGAAGGTTGACGTCATCAGGAAAAAGGAAAAAATATCGAAAAATGTAACTTTATTGAACAATAAAGGTACAACAGATAGAGTGGAAAAACAATAGCCCGTTTTCAGGCACTGTTTTTGCAATTCAAAAAAAATGAAAGTTCAACAAACAATTAAAATATAGGGGAAAATCTATAGATGAGACAACTTAAAATTTCGAAATCCATAACAAACCGCGACTCGGCCTCGTTAGAACGTTTCTTGTCAGACATCAGCAAGGTGCAGATGATCAGCGCCGAGGAGGAGGTGGAGCTGGCGAGAAGAATCAAGGCCGGCGACGAGGACGCGCTCAACAAGCTTGTAACCACAAACCTGCGTTTCGTGGTATCAGTGGCGAAGCAGTACCAGAACCAGGGCATCGGCCTCCAGGACCTCATCAACGAGGGCAACCTCGGCCTCATAAAGGCCGCCCAGCGCTTCGACGAGACCAGGGGGTTCAAGTTCATATCCTACGCGGTGTGGTGGATCCGCCAGGCCATACTACAGGCCATCGCCGACCAGTCGCGAATCGTGCGCCTGCCGCTAAACCAGGTGGGCGTCATAAACAAGATAAAGAAGGAGACCTCACGTCTGGAACAGATTTTGAAGCGCCTCCCCACCACAGAGGAGATCGCCGAGGCGATAGACATGCCCGTGTACAAGGTTGCCGAGATAATGAAAATGAACAACCACCCGCAGTCCATCGACTCGCCCATCGCGCCCAACGAGGAGACCCGCTTCGTGGATGTGTTCGTGCACGACACCGACGAGAAGACCGACACAAACCTCATGCACGAGTCTTTGGCGGCGGAGATCAGCGACCTGCTGAAGACTCTGCCCGAGAACGAATGCGAGGTTCTGCGTCTGTTCTTCGGCATCGGGACATCGCACGAATACACCTTGGATGAAATCGGCGACGAATTAGGACTCTCGCGCGAACGCGTGCGCCAAATCAAGGAGCGCGCTCTAAAACGCCTGCGGCACAACGGCAAGAACAAGAATCTGAAGAGCTATTTGTGAGTTGTGGATTTGAAGATGAGGACGTGTTTTGGCATATTGCTGCTTTGTGTGTGCGCGGCACTGGTGTCGTGCAAACCGAAGACAATGCCCGAGCCTAAGCCGATGGGCTATTTCCGAATCGAACTTCCAAACCACGAATACAAGAACCTTGACACAACTCTGCCGTTTTCGTTCGAGAGGTCCGTCCACTCCGCAGTCGAGATAATTCCGCAGAAGAACAATTCTGTCTGGCTGAACATCGACTACCCCGACCTCAACTGCGCGTTCAGGTTCACCTACTTTGAGGTCAGGAACGCCGACAGCCTGCGCAAGCTGATGATTTCAGAAGACAAGATGGTGAAGTTCCACTACAAGAAGGCACAGGATGTGCAGTACTCCATCATACGCGACACAAGCGCCAATATCTGGGGACAGACCTACGAAATATACGGAAAAGACGTAGCCACGCCGCTGCAGTTCTGGATAACCGACAGCGCCCGTAGGTTTCTGCGCGCCTCGCTATATTTTGACGGCACTCCCAACAACGACTCCCTGCAACCTGTAATCGACTACCTCAAGGAGGACGGGATGCACATAATATCGACTTTCACCTGGAAACGATAGTGAACATCAACTTTCCACCCCGTTTTCAAGAGACTTTCAGGTAAACAATTTCAGCGAACACATTTGTACATCCCATGTTTTCAAGTTGTTGCTTGTATGTGTCGAGTTGCTTGCGGTAAATGTCGTCGGCTTTTTTCCCAGTTTTATAGTCAAGAATCATGACGTGGTCTTTTTTGAAGACGATTCTGTCGGGACGCTTTGTGGAACCGTCAGGGAGGATGATTTCCGCCTCGTTCATCACCTTGTCGTCTTTTTCGGGGAAGAAATAGGGGTGAAGTCTGTCCTCCGCGATAATCTGCCGGAACACAGCGCGAAGTTTTTCAGCGAGAACCGAGGAGTGTTTGGTGATAAACGAAGTGATTTCATCGTCATTCTGCGGAAAAGAGCGCAACTTTTGGAGAACAGCATGGATTTCGTCGCCGAGGCTTCTCGCCTCGTCATCAGAGGTCTCAGTTATCCTGACCTTGTCCTGGCCTGAAAAAGAGAACTGCGAGAGGGAAAATTCCAAGCCTGCAACATCGGATTTCTTCTTTTGAGACATTTTTTTCGTCTGCGTTGCATCGCCGAACAGATAAACAGTGTCGTTGATGGAGGTAAATTTCTCTAACACAAAGGAAGTGAGAATGTTCTGCACGTTCAAAGTCTCTCTTTTTGCAGACTTGGTTGTTACAACATAGAGCAACTCGCGCGCACGCGTGAAATCGACATACCATTTGTTGAGCCTGTCGAGAGTCTTGTCGTCCTCCTCTTGCTCGTAATAAAGACCGAATTCCGAATATTTCATATCCTTGTCGTAAGGCACTGGACAACAGATTCCATCCTTCTGAATCCAGGCCAAATTGTTAGATTTGCCGTTAGAGTCCTTGCAACTTGTAATCACCACATTCGCCTCAAGCCCTTTTGACTTGTGCACCGTCATAACACGGACGGCATTGTGGCCTTCAGGAAGGGAGAGTTTCGGCACCTTGTCGTCAATAACGAGGTCGCGCCAATATTGCAGAAAATGTTCCACATTTGCAATCTCATCATGTTGGAAATCAGCAACAAGGTCGAGAAAATCCGCCAAAAACGGATTGTTGTCTTCACTGAACCGGAACATCGAGACAATGTCCCTTACAGCAAATAGTATCGGATTGTTGAGCATCTCTCCCACCCTATCCTCAAAATCATCCATGCCCAACTCTGACAGTTTCTCTGCAAAACCACAGGTTTTGGAAATAATCTCAACGTAATCACGACCCGCCTGCTCACAAAGGTATTTCAGGATAACGGACTGGTTGACGGCATCGGCCGGATAGATACAGTGGCTGAGGGTTGCGATTATAACACTGACTGCCTCATTGTCGGAGAGATTTAGCGACTCTGTTGTGACGACCGGGATATTTGCGGTCATAAGGATATTGGCCATATTGCTGCACTTGTCGTTGCCTGACATAAGAATCATAATGTCGCCGTATCTGTAACCTCTTCCAAGGGCGTCGAAGACCGAGTAGACGATATAGGAATCATCAATTTTGAGATTAGGATAGATGTTTTCCATGAAACCGGCTGTTTCTTCGGAAGCGTAGGGCGTCAAGTCGGGCGGCAACGTCGACTTGTCGCAAAGGAATGCGAACACGGCACCGCCATTGCCTGCAGCGGTCTTCTGCTTCACTTCGGAATAATAATTGCTTTTCCCCACACAGTCCGAATAGAACGCGAAGAATTCATTGTTGAAAGTGACAATATTGGGCAACGACCTTCTGTTTGTGTCAAGCGGTATCTGCCGATACTTGCTTTCAGGGAGAACATGCGCAATCTCCTTTTCTTCAGTTTTCAGTCGTCCATAATCCATAAGGTTGAAAAGCAGTTTCACATCACCGTTCCTGAAGCGGTAAATCGACTGTTTGACATCGCCGAAGAGGGTAACGCTGCCGTTGGAGCTCAGTGCGTTCAGCAGAAGCGGCTTCAGATCCTCCCACTGCATAAAGGATGTGTCCTGGAATTCATCAAGGAAGAAGTGCTTGTAGAAGGAGACTTTCTCAAAGAGCTGCAGTCCCTGGGAATCGGAACGTATCTCATCGAAAATCAGAGGGTTGCTTTCTGAAAGAAAAAAAGCGTTTGTCTTTTCTTTCAAAAGGTCCATTTTTTCCCGCAAAGAATACAACACAAGCAGGGTGCTGGAGTTCCTGAGGAGGATAAGGCTTGTGTAATATCTGTTAGCGTATTCGTCGAGAATATTTTTGGCTTTATCATACAATTTTGCAACCTCATCGGAGTAGTGTTCTTTGAGTTGTTCGTCATTGAAAGTGTTGAATATACTGTCTTTGTTGAATTTCTTCTTCAGGAATGCGGAAGACTCGTAGCCACCTCCCTTGATGTTCAGCCAGCAAGCCTCGTCGGTGGCTAATTTCTCAAAGATTTCGTCCCACTTGTTCCTGCCATGAACCTTCAGGCCGCGACCTGTCGCTTCACTAAAGATTTTGGCAGCATCACCGGAAATTTCCGCCATAGCCTGCGGTAATTTGCCCTTGTAATCTTCATAGAACGATTTCAAGTCTTTCTTCCATGATGCTATAAGTTTGGAAGTGAAGTCGAAGTCGGGGTTATGGGAGAGGAATTCGTGGCTTTTTTCGGTCTTCTGGTAGATTGTGTCGAGGCTTTTTTTCAGGAATCTGCGCACATCGGCCTTTCCGTCCTCCTCAAGCTGGCGGGTGAGTTCCTCAACCACAGTCCTTAGCTGCGGGTTGTTTTCAGGGAGAGATGCGATGTACTGTTCTATGGAACTCCTGTAGTATTCCTCAAGTCTAATCTGGACGGAGTAGTTCATATTCAGTCCGAGGTAGAGTGCCGAGGATCTTATGACCCTCTGTATGAAGCTGTCGATTGTGGACACACTGAACCGGGCATAGTCATAAAGTATGTCCCTCAGCAGAACCTGGGAGCATCTCTTGAAGAATATGAAGCAGTCGTCGTCAGGCAGTGATGCATTTCCGAAGACTTTATCCTTGAGGTTCTGGAACTCGGGCAGACCCATGTCGGCAATGGAGTTTGCAAAGGCAAAGTTGTCCAGCCTCCCCACTATGCGCTGTTTCATCTCGGCGCCGGCGTTGTTCGTGAAAGTTATGGCCAGAATGGTGCGGTATGTGTCGCATGGCCCGGGGCGGAAGGCCGAACGGTCGTGCATCTCGAGGAATCGCTTTTTTTCCTGGCCGAAGCAGATTGCGAGATAGTCGAGCACGAGGTTGAAGGTTTTTCCCGCACCGGCGGAGGCTGAATAGACGTTGAGCATTGCGGTCAGTTAGTTTTGAACTTATATGAGATCTGGGCGAGGTCGTCGTTCGCCTTCACAATTTTCTGCTTGAGGGATGTTTTGAACTCCACGACTTTGGCGAGCATCTGCGGGTCGTTGACGGCGAGCATCTGCATTGCGAGTATGGCGGCGTTCTGCGCTCCGTTGACGGCGACGGTAGCCACGGGTATTCCGGGAGGCATCTGAAGAATTGCGAGTGTTGAGTCGAGGCCCTCGAAAGAGGACTTTATCGGCACTCCGATGACGGGTACTGGCGTCATTGCCGCGATCACGCCGGGGAGGTGGGCGGCCATTCCGGCTGCCGCGATAATCACTTTCACGCCACGGGAATGTGCATTCCTGGCATACTCTGCCACTTCGTCGGGCGTGCGGTGCGCCGACAAGGCAAGCACTTCAAAAGGTATCTCCTGGCTGTCGAGGAACTTAAACGCAGCCTCCATGACTGGCAGGTCAGACGTGCTGCCCATGATAACACTTACTAACGCTTTCATTTTCAATACATTTATTTTTTTTATAACGATTATGCAAATATACACAAAAAATATCATGCCGGACATCTCGTTCATAAAAACAAGCATGGATGTTTTCTTGCGAAAAAAACTGTAACTTTGCAAGTTGGAAAACATAGAGCTATGGCGAAGGCAAAAACATTGTACTACTGCAAGAACTGCGGTGCTCAGGCGGCCAAATGGATGGGGCGTTGTCCTGAGTGCAACGAGTGGAACACATTCGAGGAGGAGGTGCTGGTGCGCGAGGATACGGCGGCAAAAGGCCAGTATTCACCATTGGCGCAGCAAAGCTCGCCAAAGCTGATAGACGACATTGAGGCGGAGCAGTTCCCGCGCACGCTCACCGGCATCCAGGAGTTCGACCGTGTCCTTGGCGGCGGCATCGTCAGGGGTTCGATAGTGCTTCTTGGCGGCGAGCCTGGAATCGGGAAGTCGACGCTCCTTCTTCAGATGGCCCTCACGCTCTCTGGCAGGAAGGTGCTGTACATTTCCGGCGAGGAGAGCGAGGCGCAGCTCAAGATGAGGGCTTCGCGCATATCGTCGTCGCCAGCCCCGAGCTGCTACGTTCTCACCGAAACCAACACACAGCAGATTTTCAAGCACATCGAGGCCGTGAACCCCGACATTGTGATTGTGGACTCCATACAGACGATGCAGAGTTCGCTTATAGAATCGGCGGCCGGCTCAGTATCGCAGCTCAAGGAGTGCGCCGCCGAGTTCCAGCACTTTGCCAAGCGCACTGCCTGCCCTGTGTTCCTGATTGGACATATAACCAAGGACGGGACCCTTGCAGGCCCGAAGATTCTGGAGCACATTGTTGACACCGTTCTCCAGTTCGAGGGCGACAGGCATTATGGATACCGGATGGTGCGCTGTGTGAAGAACCGTTTCGGTTCCACGTCGGAACTCGGAATCTTCGAGATGCTCCAAGACGGGCTTCGCGAGGTTGTGAACCCGTCGGAGATACTGATGTCGCAACACGAGGAGGACTACAGCGGCAACGCAATAGCGTGCATTTTGGAGGGCAACAGGCCGATGATGATTGAAACGCAGGCGTTAGTAAGCAGCGCGGTGTACGGGACGCCGCAGCGCAACGCCGCAGGCTACGACATCAGGCGCATGAACATGCTCCTTGCCGTGCTTGAAAAGCGCTGTCACTTCAAACTCGGCGCAAAGGACGTGTTTCTCAACATTGCCGGAGGTCTGCGCGTTGAGGACCCCGCCATAAACGTGGCGATAGTGGCGGCAATACTCTCTTCCGCCACCGACATAGCAATTGACAGCAAGACATGCTTTGCCGGCGAGCTCGGACTCAACGGCGAGGTGCGCCCTGTGCCGCGCATCGCCCAGCGCGTCGCCGAGGCCGACAAGTTGGGATTCAACAGGATTTTCATTTCAAAGTTCAACCTCAAAGGACTCCGCACATCGGACTTCAGCGTGAAAATCATCGCCATATCCAAAATCGAGGAAATGTTTCACCTTCTATTCCAATAAAACATGAACGAAGAAAACAACATTTGCCGTGAGGGAATAATCAGGGAAGTGTCGGAAGGCAAAGTCCTGGTGGAGATAATAGTCAGCTCGGCGTGCAGCGGATGTCACGCCAAGAGCATCTGCATACCGTCAGACCGGCGGGAGGAGCGAATCTGGGTTGCAACTGCCGAAGGGGAAAACTACGCGGTAGGAGAAGTTGTGGAACTGTCGCTGAAAGCCTCCGTGGGCAACAAGGCCGTGGCGCTCGCATACGTGGCACCGCTCGTGGTCCTGCTGGCTGTCCTATTCGGAACCTACGCCCTGACCTCGAACGAACTGCTGAGTGTGAGCCTCAGTGTGCTGTGCGTGATCGCCTACTACCTCGTCCTCAAAACCATGAACAGAAGAATTGAGGACGAAATCACCTTCAGCGTGCAGAAAAAGCAGTCGTAACGCTACCTGTTGCCGTACATCTTTTCGTAATACTCTGCATATTCGCCAGAGGTTACATGGTTGAACCACTCCTCGTTAGCGAGATACCAGTCGACGGTTTTCTCAAAACCCTCGTCAAACTTAACCTTTGGCATCCATCCGAGGTCCTCTTTCACCTTTGAGGCGTCAATGGCATAGCGGAAATCGTGTCCTGCCCGGTCGGTGACGTATGTTATCAACTTGAGTGACTCTCCTTCGGGACGGCCGAGCTTGCGGTCCATGATCTCAATCAGTTTCTTGATAAGGTCGATATTCTTCCACTCATTGTTGCCGCCTATGTTGTAGGTGCTTCCTGGAACTGCATGATGGAATATCAAGTCGATGGCTTCAGCGTGATCCTCCACATAGAGCCAGTCGCGTACGTTGAGACCCTTGCCGTAAACAGGAAGAGGCTTGTTGTTCTTAATGTTGTTGATGAAAAGAGGTATCAGTTTTTCAGGGAACTGGTTGGGGCCGTAGTTGTTTGAGCAGTTGGAGATTACAGTAGGCAGTTTGTAGGTGTCGTGGTAGGCGCGCACAAAATGGTCGGCGCTCGCCTTGGCCGCAGAATAGGGACTGTGCGGATTATACGGGGTTGTCTCGCTGAAGGAACCGGTGTCGCCAAGGGCGCCGTAAACCTCGTCGGTGGAGATTTGGTAGAACTTCTTCCCGTCGGCGGAGTCCTTCCAAATCTCACGCGCGGCGTTGAGAAGATGCACGGTGCCAAGCACGTTGGTGTGGATGAACGTCATCGGATCCTCTATCGAGCGGTCCACATGCGACTCGGCAGCCAAGTGTATCACACCGTCAAACCTGTATTTCCTGAAAAGTTCCATCACAAAGCCCAGGTCTTCTATATCTCCCTTGACAAATGTATAATTTGGCTTGTCGCATACATCGGCAAGGTTCTCGAGATTGCCTGCGTATGTGAGCTTGTCGAGGTTGAAGATGTGGTAGTCTGGATATTTGTTGACAAAAAGACGGACAACATGCGAGCCTATGAAGCCCGCGCCGCCGGTTATAAGTATGTTTTTCATAATCTTTTTTTTTGCAAAGGTATAATTTTTCTATATATGCACGGCGATTGAATACACCATCTTTTCGTTTTCATACGTTTCTACACAATAGTTGCGGGAATTTTCGAGCACATTCTTCATGTCATTTCCAATACCGGAGCCTTGGAGCTTCAACAATGCCTCTTTTTTCGTCCAGAGGTTCAGAAATGCCGTATTGGGGTCGGGCGACGTGGCTATAAACTTTTGTTCCTCGCAATTCATGACGTATTCAACTACATCATGGCTCACCTTCCGGGGAGTCTCAATGTCGGCTCCGAGAGGCCTGAGACCCACGGCGCACAGAGCAACGTTGCCTGAGTGACTAAGGCTGAAGAAAATTTCAGGATGATGTTTCAGGAACGGCTTGCCATTTTCAGAGAATACAAACTCCGGCGGCGCTGTGATCCCGAATTCGGCGTCAAGCGCCCTACGCAGCAGAAGATACGCCGCTATGGAGAGTTTTTTGCCGCCTTCGCTGCGGAAGCGCAGCACTTTTTCGCGCCGCTGCAACGACAATTCCGGAAGCGACTCCTCGATGTTTATGTCCTGGGCATGGTCGTTTATGTAAATCATTCTTCAATCCACAATATCGAAAATCTCGTCCAACTTGGTCATCTTGAAAACCTGCATCACGTCGGGATTAACATTCTTGACTTTCATAGTTCCGCCCTGCGCGGCTACCTCTTTCCTGATCTTCAAGAATATTCTCAGCCCTGAACTGCTGATGAAAGGCATGTCCTCGCAATCCAGCACGATGTTTCCGGCGGCGTTTTCGAGAACAGGAGCCACGGCATCTGAAATCTGCTGGGCAGCCACAGTGTCGAGCCGGCCGTTCAACTTGGCCACAATTCCTTTTTCCTCTTGGGTGATGATAATTTCCATAACCTATATTTTTTTTGACATTAATAATGTATTCTGAAAATCATTGTACTCATATTCCAAGGCATCCATCACTTCTTTGATGATATGAATGCCAAGACCACCGATACTCCTCTCTTCGAGTTTGGAAGAGAGGTTAGACTCCTGATGGAGCAATGGGTTAAATTGCTTACCTGAATCGCAAATCTTGAAATACAATGTACTGTCCGCCACCGAAGCCACAAGCGAGACAAGGCCGTCCTGGCTTTCGGGATAGGCGTACATGATTACGTTGGCAAGGGCTTCCTCTATGGCAAGGCTTATCTTCGGAAAGACACTCATTTCGAGTCCATTTTCTTCAAAGAAACCGCTCAAAAACGGGTGAAGTTTGTCAAGTTCGGGTATTTTGTTGTGCAGCACAAGGCGACTGTTGTTTGAGAGGTATCGGATCGCGAGCAGTCCTATGTCGTCGCTTTGCTCGGCAGGCTGCGAAAACTTTTTGACCGCTGAATAGACTTTCTCAACCTGATCTTTTGCACACAAGTTTGTCACCTTCTCGACAGATTTCAATGTTTTGTCGTTTCCAAACATCTGTTTCTGCTCGTTTTCAGCTTCGCTAAGACCGTCAGTATAGAGGAAAATGCTGTCGCCGCTCTCTAATGACATGGCATGAGCAGAGTATTCATAATCCTCCTCAATACCGAGAATCAAGTCAGGTTCGGTGTCAAGGAATCGGGACATTCCATCACTTGTAACCAACGGAGGGTTGTGTCCGGCGTTGCAATAGAGAAGCCTGCCGTTCCCCAGGTCGATGCTGCCTATGAACATGGTTACAAACATCAGGTCGTTATTGTTATGACAGATGAACCTGTTGATTGAACGCATAATTATGTCGGGGGAGTCATTCCGGGTTGAAAGCGAGCGAAAGAGACTGTGCACTATGGCCATTAGCATTGCACCAGGCACGCCTTTGCCAGAAACGTCGCCGATACAGAACAGCAGTTTGTTGTCATTAACGCAGTAGTCGTAGATGTCGCCTCCCACAAATTTCGCGGGATTGAGCATTCCTGAAATATCTATATTCTTGTCATTCAAAGCTTTTTCTTGTGAAGGGATGAACGACATCTGAATTTTCCGCGCTATATCGAGTTCCCGTTCAATCTGCTGTTCTTTCACATTCACCTCGTTAAGCATCACAAGGTTGTTGAACAGCTGGTATGCTATGTAGAGAAAGGCAATCATGCCAAGCAACGCCAAAATGCTGTATGTGAAAGTGGTTTTACGCAGCCGGCTGTACATGTCGGCGTCTTTAACATAAAGTCGAAGAACCATGTTTTTGTCTGGTATCTGCCGTTCGAAGATATGGAATTTCCCATTGCTTGAAGCAGGTGGCACAATATCCAGTCCCGACACTGTCTCAAGTGTGAAGAAGCTGTTCTCGTAGAAGTGTTCCTTCGTGAGAAAACTTGAAATTGTGTCGAGTGTTACGTCGGCGCTTATAAGCCCCACTTTACTGCCTTCCCTGTCGTATATCACGTGAGAGTATGTCATCATGAAGGATTTTGAAACGACACTGTCGAAATACGGGTCGCTCCAGTCGCCTGCGTCCTCCTTAAGTCCTTCGATATACCAATCCAAGACAGTGTAATCGTGCCCTACTGTCCCCAACTGACCAACAGTCAAGCTATTGGAGTTGCCTTGAAAACTGGCGTAAGGCTGGAACCAGCGACCTTCGTCAGGATAGAAATATTCACTGAAGGCAATGCTTGCGCTTATTATATTGGGACTTGACTCAACAGTATACCGCACTATGTCATACATTTTGTCGGGATTGTCGATTGAGCTTTCCGCGAACAGCCGCATAAGGTCAACTGTAGTCTCAACTTTTCCGAGACGTGAACGAATCAGTTTTTCAGTCTGAACAAGGCTTTTTTCCGCTCTTTCTTCAGAGTCGTGAAGTATTTCCTTCCTTACGTGGAAATAGTACAGGAGGCTTGCGGCCAGGAACACCGCAATCGTAACCACGACTTTCCAAAGTTTGTGGCGTACAAAACCTGACCTTATTTCCTCCTTCCAGGACATTATTGCGTTCGCAATAGAAGTTACAGAGCCTGCCAGCCAATGTCTTTCCGGTGGAAGAGTCGTGGACCGTCAATCAAAGAGACTCCTTCGTAAGCGTCGGATCTCGCGTCGGCTATGGTTCTGCCCTTGCCGACGACAATCAGCACGCGGCCGCCGTTTGAAACGAGCCTGCCGCCATCTTCCTTCACCCCCATATAGAATATCTGCTGAGACACTTCGCCTACACTTTCTAACGGAATGTTCTTTTCATAACTTCCTGGATAGCCTTCGGCTGCAAGCACAACGCCGAGATAGCATTCTTCGTGAAATTCTGCAGACACATCCTTGTTGTCGAGGATATCGAGAATCAGTTGCAGGAGGTCCGATTTCAGTTTGGGGAGCACAACCTCGGTTTCAGGGTCTCCGAAGCGCGCGTTGAACTCAATAACCTTCGGGCCTTCGCTGGTAAGCATAAGGCCTCCGTAGAGCACGCCGCAGAAAGGGCGGTTCTCGGCAATCATGGCCTCTGCTACGGGTTTCATTATAATTTCCAAGGCGGTGTCCACGGCTTCGTGCGGTATCACCGGAACAGGCGAATACGCTCCCATACCGCCGGTGTTAGGCCCTTTGTCGCCGTCATAGGCACGCTTGTGGTCCTGCGAAATAGCCAATGGCACTACCTGGCTCCCGTTAACCAACGCGAGAAGGGAGAACTCCGGCCCTTCGAGAAACTCCTCCATCACAACCTTGCCGTCACCGAACTTCCTTTCAAGGAGCATCTCCCGGAGTGCGTTGTCGGCCTCCTCCAAGGTCATTGCCACAACAACGCCCTTGCCGGCGGCAAGACCGTCGTATTTTATTACTATCGGCGCGCCTTTCCCGTCGAGATATTCCTTGGCGGCCTCATAGTCGCCGAATGTCTTGTATTGCGCTGTAGGTATGTTGTACTTCAGCATAAGGTCCTTGGCGAACTGCTTGCTGCTTTCAATCATGGCAGCTGCGGCCGTTGGGGCGAAAATCCGTAACCCGGCAGCCGCGAACACCGTGGCGATGTCGTTGGTGAGCGCAGCCTCAGGGCCTACCACCGTCAAATCAACGCCGTTCTCTTTTGCAAAGCAGCACAGCCCCGCGGTGTCTGTCTCGTCTGTAGCAACGAGGTTCACAGTCGCGCCTGTCTCTCTGGTTATCGACTTCATCCCCGGATTGCCCGGTGCTATGAAAATTTCCGGTTTAAGTGGTGATTGTGCAATCTTCCATGCAATAGCATGCTCGCGCCCGCCGCGCCCGATAATCAAAACCTTCATTTCTGTTCGTTTAAAATGTATCCGTAATATCTTGTCATTACCTGCTCAACATAGTTGGCAGTGTGCTTTCCTGGATAATAGCCGCACTTCACCACCTCGTCGTTGTAGTAGTCTTTGTGCGATTTGAGTATCAGGTATTCAACCACCTGATCCCACTGCGTCTTGTCGTGTCCGTATTTCTCGCACAACGCCATTGCGTCCAGAATATGTCCCGGACCGGAATTGTAGGACCCTGACACAAAGTAGTACAGTTGCGATGTGTCCACCTTGTCTTTAAATATATTGCACAGGAATGAGATGTACTTGCCGCCCGCCCATATCTGATCCTCCACAGAGGATGTGTCCGAGATTCCGTACCGCTCCCCGGTTACAGGCATCATCTGCATAATGCCGAAACTGCCTCCGAAGCCTATAAGGTCAGGGATGAACTTCGACTCCTGATATATTATAGATGAAATAAAATGCCAGTCGAAACCGAAGTGGCCGGCCACCTTCTTCAGGAGCGGATCATACTGCGAGGTACTGTACTTCTGCTTTCCGAAAGAACGTGAAATCACGTATGAGTTCGGCGAGAGGTACTTCTTGCACAACGACTGGTATTTAGTCGTCTCCTTGAAATCAGCAATCCAGTTGTTGATAGAGTCGTTGAGCGATTTGTTGTTTTTGTTCAGTATCCACGTGCGCGGAAAGCTGTCGCCGATTTTTGGCCCTGCCGCAAGCTGGCTGTAGAAGGGCATCAGTGTAACAGCCACATTGTAGTTGCACACGGCGTAGTCAATCTGTCTGTCCACAAGCATTTCCATGAGATCTTCCACAGCATGGCGCGGATTGTGTTTCACAGACCATTCTTCCGGATTCTCCATTTCGCTGAAATCCAACTTGTTGTAGTATTTTGCAGAAGTGTTAACCACATTTTCCCGCAAGGTGTCGTCTTTGCTGTGCTTTCTTGTGATAAGCACAGGATAAGTATATGACAACGGCTCCGACTCTATAATATACGTGCCTGAGAAGTTAGTCTTGTCAAAATCATAACACACGATGTCATATTCATCTGACATTGCGGTGACGAGCATGGTGTCGGGATCGGTCTCTATTGTTATCGACACCGGTCGCCCGAAGTCCTTTTCCATCTGTCGGAGAATGTCGTGTTGAAACCCGATTACCGAGCCCTGGTATATAAAATAGTCTGCAGCATGATAGAAAAGGCAAGCCGAAATGGTGTCGCTGTGCCTTTTTGCAATGCGCTTGTGCCGTATCTTCTCGACAATAGGGAGTTTTATGTCGGCATGACCGTAAGCAACCACAACAACGGCAAGTACTACCGACGCTATTATTAAAAAGATGGAACTATGGTGCTTTCGGTTCAAAAGGGCGTTATTGGTTAACACTGCGGTCTTTAGTTGACCCTGACAAGAAGCAGGCTTTTCTCGACCGTTTCACCTTCTTTCAATTCCACCTGTGTTGTTCCGGCCCAGTTAACGACTTCGATAACATTGCCGCTCTCGTCTCTTACAGAATCGGTCTTGTTAGCGACAACCACGAGCAAAGCCGGCGTGGTGCGCGAGAATTCGTAAATTCCTTTGTCGTTGGCAAGAGTGTCGCTCAACAGATATAACGCTGTATCAACTGTGCCGTTCTGATATTTCGAAACATCAAATTTCACTGTTGCATTGGGACATATTGTGTCAGGGTCCATACCGTTCAACGAATAATAGCATGTAACTCTCATCTTACAGGTATGGTCTTTCTTGCACTGTGCAAAACAGAGCACTCCAAACACAAGCGCAACGGCAATAATTATGGTCTTTATATTCTTCATAATCTTCTGTTTTTAAGACAACGGATTCGCAAAAATACAAAAAAAGTTAAGAAAACACATCCGTATGCACAATTTTGTTATTGTGACAACATGAGCTGAAGTTGCACACCGGTCTCGAAGTTCATGTTCTTGTACTGGTTCGACTTCTTCGGGTTGTTGATGGTCTGGTCATAGTAGAACTTGATGCCCACCATTCTGCTGAACTGATAGTCGGCGGCTATATTTATGGTCATATTGGTTGCGCCGGCGGTTACTTCCGACATTTCCTCGGAAATTTTCCTCAGCGTTGTTGTGTTGTCTTTTAGTCCGAAGCCGGCGGTGAGGTTCAGGTCGCTCACAAACTGGCGCTTTGTTCCGGAGAACACAAGGCCTATCTTAATGTCTTTGAAGCGGTAGCCGGCAGACACAGAAACCTCCCTGGTATTGCTTTCGGTCAGCTGGGCATTTGTGAAACTCAAGGCTATGTTGCGGGTCTGCTTGTACTCGACTTTAAGAAGCATACTGTTCTTGAGGGTCATGTCGAAGCCGATGAACGGCGAGAACTGCTCGGTGAGCGCCATCTGGCTCAGCTCGTGGGCGGGGATGAAGTCGCCGAGCACATTGCGGCCGTCGGGATGGCCATCCTTTTCCTTGTACGAAACGTTTGTTGCGTAACCGCCGATGGTGTAGTTACATGTGTAGCTGTGGATAAGCGAGAATGTCTGGAATACTTTGTTCATTCCTTTTAACTTGGTGAGGCCATTGTAGTTCAGTCGCCAGTTGGGGAGAGGTATCTTTAGGAAAGGCGACGACAAGTCGGCTTTCTGCGGGTTCTTGTTCATGTATGTGGTGAAGAATGCGCCCATCAGGACATCCTGCGAGAGTGCGCTGTAGCCGTCCGGGAACCCTGTTTCAGGGTTGATGTTGCCGTTATAATTGGGGTTTTTACTAGCATATTTCGCGGCAAGTTCCGCACGGGCACTTCTGAAATCGTTGAAAAGTTCGTCGTGGTTCTTGAAGAATGTGCCAAGCGCGCAATACGACATGCTGAAGTTGCCGGAGCGCTGAGGCGTGTAGTGCGAAACATTGCCCGCCTTGTCAACGTGGAAATACTCGGAGAAGTTCTCGGTGAAGTTTCGGTTTGCGGAGACCTCAATGCGGAAGTCGCGGAACGGTTCCACTGTGGCCCTGAAGTTTATGACCTGGTTCTTAGTTCTCTGGTAGGCGGAGTTCATCAGCGAGTCTGTTGTCAGCCAGCCGTTACGCGCGCCTATGGCCTGTATATCGGGCTGGCCGCCGAACATAAACAGGAATCCGGGGCCGCTGCTCTCCTTGGTATGCCCTACGAGCGTAGCCGAGTGCATGTAACCTGGCAGCACCGTACCTCTGCCTTGCGAGAAGTTGGCAGACACGTTTCTCACCGACATCAACAGCCGCAATGTTCCATCCAAAATCATCTTGCCCACCTGCGGCCTGTCCAACGAGTCGTTTTTAGACTTGTTGCGGTCGTCCTTGGACTTTTTCTTTTTGTCATCGTCAGACCTGCTGTTGCGGTCGTTTCTCTGGGCTGTGCCGCCGCCCTGATTTACTTTCTTCAGATATGGAACGGAATTGTACAACGTAACGAGGTTCAGCGAGGCGTTACCCTGTATCTGTTGCGAGTTCTGCACAGTGTTGCCGAGGTAAGCCAGCGACAACGCCGAGGCAGTGAACATATATGTGGAGTTATACCTCACGTTCGCGTTGACGAATTTGAAGAGCGGTATTTTGTTTATCGGTATCTGATATGTGGCGCTGAAGTTCTGGCGGTAGTCCGTTGTGCGCCCGCCCTTGCCTATGCAGCGCCATACAGAGTCTTTCTCCAGACGAGTGTCAATACGGCCTTCCGGCTCGTCGATGCGCGCTGAGGCATTTGCCTTGAACTCGAGTTTCAGGCTCTGGAAGATGTCCCAGTTGAACGCGTAGTTTCTGGTCCAGTCGAAAGATTTAACATAGTTGGTGTCGATGATAATGTTGCCCTGGCTCTTCGGCCTGTACTTGAACTGCTGCATGTCGCGGTGAATGGTCGTGCGGAAGGATATATTCTTCGGCATCGGCGTGATATTGAAGTCACGGATAAGCTGCAGCCACTTGTTGCTGGTCCACTTCGCGCGCGCGAAGGGCTTGTAATTCTTCGGGTTGGTACTGAACGTGTACCCGATTTCACCATTGTGGATGTATTCGTTGTTGAGCTCGAGATCTTCATTACGCTGCACAAGTTCGGAATAAGAGTACGAGAAGTCAAGGTTCTCCACATCCCACGGGCGCATCTTGACGTTGCCCTTCGAGAAGTCCCTCTCCTTGCGCACGTTCATGAGATTGACGTTCTGCCGCTTTGTGACGGTGTTTGTCAGAAATCTCAAAGAGTCGCGTTGCTTGGCGCTTGTGTACTCCGCAAGCTCGTCGCGCATCTTGACGTCAGGGTTGAGGGGGTTGTATTCGGGCTGCACAACACCGAGAGAGTAATCGTAATGCACCGGAATTTTTATGTTCCACCTTTCCGGGAACAGAAGCTTGCCGCCGTCGATATTGGTGGCGATGTCAAGGTTGAAGTTGGTCTCGTGCGTGCGCTGTGTTATCGACTGTTCAAGGGAGCCGAAGCCCGGCGTCGAGTATGTTGTTGACACCGACAAGTCGCCCACGTCGGCGATATTGGTTCTCGCCCGAAGCAACGCCGCAAAACCCTGACGGTCGTCGAAACCGTTGAGCCTCAATTCGTTGATCCAAAGTTCCACCGACTTGGGATTCATGTCGTCGTTGTCGTACTGGGAACGTTTCTTGGGATTTCTCACACCAATCATGATGGTTGTAACATCACCGAGGTTTGGATTGCCCACAACTGTCATCCTGTTTTCGCCATCCTCACGGAAGTAAGGTATGAAGTTGTTGGGATGGTAACCTTGTCTCACAGCCCTGTTCCTTTCCTGCTTCAGCGACACGAGTGAGTCGAGGGTGATGTACAATCTGTTGGCGGCGGGCCATATCGCGCTGGTGTCGCGGCCGCACGACCACGGAGTTATCTCTATGGGAATTTCGTATTCGTAGTAATTCTCCTTGAAATCCGAACCCAGACGCACGAAGGCCGTAACGTCGCCCTTCTTCAGATCGCCTGACGAGAAGACGTCTTCTGCATGAATAAACATCTGAAGGTTGTTGAACTGGCGGAAGTCATAGGAGGTGCTCTTGTAAACCGCACGGGAGTCGCCGTCGGGCAGGTCCACCACTTTCAAGGTTGCCGACTGCTCGTTTTCCTGGTAAGTCTGAGCGGTCATACCGTAGGCGGTTTCACGCACGATGCCCGGTGGAAGCATGTAGGGTATGGGCACCCTGTTGCCGTTCTCCTCGATACTTACAGTCCCGACATAGAAAGAGCAACCACCGTCATCCTGGTTAGGAAGATAGTCGCCGTCCTCCCTGAGACTCATGTTGTAAGTGCGCCAGTCACTGCGAACCAGTTCGAATGTGGCCAGACGGCATATTATGGGTTCCTCGAAATCTTTCATGAACACACGCATGAAACGGATGGAGTTGAACCCCGACATGTTGTTTACTATCTTGTCGGGATTGTGGACGGGTATCCTGAACTGATACCATTTGGTCTCGGGACGGGAACCGTTTGGCAGGGGACTCGGATGCCCCACGTAGATGTCGTTAATATAGTTTTCGCCAACATTCATCCTGTCGGGCGAAAGTTCGATTACGTACTGGTAGTATCTCTCGTCCTCGCTCAGCGTGTTGTCGTTGTTCATATCCTCCATGTTCGGAAGGTTAGATTCTCCGGTCGGGTAGTTTTCGGTAACCTGACTTCCGTCGGGTGAGTTGCCCTCAGAGTTGTTGTAGTACTTGTAACGGTCGTTAATCTTCACGTCTGCTTGGTCATAATCGGAGCCTCTGAAGTAGTGATAGTTGTCGGCGGAAGGGTCGTTCACCGCGTTCATGTAGGCCTGCGAGCCAGGTCCGAACGCCGCTGCCACGCGGTCGAGATAAACCTCCCTGAAGAAGTCCGTCTCCCTTGAGGTGGGAAGTCCGTCATAGCCGACATCCTGGTTCAGACGGGCGTTTTCATCCTGGTCGAAGGCGTTCACTATAAGTTGGGTATTGGGTACACGACCCCACACCGTGAAGTCCACATTCTCGTCGTTTCCGTTGGCAGGAAGGCCGTTTTCAAAGAATTTGCGGCCGTCCCTGAGAATATCCTCCGAGATGTCTCCGAGGTTGAAATAGAGTTTACCGCCCTTGTGGTTAGGATTGTCGATGAAAGGGTCCATCATCCAGAATTCGATGTACTCGTAGTTCGACGACTCGAAGTCGGTGTTGTCGAACTTCCTCATGATGCCGCCCCAACGGGTTTCCGGATCCCTGAGCGTGCCGTCCTCGTTAAGTCCCCTGGAGAACCCTTCGGATCCGTCGACATCATAGTTATAAGGACCTCTCTCCTCCGGATAGAATGCGATGTTGAAGACACTCATCAACGTTGAGAGCGACGTTGTGGGAATGTCCTTGTATGGGAAAAGTTCCGGTTCGTACACGGCTCGCGCATACGGCTGCGAAAGGTCGTCCTTCGAGATGTTTGAGGGCACAGAAGAACCGCCATTGTAAAACGACGACTCTATGATGTACCAGGCCAACCTCGCCCTGTTGAAGCCGTATGCCAACTGCCTGCGCTGCGAGGCACTCGAAGAAACCGACATGGCCTCCGGGAAAAGATCTGGCTGGCCCTGCGGCGTCGAGGCGAGAACCCAGCTGCTCCTCGAAGAAAGGTCCACCGTGGACTTCGCCGACTCGAAATTGTCGATATACGTGGAACCGCTCTTTCCTATCGCCTTGTTGTGGCCAGGGATGAAATGCGCAAATTCGCCATCTATGTTGAGATACGACTTTGTTGTGGTCTTGTGGAAACTCAACAAGTCAACGGCTTTTGTAAGGAACGGGAGTTCTGTCTTATAAGCGAAATTCATTCCCCAGATAAGGTTGTTGATGGGTTCGTCGCCGTAGTTCACCTTGTTGGTGTAGGGCTGCTCGCGCAGGTTGAGCAATGTTGCTCCGACAGTGAAATTCGGTGAGAAGAGGTAGTCGAGGTTCACACCGAACATCCTTTTTGTTGTCTCGTACTGGTTCTCGCCCTCAGAGGTTATCTGGATAGGCGTTCCCGACGCCAACACGCTTTGGTTTATGATTGTTACAACCCCCATGTCGAGGTTAACGGTGTAGTCGACATTTTCAGTAAGTACCGTACCGCCGGCCGTCACCTTGATGGCTTTCACGGCACCGCCTCCAGTAAAATGGAACTCTGAACCGTAGGATGAACGATACGATCCCTCGATATAGAACTTGTTCTTGTTGGTAATCTGCTGTGCCATGGTTTTCGTCATGGTGTACAGAGAGTCGAAGGCATACTTGTCAGCCAACTCCGGCTCGTCAATCACGGCTCGCAAATCCTTGCCGAAAGGCTCAACCGTTGGGAAATATATCCTTCCGTTAGTCGAGTTAATGGTACCGCCGTTCGTTGCGGCAGCGTCTATGAAGTCGAAGATGCCGTCCGGAGAGGGGTCCAACTGCTGGTTCAGCCTGTCCATGCCCATGAGACGAATCAACGGAATCCCCTTCTGAGCGCCCTGCGTGAAGAATCCGTTGGGCGTACCCTCGGCGTCGCCGGTGTAGAGGATGTTCAACCTAAACTTCTCTTTTGCAACCTGATAGGCCGAAAGACTGTACACATTCTTCATCATGAGCTTCCAGAGAGGCGACTTTGTGTTAAGCGTAGAACTCTTCAAGAGTTTCACCCTGATACAGTTTGGCGTCGCCACCTCGTTCGAGAACTCACCGACCTGGTAGACATTCGTGTCGCCTATCACAGTGTATTGGAAAGCCACGGCAAGCACCTGGTCGGAAGCAAGAGCCGAATTGAGTGATATGAAGCCTAACTTAGTGTTCAGCGTATACTCGTTGGGGTTGAGAAGCCTGGCACTCTCTACCTTCTCATAGTTTGTCCCGGATTTGAGTCCCAGCGACTGCATGTTGCCAGAGACGTTGGCAATGTTCCTTATGAGGGAACTGTCGGCATACATCACAAGATTGTTGATGTAGTTGTCGGGATATTGTCCTCCAGGATATGAGGGATTGTACGACAGATTGGGAAATTCAGGATCATGCTCACCCAAGTCGGTGAAAGCCACAATGTTGCGGTTATTTGTGGTGGCCGCTCCAACAGTCGTGCGCCACACCTCTATCTTTGTGATGACTATAGGAGAACTAACTAAGGGAAGGGTGCTGAGATATTGGTTGTAATGCTGTTGGAAGAACTGTCCGAGGAAGAAGTGCTTGTTTTCCTCGTATTCGTCGGCCCTGAAATAGAAGTCGTTCTCCTCGGCGCCGCCGGTAACAGTCATGGTCTGCATCGTGCTCTTCTTGCTTGAGGCGACTGCCGATACAAGCAGGTTTCCGAATTTGAGTTGGGTCTTGACACCGAAAAGACTCTGGCTGCCGGTTATGAGCGTGCTATTCAGAGGAAAGGTTATATTACCAAACTCAATAAGCTGGAGAATGTCGTCCTCCTTGCCGTTGTATTTGAGTTTCAGCTGATCGGAGTTGGTAGTTATGGCAAGCTGATCGGAGGTTGAGTAGTTGAGATTGAACTCGATCTTCTCACCGATTTTGGCCAGGAGGCTAAGTTGGATATCCTCGTCGAAGTCAAGTTGAAGATGCCTGCGCTGCTTTTCCGGGAGGAACTTGTTGTCGGTCATGGTGTATTTTGCACCAATCTTCAGGCCAACGTTACCGGAAGGCCGTATGTCGATGGTGTTGCTGCCGAAGATTCCCTCGAAAATGTCGCCTCCGACATGCAGCTGCGGTATCAGACCTCCTCCCCTTCTCGAACTTCCGGAACTTCCTATGCTCCTGCTCTGGTTATGCCAGTAGTTGTCGATACTCTGCTTCAGGTCGTAGTCGATAAACTCATTGATGTTCATGTTCGCGCCTGGGCCAAAAGGGGTGCTACCAGTCATGTACTGGAAATTGTAGGTGTTTGTAACTGGATCGTAGATTATGGACTGTCCTATTCCGGGAGGGTTTTTCAGGAAAAACGGATTGGCCGGATCGGGATTGAGCGGGTTGATATCGGGATTCGGAACACCCGGCAATGTAGAATCGGGAGGGAAGACCGGATACGAAAGCTCCACTCTCGTTGGAAGCGCCCTGCGCACAGGCACAGTCGCTGCCGCCTGCACAACAACCCAGAATCCTGACATAATCGCCAGGAACGCAAAGATATATCTGTAATGTCTGATTTTCAAATGTCCTCTTTTTTGTTACAACAATTTCAATGCCTTCTTAATTAGTTCTTCAACAGAGAGTTGCATCCCTTCGGCCTTTATTATCTTGTCCAACACCGACTCCGCTCCGGCTTTGGGGAATCCCAACGCAACCAAAGCAGATAACGCCTCATATTTGTTATTATTGTATGCCACGTTAATTTTTGCCTGTTCAGACCATGAGGCTTTCCTGGCCTTGTCCTTCAGCTCGATGACCACCCTCTGTGCCGTCTTCGCGCCGATGCCTTTGACGGACTGTATTGCCTTGGTGTCCTCGGCGGATATCGCGCCTATAACCTCGCCCACACTCATCGACGAAAGTATCAGCCGTGAGGTGTTCGGGCCAATTCCGTTCACTGTGAGCAGCAGCTTGAAGAGCTCGCGCTCCTCTTCCGTGGAGAATCCATATAATACCTGCGAGTCCTCCTTCACTATGAAATGAGTGAGAAGACTTACGCTCTCCTTGTCCTTTATGTCCGAAAACGTGGCCAGGGAGATGTTTATATAATACCCCACTCCGCCGGCGGTTTCCACCACGACGTATGCGGGATTGATCTCTGTTACTTTTCCAACTATGTGATTTATCATAATCTATGCAAAAAAACAAACCGCAAAGATACAAAATTTGCCGCTATCATGTCATTCATAAAATCGTTCGCCTGTAACACACACCGGAATCCCTCTGCCAACACAGTAATCACGCCACATATCAGCATTGTGCCGGCTGTTGGAACCATCAACCACCACCTCCTTGAAGACCGCAGTCACGGCCAACTCTTCGGGCTTGATCCATGGATTCCCCCGTATAATGACACAGTCGGTCTCCAAACCCTCTATCCCAGAATACTCTCTCTTAAACTCCTTGTCCACAATCATATATCTCTTTCCCATGAACGCTACGTGTCGTTCCCTCTTCACAAGCGGCCCATCGGTGTATTCCAGAGTGTCGAGGCCAACCACCACCGGCTCGAGGAGTCGTTTTCTTACATGTGCACGTATGTTGTACTCATACCTCCTGTCGCTTACACATTTAACGGAGTCGCTTAATATGTAGCACTTCCCGCCGGCGAAGAAGCCAAGCGCGGTACTCCCCCTTATGTGATATGCGGTGAAACCTTCCTGACTTGCGCGAACCGCCTTCTTTACCGGAAAAGACAAACTGAAAACCGAAAGGAAAACACACGCTGACACCAAGGCAAGCCTCTTTTTTCTGTGAATGTACGAACATACGCAACCGACGGTTGCATAGAGTACAACAACCTGGAACACAGTGTAGTCTATGTTTTCCGTCACCGAAAACGGAAGACGCTCAATGAATGTTATTATCGCGTTCATCACCCTTATCTCTGCCGTGAGCAAGCGTGAGAGCAGCCGTCCCGCCACGGGGAGCATTGAGAACGGCAGCAGCAGAACTCCTGTAACCACAACCACGAAAGAAAGTGCCATCACGCACAGGTTGGAAAGCATGAAATAGTTGGGAAACTGCGAGAAATAATAGATTGCTATTGGTGAAGTTCCAATCTGGGCTGCGACCGACACGGTCAACAACTCCCAGAAATATTTCGCAACCTTTGTCTTGAACTTAAAAATCCCTGATATTTTAGGCTGGAAAAGCACAATTCCGAAGACGGCGAGATAGCTGAGCTGGAAGCCCGTCTCGAACAGCAGCAGCGGGTTGTGAACGAGGAGGATGAACAACGATGCGAACAGGCTGTGGAACACGTCGGTGTTCCTCCTGAGCGCCTGCCCGGCGGCCACGAACGTGAACATCGCAGCCGCACGCGTCACCGAAGGTGCAAGCCCTGTGACATGAGCGTATGCCCAGACCACAGCAGTTGTAACCACAGACTTGAAAATCCTCGTCGTTACCGAATAGTCCAAAGGCTTCAGCAGGAAGTTTATTATCATGAATATTATGCCGACATGCATCCCTGACACACACAGGATGTGGCTGACACCTGCGGAGGAATACGACTTCTTCAAATCCGGATCCAGTGTGTCGTCATCGCCAAGTAGTATCGCCTTCAGTATGCCCAACTCGTCGCCTGTCATGCCGGCCGACTCATACAACGACACACACCGCCGGCGCGTCTCATTCGCGATTTCTAGGATTCTGCTTTCTGGGGAATGCCCCATTTTCTCGAATCCTTCCTCCCTGACGAAGCCTGTGAAACAGACACCGCGTCGCTTCATGTACCCTGCATAGTTGAACGCTTCAGGATTGTGGGGTTGCTCTATGCGCTCGAGACGCGCGCGGACTGTAACCACATCGCCATAGGCCAGCTTTCTCGCTTTCTCTCCGGGCTTGAAATACAGCAATGCACGTCCCTTTCTCTCCGCACTGTCGCCGGCAAACAGGATTTCCGCCTCGAATCTCTCGCTCTTCTCGCCCTGAGTTCCTCCTGACATAAGACGCACCACAAAGTCGCCCTCAAAGCCACACTCTCCGGCAAAGGATGTATATTTCCGGTACGTCTGCACCATACCAATCGCAACAAAAGCTGCCATGACAAGCAGTAACTGCACAGATTCGAGTCTGTACGACTTGAACGATGAGACAATGAAAGCCGCCGCGACGAAAACGACTGCGGAAAACAAGATGACACTGCCGTCAGTTTTCTGAAAGTCAAACTTATACGCTATCACAATCCCAATAATATAGGGAAGCAACACCTTAATGACCGGATAGTTGTCGTACTTCATAATATTCTGTTTTTCATGTATATGACGGTCTGTGAAGACCATGCATAGACTGGTTTGTTTTCATCTTGCAAAATTACAAATTTTTTAATTTCTCATAATCATATTTTTGTTTTTTTTGAAATAAAATATAGAGAACGACGATGTCGGGGAGACTTTTCCAAAACAAATTATCAATGGAATGTGTTATTCAATAATTATCCCTGCAATTAGGACACTGATGGTTCGCTGGAAATACTATCTTTGCAGAAAAATGAAAACCGATGAAAAAAACAGCAATACTTTGCTTCTTGACCGTGTTTTCAACGTTGCTTTGCAGTTGCAAACACAACGGCCACAAGGATATTGCCGATGCAGTTGCACACCAACTTGAAACTTATCCGCAGTCAACACTTCAGGACGTCTATAAAAGTTTCTACCAGGAGCATTTCGGACCGGAACACATGATTGCAGACACGGCTTCCGCACGGCAATATCTCTTGCGCGAGCTTGCAGAAAACAACTGTCTGTCAGATACTTACTATGAAAACACTGGTAGCAGCGGCAAGTATGTGCGCGTCTTCCTTGCCGCCGTGAAGGACAGTCTCATAACAGCCGACCAACTGTTCGGGGCATTCGTCAGAAGCGCCAACGCGCAGCCCGGACCTGAATCGCCATGGAGCGAAAGATGGACTGGCATTTCCACGGCCATGGAAAAGTCGGGACTTATGGCAGATGACTTCAAAAACGACAAGCCTGTTTTGGAGGAGGCCGCGAGGAACAACCAGGCGGTACACCACAGCCGGAGGTACAACGAAAACTACCATCCGCACTACCGGATTGTGGAACGCAGCATTTTCGAGCGCGAACTGAAACCATTTCTCGAGAAAAAACATTAAAGCATAAAACGGAATAATATGAACAGCACAATATCAACGGACAACCAGCAGAACCACGTGCTTTTCTCGCACGAACTGCCGTTCTTTCCCGACGACGGCCAGATAATCTACGTGGAAGACAAACCTTGCCTTGAGACACGGGGATACATCGAACAGAACCTCGGCACAATACAAGAGATGTTCCGCCAACGAGGCTACGAGTTCATTTATCCTCCCGAGCTTGAAAAGGTGCAGGCTGAAATCCTGAACTACATGTTCCCGTACCAGCACACCACTGCCGACAGGTACGACATGCCGGCCATCACCAACGACATCATGAGGCAGAACCTCGTGGATGGCGGCTTCAACACCCCGGCTCTGCTCCACTACCGGAAAGTGAGTCCAAAAGCAATACCCGCCAACAGGAAGACCGAACAAGATAATGCCCACTGGGAATGGTTGGTGAAAGTGGGGCTGGCATAAGAGGTTCCGCCCGAATGATATGAAAACTACTACTTCTCCTACCGCAGCCTGACTGACACCTCCGGACAGTCACTCGAAGAATATTTCACGTTCTACTCAAGACATCTCACCAAAGGATTCCTGGGCGACGCTTACTACCTCGCCCACCCGAAATTCAAGGATTATGGCGACGACACGTCAGATTACTTCTTCGAGACTTCCTCGAAAGACCTGATGAAGGAAGTGAGGGACCGTATTATTGAACTGCGGCGGCGCGGCGTGCATGAGTACCAGCTGCGCGAACTCATGGAGGCTGAACCAACACTCAGCAGGATTGTGATAACCAAAGACTTCCGCATCATTCTGCCCGACTACAACGACACGGAAATTGTAATGACACCGCTGCCGAAAGCCGTTTTCATGCTCTTCCTCCGGCATCCGGAAGGCATCCCTTTCAAACTGATGCGCAACTACAGGGATGAACTCCTCTACCTCTACAAGCAGGTCACCCGCAGCCTGTTCGACCGCAAAATAAAGCAGAGCATCGACGATGTCACAGACCCCACAAAAAACTCAATAAACGAAAAGTGCGCCCGCATCCGCGAGGCCTTCTTAGTCAGGTTCGACGAATTCTACGCAAAGCACTATTTCATCACCGGGAAGCGCGGCGAGCCTAAAGGCATCTCTCTACCTCCGGAAAAAATAGTCTGGGAGGTGTCGCTCGACAAATTTCCGCCCGCACAGCAGCGCTGACATGCCATGATGTCCTGCAGTTTGATTGCATTCGGGCGGGTTAACGATTTTTGAGTATCTTTGCAGTTTGTAGTTCAAAAATCAGCCAATCAATGACAACACTCAGGCTTTCAAACATAAAGGTTCCGGCCGGAAACGAGAAAAACGTCAAGAACTTCGTCTGCAAACAATTCAGGATCAAGACAGAAGACCTCAAGGGATTCCGCATAACCAGGCATTCCATCGACGCAAGGAAAAAAAACAACATCATAAGTCTTTTCCAGGTGGAGGTTACTCTGCCCGACGAGTACGCCAGGCTACTTGGACAGCCGGATGTGTCGCCCGGCGAGGAGAGAGCGGGTTTGGAATATCCGAAGTGGCAGGGCAGTCTCAGGCCTGTGGTTGTGGGTTTCGGTCCGGCTGGGATGTTCGCCGCGCTGTACCTTGCCCGCTGCGGTGCCAATCCTGTGATACTCGAGCGGGGCGAGAGGATTGAGGAGAGACAGAAGGCCGTCAGGCTGTTTTTAGAAACCAGGACTCTCAACCCCGAATCAAACGTGCAGTTCGGCGAGGGGGGCGCGGGCACCTTCTCCGACGGCAAGCTCAACACCAACGTCAACGGGCCGTACAACACATTCGTTATCGACGAACTCCACAAGCATGGCGCCCCGGAGGAAATCACATACAGGCAAAACCCTCATGTCGGCACCGACTACCTCGCGAAGGTTGTAAAGAACATCCGTGTGGAGATAGAGTCGCTTGGCGGCGAGTTCCACTTCGGCACAGCCTTCAGCTCTTTCGAGTCCGATGGCGGAAAGCTGACGATTCATTGCAACGACGGCTCTTCCTTCAACACCGGCCATCTCATATTGGGGACCGGCCATTCGGCGCGCGACACGATAAGGATGCTCCACGCAAGGGGAATGCTCATGGAGGCCAAGGCCTTCTCCATAGGAGTGCGCATGGAGCATCTCCAGCGCGACATAAACTGGATGCAGCACGGAAACTCCGCGCATCTGCTTCCGCCCGCCTCCTACAAGGGCGCGGTGCATGTCAAGGGCAGGGGCGTGTACACGTTCTGCATGTGTCCGGGCGGGACCGTCATGGCGTCGGCAAGCGAGGAAGGGACAATCGTAACCAACGGCATGAGCGAGTTCAAGCGCGACAAGCCCAATGCCAACAGCGCACTGTTGGTCAGCGTGTTGCCCGAAGATTTCGTCAGGGGTTCGGTACTCGATGGCATCGACTACCAGGAGAAGTACGAGAGGATGGCTTTCGGCATCTCCGGCGACGGCCGTGCACCCTGCAACCTCGTGGGCGAGTTCCTCAACAACCAGGTGGCCGCACGCTACAGGAAAGTGGTCCCATCTTACCCTCATGGGGTGAAGTACTGCGACCTCGGGAAATGCCTGCCCGACTTCGCCACCGGCGCCCTGAGAGAGGCTCTGCCAATACTCAACAGGAAACTCCACGGCATTGCCAACGTCGACACAGTGCTCACCGGCGTGGAGACTCGCTCGTCGTCGCCGGTGCGCATGATCCGCAACGAGGAGAGGGTGTCCTCAATACCGGGCATCTACCCCGTGGGCGAGGGTGCCGGCTACGCTGGCGGCATCATGAGCGCCGCCATCGACGGACTCAAGACGGCCATCTCAATCTGCAACAGCAAAAAACTGCCTTGAAGGTCTTTTTTTGCCCGGCATTTAAATTTAAAATAGTATCTTTGCCGCTAATTGTAAACTTGCGACCAAGATGTAGCATTTTTTGTCTAATCCATTTAAAGAAAGGAGGTTGTTTCTATGGTAGATACCGTGAACTTCGGTGCTTATAAGTGGCATCACATAACGAATCCTACTGTCGAGGATTTGGATTTTCTGAGGGATAACTTCCATTTCCACCCTTTGGACATAGAGGACTGCTCGAGTTTTGTGCAGCGCCCCAAAATAGACAGCTACGACGACTACTTCTTTCTTGTGCTGCATTTTCCGCTGCTCGACCAGAGAACAAAGCTCGTGAAGACCGAGGAGACCAAGATCTTCTGGGGACAGGACTACCTGATCACAGTGGGCAACTCGCATTACGTGGTTCAGGACCTCTTCAACCTCAAGAAAATAGACCCTGAACCCGAGGACGACGACGAAATCAGCGGCACCTCCGACTCTATGCTCTACCATATCCTTTACAGGATGATGAAGGAGACTTTCCTCATTGTGGAGCGCCTCGGCACCGAAATAGACTTCATAAGCAGGGAACTCTTCAGCAGCAAGGCCGAGAAAATCATTGAACAGATTTCCATAATCCGGAAAAACATAATCCAGATGAACACCATGTTCAAGCCGCAGCTCCGACTCTTCAAGATGTTCGAGTCGGGAGACGTGAAGGGCTTCGCCGACGACATGGAGGAATACTGGGGCAACATCCTCGACTTCTACCAGAAGATGTGGGATATGGTTGACGACTACGGCGAACTTGTAGCTGGTCTCTCCAACACATTCGATTCGTTGCAGACAAACAAGACCAACGAGATTATGCGTATGCTCACAATAATCTCCACAATAGTGCTGCCATTGACTTTTATATCAGGACTTTACGGCATGAATGTCGCACTCCCTCTCGCCGAATCTCCACACGCTTTCCTATTAGTAATGGGCCTGTGTCTGATTATTTCAGTGGTTTTGATAATGTTCTTCGTGAAAAAGCACTGGATTTAGTTTTTCCGCCTGCCTCAAACAAGTCGGCGGTGTCGGTCATGCAGTTATGGGGAAACCAAGAACATACAAGGTTGGGTTCAGAATAGCGGAATTGGAGAGCCAAGATTTTCACACTGTGCTTGATGTCAAGATTTCGGGCATCAGGGTGCGGGCGGTGCTCGACACCGGCGCGTCGCACAGCTGCATCGACCGAACTTTCGTAGAGCAGCGGCTGCCCGACAACAGGCCCGAAAACGTCCAGGGGGTCAATGCCGGCATCGGCGGAAGCGATTTCGAAGTGCTGGCCACAACCGTTGAGGACTTCAGGATAGGGCATTTCCGCATAGAAAGACTTGAAAACCTCGCCGTTATTGATTTCAAGCACATTAACGAAGCCTACAAAATTGTCGGGATGAAGCCTGTACACTTCATCCTTGGAAACGACTTCCTCGTAATGCACAAGGCCATAATAGACTACACCCTAAACAGAATGTATTTCACAAAGTAGATGGAGGAAACCAAAATCACGAAGAAAATCTTAGGAATAGATCCGGGCACGAATGTTCTGGGATATGCGGTCCTGGACACCGAGCTGAACAAATCTGCCGTCGAGGTCCTTAGCGTGCTTCAGATGAAGAAGATGCCTGACATGTACGACCGGCTAAAGTACATCTACGAGAAGATAAACGCTGTGATTGTCCAGTACAAGCCCGATGTGCTTTCTATAGAGGCGCCGTTTTACGGGAAGAACGTGCAATCGATGCTCAAGCTTGGACGGGCACAGGGCATAGTGATTGCGGCCTGCCTCCACGCAGGGATGGAGGTTTACGAATATTCGCCAAGAAAGATCAAGCAGTCGATAACTGGCAACGGCAACGCCTCCAAGGAGCAGGTTTCCGGAATGCTCTGCCGCATGTATCCCATAGCGGAGCAAATCGAGTTCCTCGACGCCACCGACGCGTTGGCGGCGGCGGTGTGCCACCATCTGCAGCAGAAGGTCGTGTTCGGTAAGACCAAGGCCACAAGCTGGAAAAGCTTCATAGCGCAGAACGAGGACAGAATCATAAAATAGCCGACGGCTACCTGAGATTCTTCGCAAGATATTCAAAATCCTCTATTGACAACTGCTCGGCGCGTTTTGACAGCAACTGCCTCTCATCGGCGAAGCCTTCCCGGAAATCCATTGAATGCAGCGCGTTTCTCAAGGTTTTCCTTCTGTAGTTGAAGGCTGTCTTCACCACATTCCTGAACTTGCGCTCGTCGCAGTCGAGCCTCTTACTGAAATTCCTGGCAAGCCTGATGACCGCCGACTTGACCTGTGGCGGCGGGGTGAACTCATGCTCGCCGACGGTGAAAAGGTATTCCGCGTCGTAATATGCCTGGAGCAAAACACTGAGGATACCGTACTGCTTGCCGCCGGGCTTCGCGCAGACCCGCTCCGCAACCTCCTTCTGGAACATTCCCACCAGCTCCACCACGGAGTCCTTGTTGTCGAGGGCCTTGAAGAGAATCTGCGAAGAGATATTGTATGGGAAGTTGCCGGCAATCACCTTCGGCCCGGCGCAGAACCCGTCGATGTCGAATTTCAGGAAATCGCCGCCTATAACGTCCAGTCCCGGAAAATTCTTGCCAAGATACGCTATAGACTCCTCGTCGAGCTCGATGACGGCGAAATGCGGAAATCCGCGCTGCTGGAGGAATTTTGTAAGCATCCCCATGCCCGGGCCCACCTCAAGAACTGCCGCGTCTTGGGTCCGTATCGAGCCTGCAATGTCGCGTGCTACAGACTCGTTATTGAGAAAATGCTGTCCTAAACGTTTCTTGGCTCTTACAATCATAAAAACGGTTGGTTTTGTTTTGAAGTGCAAAAATAACTAATTTTGCACGATTTTTAAACTACATTACAGAATATGAGAATTATTGGCATCACAGGCACTTTAGGCGCCGGGAAAGGCACCATCGTTGATTATCTCGTGAAAAAACGCGGATACAGACACTATTCCGTGAGGGGCTTTCTTATAAAAGAGGCCGAAAGGCGCGGGATGGAGATAAACAGGGACACCTTTGTGGTGGTGGCCAACGACCTGCGCGCCAGCCATTCGCCGTCGTACATCATCGACCAACTTTACCTGGAGGCACTTGAGAACGGCACCGACGCCATAATAGAGAGCATAAGGACTCCCGGAGAGGTTGAATCGCTGCGCCGCAAGGATCACTTCATTCTCGTTGGGATAGACGCAGACCCGGAAATACGTTATGGAAGGATTGTAGACAGGGCCTCCGAAACGGACAAAATATCGTTCGAGACTTTCATTCAGAACGAACAGCGGGAGATGGAGTCAACCGACCCGAACCATCAGAATTTAAGGAGATGTATGCAGATGGCCGACCACATCTTCACTAACAACGGTACTTTCGAGGACCTGTATTTGCAAATTGAAGACTATTTCGGCAGAGAGGACATTTAGTCATGCACCTCTTCAGCCGTCTCCTTCTCCTTGAAGGCAAAGACGAACACGACTGCAACTACGAGCGCATACAGCGCAAACACATACCAAGCACTCGACCAGCCTTCCATCACAATCCGGGGATCCGTGCCTTCCGGCAATGAGAACACAAGCCTGTTAAGCACGAACTGCGCCCCGAAAGTACCCAATGTGGCGCCTATTCCGTTAGTCATAAGCATGAAAAGCCCCTGCGCCGAAGCCCTTATGGATGTATCGGTCTGCTGGTCTACAAAAAGCGAACCGCTGATGTTGAAGAAGTCGAAGGCCACACCATAAACTATGCACGAAAGAATGAAGAGCCATACTCCGCCGCCGGGATTCCCCAAGCCGAAGAAGCCGAACCTGAGCACCCAGGCGAACATGGCTATCAGCATCACTTTCTTGATTCCGAACCTCTTCAGAAAGAACGGTATCAGGAGTATGCAGAGCGTTTCCGACACTTGTGAGATGGAGATCAGTATGTTGGCGTGCTTCACCCCGAAAGTTTCCGTATATTCGGTGATTTGCCCGAAACTGTGGAGGAACGGGTTGGCGAAGCCGTTTGTTATCTGGAGCGAAACACCGAGGAACATGGAAAACAAGAAGAAGACCGCCATCTTCCTCTCCTTGAAGAGGGCAAAAGCCTTCAGCCCGAACATGTCGGCCACGGAGGTGATTTTCCCGTCATTGTTGCTGTTGCACCTCGGCAGCGTGAACGAATATGCGCCCAGAACAAGACCAATGACGCCGCTTGCAACGAACTGCGCCGCCGACTGCTGGTAACCAAGGATGTCCACGCACCACATGGCCACTATGAACCCTATCGTGCCGAAAACCCTTATCGGCGGAAAATTACGCACCGTGTCAAGACCGGCGAGCTCAAGGGCGTTGTAGGCCACAGAGTTCGACAGGGCAAGCGTGGGCATGTAGAACGCAACGCCTATGGTGTATAGCGCGAAAAGCGGCCCGAACTGCACTGCGCCGCCGGATTGTAAGCCGTAGATCCCGGCGGCAATCATGGCAGCTCCGGAAACCAGATGGCAGATTCCCAGCATCTTCTGCGCCTGCACCCAGCGGTCGGCTATTATGCCTATTATCGCCGGCATGAAAATCGACACTATACCCTGAATGGAATAGAACAGCCCTATCTTCGCTCCGAGCCCGTGCGTGTGAAGGTACGTGCCCATGCATGTGAGATACGCTCCCCAGACGGCAAACTGGAGGAAGTTCATCAATGTCAGTCTTATTTTCAGTTTCATAATACTATTATGCTATTTAACGCGGAAATCAAAGAAGCACTCGTCCTCAACAAAGCCCTGGAGACGGTCGTTGATCTCAACCCGCCCCACTCCCACGGGCGTTCCGGTGAATATTATGTCGCCCATCTTGAGAGTCATGAAGCGCGACACATGCGATATTATCCTGTCAATCGAGAAAATCATGTCGGAGGTGTTCCCCGATTGCACCTTCTTTCCATTGAGAAGAAGGTGGAAGCTGATGCTTTGCAGGTCGGGAAAGTTGCTCTTGTTGGTGAATCTTCCCACTACCGCCGATCCGTCGAAGGCTTTTGCCACCTCCCACGGCTCGCCGTTGGCCACGC
This sequence comes from uncultured Bacteroidota bacterium, assembly GCA_902796805.1. Classification (GTDB taxonomy): domain Bacteria; phylum Bacteroidota; class Bacteroidia; order Bacteroidales; family WCHB1-69; genus F23-D06. Next base: position 34,612 of record CADBQG010000040.1, read on the forward strand.
ACCTCCTCTGGATGTCGCGGGCGGTGAAGTCAACTCCCAACCCTATCTCGTCATAGTACTTGTGCGCAAAACGCTCCGGAATGCACTTCCCAAGACGGTTTATCTTCACGATTATCTCAGTCTCGTAGTGCACCTCCTCCGAAAAGTCAGGGAGAAAGAACGGCCTGTTGAGCCTTGTGATGGCTGATTCGGGCTTCAGGAAAAACACCGGCTCCTCCGGAACCGAATGATTCAACTCCGCCGCGTGCGCCGCGTAATTCCTTCCTATGCAGATGAACTTCATCCCCCAAAAAATCAGAAGAAGTTGATGTTCAGGGCAACCTCCACATATCCAAGGTTCGCCTTCTGATCGACTTTGCTGAACGAATTCTGTGCCTTGCCTGCGCCCTTGAAGTAGTTGGTGAACCCGTGCACGTAGTTCACCATCAGGCCGCAGCGCATGTTCTGTGTTATCGAATACTCGAAGCCGGTCCCGAGATACAGCGCCTCCTTGAAGAACGAGGCCTCCTGCGAGGCGACCTTCTCGCGCGTCCAGAGCTCGTCAGTTCCGGTTGCGAAGTTCGACAAGGTGTACGAGTCGGCGTTTGTGGCCTTCAGGTTAACACTGTGAAGCAGTCCGAGGTTGCCGCAGATGAAGAAATTGTTGATTGAGTTTGTCTTGAGCGTTATCCCGGTCGGAATTGTCAGGTAGAGCGACCGGTATGTCCTCTGCGTCGCGGTGCTGTCTGAAATGCCTATCGTTCCTATGGGGATGTTGTCGAAGAACCTCATCTTGCCGCCGCAGTGCTCAAGGAAGAGACCGGTCGAGAAATAGTAGTTTTTCCTGTCTGTCAGGTTGATGTTCAGGTTTATGCCATAGCGCAGCCCCATGACAACGCCGTTTTTGGAGTATCCGGGCGTGTGGTCGTACATCCAGTTGAAGGTCGGCGCCACAGTCAGGCCGAAGTTCAGCCTCGACCCGAAGCCCGGATCCTTGATGTAAGTCTTCGACATCTTCGGACCCTTCTTGTTCAGCAGATCGGTCTGAGGCGCTGTCTGGGCGAATGTGCGGGCTGCAATTGCCATGAAAAGCAAAGGCAGGATAATCAACAGGCTCTTTTTCATAATACTGATGGTTAAAGGTTATTTCAAAAACAGACTGCAAATTTATAAAAAGATACCGATTGAAAACAGTCTTCTCCAAAAAAAAACGTCAAAACAGGTTTTTGAAAAAAATAAATGGTATATGTATGGAAAAAAAATGTATCTTTGCCGCCCTATTTGTAAAAAACATAAAGTAACATAAACATGTATTTGACCAACGACGTAAAGAAAGAGATTTTCGCCAAATACGGCAAGAATGAGAAGGACACTGGTTCTCCTGAAGCTCAGGTTGCCCTGTTTACGCACCGCATCAAGCATTTGACCGAGCACGTGAAGCAGAACCAGGGAGACCGTGTTACAAAGCGCGCCCTCATCACCTTGGTAGGCAAGAGAAAAAAGATGCTCGAATACCTGAAACAGCAGGATATCGAGCGCTACAGAGCTTTGATTAAAGAACTGGGCTTGAGAAAATAGTCGATTTCACGAACTATGGGAAAAGGCAATTTTTTTACGAAAATTGCCTTTTTCAGTATATATATGTCTGATTTTCCTGTGTTGCCCTCCGTGCCAGGCAAAAACAAACTTCCAGGATTTCTCGCATTGCTGATGATGCTGTGCGTGGTGGTTTCGGCTTATCCGCAGCCGCATTCCGACAGCGCGAAAACGCACCATCTGCGCGAAGTCAACATCAACGCGGCAGGAGAGCAGAAGGTTTACGAAGGCCCGGCTGCAGTTCAGGTTATCAACACCCAAAAAATCAAGCAATTGCCAGTGTTCCAACTCTCCGACGCACTGAAATACATGTCTGGGGTTGTTGTGCGCGACTACGGCGGCACCGGAGGCATGAAGACCGTGTCGGTGCGCGGACTCGGGACGCAGCACACAGGCGTGGCGTACGACGACATCGCGATGTCTGACTGCCAGACCGGCCAGATTGACCTGAGCAAGATGACCCTCGACAATGTAGGCAGCATAAGGCTTGTTGTCGGGGCCGACGACGACATTTTCGTGCCGGCACGCCTCTTCTCCTACAGCAGCCTGCTGAAAGTAGGCACAACAAACGCTATTCCGGAACCGACATTCGGAGTCCGGGCCGGGGCAACGGCCGGCATGTACGGCTTCTACTCTGTACAGGCGGCGGTGTTCGCCAAGGCAAAGTCGCGAAAACACGAGCACAGGCAGTTTTTCTGGAATCTCTCCGCCGACCTCATGAGATCGAAGGGCAACTATCCTTACATAATAAGGTACGGCGGCGCTGACGACAGCACATCCCGTGAGATCAGGAAGAACTCCGTGGTGCACTCATGCAACATCGAGTCGAACGCCGTGTGGCAAATCGACCGCACTCAGAGGCTAAGCCTCAAGCTGTATTACTATGACTCCGACAGGGAACTGCCGCCGGCAGCAATATTCTACAACAACGAATCGCGGCAGAAACTGTGGAACAAGAACGCCTTCGCGCAGGCACATTACCACAAATATTTCAATTCCAAGTGGGCCTTCCAGGCCAACGCGAAGTTCAACTACGACTACACACGATACCTCGACCCCGACTATCTCAACGAGGACGGGTTTCTTGACAACAAATACCATCAGACCGAGAGCTATGTTTCAAACACTGTGATGTTCACGCCTATACGGGTGGAAAACGGAGTGGCAGGACTCAACCTGCTGCAGCTCTCCCTGTCGCAGGATGTGTTCTGGCAGCAGCTCACGGCAAACTCGCTAAACCACGAGAAGCCGGGGCGCCTCACCTCCCTCAGCGCATTGGCCGCCACCATTTCGGGCAAGCGCTGGAAAGTCAGTGCTAACCTCCTCTTCTCATACGTTGACAACGTGATTAGGGACGGCGCTGAGATTGATGACTACCACCACTTCTCCCCTACTGTAGGGGGCTCTTACAGAATAGGGGACTTTTGCAGCGTTAGAGCGTTCTACAAGAACATCTTCCGAATGCCAACCTTCAACGACCTCTACTACCGGGAAGTTGGCAACATCTCGCTGAAGCCAGAGAAGACGCACCAGTGGGACGCCGGACTTGTAGTCGACAACGCCTTCGTTGTGCCGGGCAAACTATCGGCCTCCGCCGCCATCGACCTGTACTTCAACATTGTGAAAGACAAAATCGTGGCTTTCCCGTCGCACAACCTTTTCACATGGACAATGCTCAACTACGGCAAAGTGTACATAGGAGGTGTCGAGGTCAACAGTTCATGGAGATACTCCATCTCCAGAAGGCATTCGCTGCAACTGCACGGGAACATCACATTCCAGAAAGCCATAGACCGCACCGAGAAAGGCAGCAAAACTTTCAACCACCAGATTCCCTACACACCGCTGCTTTCCGGCTCGGTGTCGCTGAGTTGGCAGAACCCGTGGTTCACCATTGGCTATTCCATGATTGCGGTAGGAAAACGGTACTCACTGCCACAGAATATCGATGTCAACGAGGTGCGGCCTTATTCCGACCACAGCATAACAATTTCAAGGGATTTCAGGATGAACAAGTCTCTGTTCTCATTAAAGGCCGAGTTCCTGAACATCACGAACACGCATTATGAGATAATCCGCAACTATCCTATGCAAGGTTTCGGTTTCAGGTTCAGGTTCGTGTACAGTTTTGAGAGATAGGGTCAAATTCCCACTATATCTGCCGGGGTCACCATGCCTATGAGCCGGCCGTTCTGAGTTCCGTCGGAAGTAATCAACAGCAAATCAAGCCTTTTCCTCCGCCCTCTGCGCCCCTGGAACATTATTTCAACATCCTCTATCGTCAAGTCTGACGAGACAAATGCATATTTGGCTGCTTCTTGCGATGTGGTTGAAATAAAGTCCATTATGTCTCTGAACGTCAAGTTGTCGGACATGATCAGGTTCTTTTCCTGCGCTACAATTCCAAGCACCGTTTTGGCACTGAAAACGCCTTTCACGACGTCATTCTCAACCACAGGCACATAGGAATAGTCGTTTGTACCCATCACGCGCACGGTCTCAAACACTTTGTCGCCGACCGCAGGCGCGAAAATGCTTTTCCTGCCCACCGCAACGCGCATAAGCGTGACAGGATTCAGCGAATAGTAAAGGGTGTTGACCTGCCTGACAGCGCTTTCGGTAACGATTATCAAATCCTCGCCAGCCTTCTTCCAGTCATGGTGAGAGAGGAGGTTGCGCAAATATCGGCAGAAAAAGAGGTTGCTCTTGAGATTCTTGTACTTCGGCATTGTCTCCAGATCTTTCATTTCCGAGACCTTAAGGTTGTTCACAACCCACTCTTCTATCTCCCTGTAACGGTCGAGGAACTTTTCTGCATGGTTTTCCATATCGTTTTTTCTGGACTGCAAATCTACTAAATATTTCAAACCATGGGTGTCTTGCAAAACTTTTCGAAAAGTTTGAAAAAAGGGTGTTTTTATTTCAACCAAGTCGCAGCCCAACTTTCACACTGGCAAATCGCACTCTCCAACCGATGAGGATAGTGTTCAAGCCGGATTCCGGGTATCACAAAAAAGGCGGCACATCAACGCGCCGCCTTTTCGATATTGTATTCCACATCAACTATTTGATGCCGAGTTTTTTCTTTATCTCCTTCGGGATACCGTCCTTGTGCACCAATATGTTCATTGTCTTATAACGGGCGAAAGCCTTTGAGCAATAGAACATTCCGTCGTATTTACCGTACTTACCCCAGGAGTTCTTTACCATGTAGTATTCGTTCCCGGTCTGATCCTTGGCCTTGCCGTAGATAAGCATTCCGTGGTCGTCGGTGGTCTCCCAGTTGTCGTAGGCAATCTGTCGCTCCTTCTGTGTAACCCAGCGCTGGGGAGTGGGCTTGTTCTGCGACTCTTTCGAACGCTCCGCGTTAGAGAGGCCGGTCCAATGCGCCATGTCGGTGCCCACTTGGGCGGTGGCCTCAAGGTCTGGAAGAACGCAGAAGCCGTTTCTGATGTTGCTGCGGAAGCCAGTCTCAGAAACGTCAGACCCCCAGGCTATTGTGTATCCGTGGTCTATGGCGTAGTCGAAAATCTCCATCATCTCGTCAAGAGGCACGTTGTAGGACATGCCCCAACGCCAGTTGTCCTGAATCTCGAGCACGAACTTCTCGTAGAAAGGATGGTGAGTGTAGGAAGTTATTGACACATAGTCGTCGGCGTTCAGTCCGAGCGAGTTGTAGAATGACTGAGGGGTGTAGGAAACTCCCTTGTAAGAGAATTGTTCGGGGCAGCTGCCGAGGTATATGTCGTGCACCGAGTTGAGCGCTTTGAGCCACATGGTGTTGCCGTCAGCGTCGGTCTGGAGCTTTTTGTGTTCCTTCTTGGCAATGGCCTCCACAATGGCGTCGGTGATGGCCGACAGTTCACTGTGGTCTGAGAGAGTGTCGCCGTATGCGGCACCTGGGCGCATCTCCGATTCAGGCACAAGCCCGAAATGCTTCATTCCGTAGATCACATCGTAGAAAGAACCTCCCTGGGAGAACGACACGTCGCCGTGGGTGCGCACCGCTGCCTTTGCACGGTCGCCGTAGGTTTTTGAAACAATGTACATCTCCGACAAGTCGAACTCGCCTTTGCCCATGCGCAAAAGCTCCGATTCGATGAAAGCCAGGCCGGAATAGCACCAGCACGTGCCGGCGCGGTTCTGATCCTTGATGGATGTTATGGGCAGTTCCTTCACAACTGTGAACTTGTAACCCTCTTCTTCGGTTTTTTCCTGGGCGAATGACACGCCGCTGAGCATTACCGCGCCCAGCATCAATAACAGTGACAGTTTTTTCATATTCTATTAATTGGTTTTATGAATTTACGCGCCGCGAAGATAAAAAATATTTTTGTAATTCTACGCCTGCCTTTCTCTTTATCCACGGCATCCGGGAATTCCTTTAAATCCCCGAAAAACAGGGACGTTTTCCGTGGTCACTTTTCAGAATTGAACAGCCTTCGTTTTTCTTTGTCAAGTTTTCTTCTTCATTATCAACAAGATAACAAAAACAATCTCGGTTACTTAAATATTTCTTTTAAGTATTTTTTGTTAAAAAATATTAGTATCTTTGCTGCCTAACTAATTAAAGACAATCATTATGAACGAAAGAGACAACAATGTAAGTTTTTTCAGATTCGAGGATTTGAGAATCTATGCCAAGGCCATGGACTATATTGTATGGCTTTACCAGAACCTTCCCGCCGATGACGGCGCCACTAACAAGCGTTTCATGCAAAAGTCGTTCCTGAAGTCAGCCCAGGAGATCGCGTTGAACACCGCCGAGGGATCGTCCCGCAACAGGACCCAGTTCCTTTATTATCTCAAGATGGCGAAAAGCTCAGTGAGAGAGTGTGTTGTCCTGACCGACATCGCCCACAGATGCGGAATAATCGGCGACGACGCCCGCGAGCACTCCCGCACAGAACTGATGGAACTCACCAAGATGATCGGGTCTCTTATCGCTTCACTCCAACGCACGTCAGGCAGCTCGTCGTCGCAGCAGAAAGACGACATGGACGACCTTTCCATGCCTGAACCGGCTGATTTTGACGACATAATGTGATGTTTTCACAACTTTTTGTCTTCATAACGAAAAAAAGGATATCTTCGCGGTGTCCTTTTTTTTATATAGAACATCAATTAAAGCAAGACTATGCACAATAAATCCATTACCCTGATGCTATTGCTGGCACCACTTTTCCTGTTCGCCAATCCGATAGAGAAGGGGAGCCTCAAAGAAGCTGGACTGAAGGCTTTCAGGCTTAAAGCTGAAAAATACTCGGGCGAATCCGCCGGAAAACGCCTTGCAAGTTTCGACGTGCTGTACGACGGCGACGAACCTTACGCGGCAGTTCTCAACTTCGACAAAGGGTTCCTGATTCTCGCGGCTGATGACGCGGTGACACCTGTACTCGCCTACGATTTCGACAATAATTTCCACCTCAACGACGTCGCTCCTGCTTCATTGCAGCTTCTTGAACAGTACAGGAACGAGATTTCGGCTGTAAGGAAATACGGCTTGGCTCCCGACGAAAGGGCTGTGGAAGGCTGGAATGAAATCCTCGGCAACGGCTCGAGGAACGGCGGGGAGGCGTCATCCGTGGGTCCTCTCATCAACTCCGCATGGAACCAGAACAAATACTACAACTACTATTCCCCCATCGACGAAGGCGCGCCTGCAGGCTACGACAACAAGACCCCAAACGGCTGCGTGGCGGTGGCCATGTCGCAGATAATGTACTACTACCGCTATCCGAAAAAAGGGACAGGATATCACACGAATCACTCGTCGTACGGCAGTTTCTTCGTGAATTTTGCACAGCAGACATACAATTACGACGCAATGAGCGACATCCTCTCCCATTATAACAACGAGGTCGCGAAATTGATATTCCATTGCGGAGTGGCTGTTGACATGAACTATACCGCCGACGGCTCCGGGGCGTACTCATACCAGGTGCCCGCGGCCATGAAGTCCTATTTCGGGTACAGCAACGCCGCGCAGTACGTGTCAAAATACAACTATTCTGGCGACGAATGGAACGAACTTCTGAAAAGCGACCTCTCGCAGCTGCGCCCGGTGTATTATTCCGGGTATTCGGAAGAGGGCGGACACGCCTTCGTGTGCGACGGCTACAACGACGAGGACTACTTCCACTTCAATTTCGGATGGGGCGGCAGCGGAAACGGATACTTCGTCACCTCCAGCACCTCGTCCGACGAAATGGTTACGGGCGGATATTCCGAGAGCCAGTCTGCCATCATAAGGATGTACCCCGACGAGACCAAATATCCTGAATATTGCAACGACAGGATAATCACGGCCCTTTATGGAAATCTTGAGGACGGCAGCGGAAACAAGGACTACACCAACAACCAATACTGCACGTATGTTATAACCGCGCCGAACCAATACTCCGTCAATGTGATTCTCAGGTCGTTTGAAACAGAGGAAAACCATGACGTGCTGAAGTTCTGGAACGGGCATCCTTCCCACGACAGCCTCCTGCTCGAGGTCTCCGGCGACATGCCCTCGCAGACAAACTACTATCTCGAAACCGACAGTCTCTACATCACGTTCGAGACCGACGGCGACTCAGTGCGTGCGGGTTGGCGTTTGTACTATTATTCATACAGGGACGAACCAGGTTGCGGCGACCACACGTACTATGACCATTCAGGCAGCATATCCAGTGGTGGAGAAAACAACTACCGCGACAACTCCAACTGTGTATGGAACCTCAGGATAAACCATGCCGAATACATAAAATTCACGTTTAACGAACTCGATATCAGTCCGGAAGACCACCTTGACTTCTACGACCTTTCATCCTATCCACCGCCACTCCTGACGTCGGTTACGGGAAGCGAGTTGATAGACCCGCTTGTGTTCCCTCTGAACAAGGTGCGCGTTGTGTTTGTTTCAGACAACTACCTCAATGCCAAAGGCTTCAATGTCTCATGGAGTACAGATCAGACAGATGGCATCGACGACATTGTAAATGTAGCTTCTCCCTATCCCGATCTGTATCCCAATCCTGCTTCCTCCACTTTGAACGTGCGCTTCAACGATGGCACGCCTCAAGATGTGATGAAAAACACTGTGGTTACAGTTTACGACGCTGTCGGGAGATGTGTGATTCCTGCCTTCTCTGCTTCTGACTCACGTTTTTCAATCCCGGTGAATGCTTTGGCAGAGGGCTTTTACACAATAAGGTTTGAATATGAAGGAAAGTCTATGTCAAGAAAATTTGTGGTGAAACATTAAACAAAAAACAGGTCAGACCGTCTTTCAGGTATCTTTTATCACACAAAAAACACAAAGAGATGAAAAAGTTAATTGTTATGATGAGTATCTTCCTGATGACAGGCATAGTTTCATCGGGAGTGTTGGCGCAAACCCCAGGCTCATCCAGGTCGAATGCCACCAGCAGTAACAACAGCACTGCTGTAACCAAGGGCTCTTCCAACGCTACATCACAGCAAATACGTCAGATGCGTAAGGGCGACAGCCAGTTGACCAAAGCGAACAACAGCTACCAGAAAGCCCAGCAGACCATCTCGAAGCAAAACACAAACAACTCCGCAGCAAATGCAAATTCTGCCAGCAGACCCAGCACTCGCCCGGCCACTAACAGCTCCACAACCCGTCCCGCTGCCAACAGCACTGCAACCCGTCCGGTTCAGCCGAGTGTGAGCACTGGCAACAAGACAACAACAACTACCACAACCCGTCCCGCTGCCAATACCACGACAACCCGTCCGGTTCAGCCGAGTGTGAGCACTGGCAACAAGACAACAACAACTACCACTACCCGTCCCGCTGCCAATACCACGACAACCCGTCAGACTATAGAAAGCAACAACGCTAATCGTATAGTCGGCAACAAAACCAACGTTGCAGCCCGCGATTCGGAAGGTGCGGAAAGAATATCCACCGGCCAGGTCGAAGAGGTTCGCAGGGGATACACTGAGCAGGGACAGGCACGGCCTCAGCCAGTTGCAACAGGGCCGAGAAACGAGGGCGTTGGCAATTTGGCCGACAAAAACAGTGGAAGCCATGGACACGGACACGCTGCGCCTCACACTCCATACGTGCACCCCAACCACCACAACTACAATCAGCACATGCACGTTCCTCCACGCATCAGACCGGTTTACTACCACGGAGTTCCCTACTACTTCTACAACAGCGTTTACTGCCGCTATATCAACGGTTACTACGTAATCTGCCGCCCGCCGCTTGGTGCCGTGATTGCATACGCGATATTCAACACCTGGAGACCCGTGATTGTTGTTCACAAAAATGTAAACTACTACTATGACGACGGAACTTTCTACCTGCCATTCAACAACAACTACCAAGTTGTGGCGCCTCCAATCGGCGCAAGGGTGGCCGAACTGCCCAGCAACTACGAAGAGATAATTCTCGACAACACATTCTACTACAAGGTCGACAATGTTTACTATAAGGCAGTTGTGGTCAGCGGATATATCTGGTACGAAGTGGTTTTTGTAAGTTAAAAGATTTTTTTCAAAAAAACAGCGCGGTAAGAAAAAAAGTGTATCTTTGCCGCGCTGTTTTGCATTGCCCTGTTGTGTAATGGTAGCACCGCAGATTCTGGTTCTGTTTGTATGGGTTCGAATCCTATCGGGGCAACAGTACGAGACCCGCTTCTACGCGGGTCTTTTTTGTTGAATGTGTCCTTTCTATAGATGGAAGGAAACTGGGTTAAAGCGAAAGAGACCGGCCCTTCACACACCTGACAGACCTCCCGGTGCGCTTGTGACTGTCATACAAGATGCCGGAAATTCACAAAACCACTGTCAATCTTGTTCCACTCCTGCACGCCATCGTAAACCACCTGGGTTCGCACTACATCTTCACCATACAGTGTTTTCAGATATTCCAGATTTTTGAAAAAGTCCTTGTGGAATGCCGTGGCCGACTTAATCTCGAATGCGTCAAGCTTCTGTCCGTTCTCCATAAGTAAATCCACCTCTCGTTGAGATTTGTCGCGGTAGAAATACAGGTTGTTGTCCAAACCTGCATTATATCGTTGTTTCAGTGTGTCAGCCACAACAAGGTTCTCAAACAATGCCCCCCGCAGGGGCGAATTAGCCACATCATGACTGCTCTTCAACCCTAACAGATAGCAGGCAAGTCCGGTGTCGTAAAAATAGAGTTTAGGGGTCTTTGTCAGGCGCTTGCCTATGTTTCGATAATAGGGTTGCAATAAGAAAACGACGTATGAAGTCTCCAAAATGCTCAACCAACCCTGAATGGTTTTGACCGAGACACCGATTTCGGAAGACAAGTCGCTGGCCACAAACTCATTGCCCACTCTTGTGGCACAAAGTCGCACAAACTTCCGAAACAGTGTCATGTCCTTGATATTGACGATTTGCCGCACATCCCGCTGGATGTATGTGCTGTAGTATCCATCGTAAACCGCAAAAGCGGGACGGCCCTTGCCCCAAATGGCAGGATAGGACCCATTGTATATCAAATCATTTGTGTCAATTTCGTCAGCATTCCCCAGTTCGCTGAGCGAGAGGGGGAGAAGTCGTGTCAAAGCCACCCTGCCTGCCAGCGACTGGCTGATGTTCTGCCTGATGAGCCAGTTGCTGCTTCCCGACACAACATAGCGACGAGCATCATCTTCATCGGCCACCACTTGTAACGCGGAAAACACTTCCGGAAAGTAGTGCGCCTCGTCAATGATTAACCCGTTTGAATGTGCGCGGAGGTAACCTTTTATATCCTGCTCCAAAATCATCCTGCTCTCTTCGTCTTCTAAATTGATGTAGTCATAGCCGGCAAAAGTCATTTTGCATAGCGTAGTCTTCCCTGACTGGCGCGGCCCCGTCACCGAGACGACTGGAAACGTTTCCGACAGTTTTTGTAAACAGCTTTGTAGTTGGCGTTTATACATATTCTGGACAATTTTGGAGTTGAAGTATAAATTTGGCCGCAAAGATACAATTGTTTTTGAACAGGACAATCTTTTTGAAACAATTTCATAATTTCGACTCGCGAAAACATCATTACAGGTTCTTCACACACTTGACAGACCTCCAGGTGCGCTTGTGACTGTCGTAGTTGATGCCGAAAACGGGCATGTCATGATCCACATAGCGGTAGGGAGCCTGGAAGGAGCTGAACTCCGAGGAGGTCCAGTCCTTTTTCGACGTTGCGGGGTTGGCCCCTTTCATGCCGATGCTCGCGCCCTAATCAATTCTTTTGGTTAATCAAATTCACCACCACTTTCACCATAACGTCTTTCTCTTCCGGTTTACTCTCCGCAATCATCAGCGTGAGGGCCACGAGGGTATTGTCGGCAATGCGCTTTCGGCCGTCAGGTGTATAAAGAATACCGTTGTTGTTGAGAAACCAGAGGAAAAGCGTGGCGGCGATGCGTTTGTTGCCATCGCTGAAGGAATGGTTTTTGGTGATAAGATACAGCAACATTGCGGCCTTCTCTTCCACGCTGGGATAAAGGTCATTGCCATCGAAGGTCTGGTAGATTTGGCCGATGGAACTCTTGAACGAGCCGTCCTTCTCGTTGCCGAAGAGTGCACTGCCGCCGAATTTCTCCCGCAACGCCGCAATGGCCTGCTTAGCGTTATCATAGGTGGCCTGAAACCTCTCCTCCTGAGTGGTCGCTCCCATTGCCAACCGTTGATAGTCATAATCGTCAAGTGTGTCCAACGCATAGGTGTAGTCAACCACAATTTCAAACAGAGCCTGGTTTTCGTCTGTTTTCATTAACGGCTGGTTTTGAATGGTCCGTCCCAACATCTGCACGAGCTGCCGGAGTTCGCCAATCTGTTTTTTCCGTATCTTTTCGTTCACGACGTAGCCTTTTATCAGATACTCTTTCAGCACACGGTTAGCCCATTTGCGAAAGGCAACACCTTGCAGACTTTTCACGCGGTATCCCACAGAAATGATGACGTCAAGATTGTAAAGTGTTGTAAAATAGGTCTGGTCACCTTCAACACCCATGTGTGCAAATTTTGCACACGTGGTCTCAACGTCCAGTTCACCTTCCTTATACACGTTTGCGATATGCCGCGCTATAACAGAACGGTCTTTCTTAAACAAATTCGCCATTTGGGCTTGAGAAAGCCAAACGGTTTCGTTTTCAAAGTGCACGTCAATTGCAGTACTTCCGTCTTCAGTTTGATAGATAACAATTTGTTCTTCAATGTTTTTCATATTCTTTTTGTTTTTAACAGGTTATGAAACAAAGATAGTGTTTTTACACTTATTGGCTTCATCATATTTTTACTTTATTTCAGAAAAATGCCGTGAACGGAAAAAATCCTAAACAGTTCAATTTAGCGATATGTTTTACATCCACAACTCACTACCTGTTCTTCACACACCTGACTGAACGCCCGGTGCGCTTGTGACTGTCGTAGTTGATACCGAAAACGGGCATGTCATGATCCACATAGCGGTAGGGAGCCTGGAAGGAGCTGAACTCCGAGGAGGTCCAGAAATAAGCGCTTTGGTGGAAATAGTTTTCGGGACCGCCGATGACGTCGCCGGCGCCGAGCGCAGAGAACCCCGTGGCGTTGTTGGAGGCCTGATCGTGGCCGGGCGAGTGCTGAAGATGCGGGTTGTCGCTATAAAAGTAATCCCAGTTGGAAGTGTCGGCCAACGCTTTGCCGATATGCGATTTCTCGCGGAAGCCCACGCAGCGAGCCAAAAGCGAGAGGGTTGCCGCATTTGTGAAACTGTAGCCCTTAACATAGCCCCAGATGCGCTTGAGAGTGGAGTCGCTCAACGTGTCTTGGCAGCGCACAGCAATAGTCTCTCTCAGGAACGCGAAATCGGCGGGTGTGATGATACTTCGTCTTATGGATTGCTCTATCATTTGGCGCAAAACGGCAATTTCCCTGTCGTAAGGTTCTCTCATCTTTCTCTTGAAAATTGAATGCAGAGATAGAAAAAATAGCCTAAACCATAGCCGAAAATTAAACATCCCGGTCAATGCAGTCTTCTTCACACTTTGCATAAATGCTCAATGTCAGCCGTTGTCAGAAATCCGTCCCTATAGAGAACATGAACATCCCTTTCTTGTTGCTTATTTTGAAGTCTTCAATGCCCCACGCGTAATCGAAGCGGAGAAAATAGCCGAACAGGGATATTCGCGCACCTACGCCCAGTCCGCCGACAATTGGTTCCACATGGCGTTTGACTTCAGCATGGATAGGACCGTTGTCGATATATCTTGTGTAAAGGCAGTTCTCCTCGCTGTACGGGGTAAGCCCTGTCCAAGCCGTCCCCACATCGCCGAAAATATTGAGTTGGATGGAGTTGAGGATATTGCTCGAGAACTTGCGGCCTGCTATGAGCTGCACCACAGGAATGCGCAGTTCTGTGTTCAGGACCATAAACGAAGTGCCGTTGCGTATGTTCTGCTTGAAACCGCGCATGTTTGTTGCCAAAGTCTGGTAGGTGTAGTTCTTCGACTGGTCTACTGAAATGCCCCTGTCGAACTTTGGCCCTATCCAGTTGTCGACGCCGCCCATGTAGTACACAAGGCGCGCGCTGCCCACATTGGTGCTGCCTGCGAGCCGCATTGCCAAGGTCATGTTCCTGTAGAGCTTGAACGACCGCCTCGCGTCGAAACCTATGACGAGGAGATTCAGCGTGTTGCGTTCAAGCCTTTGTTCGTACTCGGCGAAGACCTTGAGCTTTGTGCCGCGCCACAAGTTTGTGTATAACTCCTTGGAGGTGTCGAATATGTATTCCAGTTTGACACCGGCCCAGAGGTGACGCTCGTCAGGCGTCTTCAAGGTCTGGTCGTTGAGCGAGGTCATGACGTTAGTCTCGAACCGTCCCTTCAACGTCAGCCGCAGGCTGCTGTTCTTGTTGAAAGGGTATTTCAACATGTAGAACAGGCTGTTGGAATTCTGCTTGACAACATAGTTGCCCACGTCTGAGCTTACCGACTGCCTGTAAATCGTCACCTGCCGGTCTAAACGCCTGGCCAAGTTCTCATAACTCAGCATGAACTCGTAATTGTTCAGGTTCCAGCCTATCCTGAAGCCTCCTGTCACCCTGTAGTCTTCAAAAAGATCGTTGATGCCCAGCATAAACAGGGCGTTGAAACCGGTGTTGAGATATATCGGCGACATACCGCCCTCAAACTGCTGGTAGGAGGTGTTCAGGAAACTGAAGTCGGCCTGCGTTATGACTTGGTCTATGGAATACTGCACCCTGTATGGCATACCCACAGGTATTATGAACTCGTTTTTCACGGCATTTTCGGCTTCTGAAGAATCACTTTCAGCGACGTTGTCCTCCGCAAGGAAGAACCCGTGTTCCTCATTTTCCTTTGGTTCTGAAGAAAAACGCCCGTCTGCGGCACTCTCTTTTTCAGCCTTGATGGACTTGTGGAACTTAGATGGTTCAATGCCAGGGCGATGGAGAAGGTTCAACTCGTTTAGCCTGATATTCTTGAGGCCTTTTGAAAGCGTGATGTCGGAGATGGTGTTTGTGGCTTGGTTGTAGGAATGTTCCACGATGTTGTAAGCCTGGTCGGTGAGAGGCTCTGTTGTAGCGTGGTGAATGTAATGCACTGCGGTGTCAACCCTGCCCACAGAACTGTCGATTTTCGCCTCATAGCGGTTCACCACGCCGCTTTCGTCACTCAGGTACAGAAGAGTCTGGCCGTTGTACTTCTGCACTCCGAATTCGTCGGCGAGCGGTGTGCCTGTGATTCTCAGCAAGGAATTGTCGTTCTTTATCATGTCATACATGAAAAGGTCGTATTGCCTGTTTCCTGAGGCCTCCATAAAATTGTCTTTCAGGCGGATTGAGTCAACAACTCTGTTTGAGGCAAACACTATCTTGTCGGAGCTGAGGTATTCCGGGTTGTAGTCGTCGTAGAAGTCGCTGGTGATGTTCTGGAATGAGCGCGCCGCGATGCTGTAGATGAAGATGTCGGACTGTCCGTTTTTGAATCCGGAGAAGAGTATGTTCCTGCCGTCGGGGGAATAGCACCAGGAGGTGATTTTTTCAACGTCGACAAGCAGTCTTTTGCCCCACTTTCTCTTTTCCACGTCGTATGGGATGTAGTAGCAATGGCCTTTTATCTCGGAGGTCATTCCCAAAATTCCGCCGGCGGGATGCCAGCTGATGAGCGGAAACGAAACGTCGGGGTTGTCCTCGGTCTTGGCGAATCTCGTGAGTATGGCTCTCGGCGTTTTCCTGCCGCTCTCCTTCAGCCAGACCTTCACCTGGCCGGCCTCGTTGGTCACGAAGGCGTAGTCTGTGCCTTTAGGAGAGAACCGGAACCCGTAATAGTCGCGACTCGCCTTCGGCCTGGCCACAACACTCTCGCCGGAAGGCATGAGCCTGCTAAGGTCGGGATAGAACATGACAGTGTAATATTTGTACCACTGCTCGAGTAGGGCCCGTGCCGTGACGTTGGTGGCACGGAAGAGGCCTGTCTCTATCCTCTTGCCGGAACGGGTATGGTAAAGGACTTTCTGAATCACATCCTTTCCATATATATCCACCAGGTATTTCCAGAACGAGTGCCCCGCGTATGTCGCGTCAACAACGGGCAGTTCCTCAATCCGGTAGTATTTTCCCGTAAGTATACCGTTCTTCACGCGCTCCTCGACTTCGTGGCTCCACGGCTCGCCGAAGTACGACGACAGGCCGTTGTAGAACCAGGCTGGCACGTTCATCACGTAGTCGGAGGAGATGTTTGAGCCTATGGTCTGGCCCTGCACCATCCAGTGGGCGTACACGTTCATTATGCCAGCACGTATCATCTTGTCGAAATGCGCCCTGTTTCCGTCAAAATAAACGTATATCTTTGTCCCGTAGATGTTCGTAACGCCGCCTTGGTTGTAGAAATCCTCGTAATCGTATGCAAAGTTCGATTCCCTGAAGTCAGATTGAGTGTTGTAGACAATAATCTGCAACTTCTTCTTAGAGGTGAAATTGAAGAGAAGCTCGATTTCGTCGATTATTTGAGGAGTCTTGTAGAAGACATACTGTGCGAGCTCGCGCCCCGTGGGGTAGTAGTACACGTCGTACTGCCCAGCGCGCAGGAACTGCCAGTTGAAGTTCTGGTGCTGCACACGGTTCTTGCCAAAGCTCAGCTGGGAGCCGTTGTAGAACTGGGCGTTGCCGACACTCGCCAACAGCAACATGAACGCTACTGTCAGAGCGTGTCTCAAGGAAGAGGTGTTGTATGGGCGTTGTCGCTTGTTCATCAAAAACGGCCTATTTTTCAGACGAGACAATGAAGGGCTTGAGAATGTCCTCAATTAGCAAGCGCTTTTCTGCAAGCATCACCTCATCACTGGCCTCCATGAGCAGCCGGAGGTAAGGCTCGGTGTTTGACGGCCTGATGTTGTACCACCAGTCTTTGAACTCCACACGGTAGCCGTCGAAATCGAGGATTCTGACAGGTGTCTCGGCGGAGACGGTCTTCTCTTTTACAGCCTCCATGGCCGCCGCCTTGTCGCGTATAGTGAAGTTTATCTCACCGGAATTGGCATAACGCCTTATTTTTGCCATAAGTTGCGAGACTGAAATGCCTTTTTTCTTCATCTCGGAGAAGATGTGGATCACGATTTGTGCCGCCATCATTGCAGAGTCGGAATAGAAGAAATCACGGAAATAATAATGGCCTGCATATTCACCGCCGAAGGCTCCGTCTATCTCCCTGAGTTTCAAGGCCGCATATGCCCTGCCTACACGCCAGATGAAAACCTCGCGATTCATCTTGCCGAGATACTCTTCCACCGACTTCGAAGTCCTGATATCCTGCAAGACCAGTCCGGGTACGTTCTTCTCTTCTGCAAAGTAATGCCCGAGAACCGCAATGATCAAGTCTGGAGAGATGAAGGAGCCTTTCTCATCCACAAACATGACCCTGTCGGCGTCGCCGTCGAAGATTACGCCAAGGTCGGCGTTTTTGTTGACAACTTCACGCTGAAGGTCTTCCACATTCTTGTAGTCCAGCGGATTGGCCTCGTGGTTGGGAAAATTCCCGTCGAGATCGTCATACAGGTATATTGGATTCTTTCCGAATATCTCTTTCACTAAAATGGAAGCCATACCGTTGGAGCAATCCATCACAAGTTTCAGATTGTCGGTATTGAAGTGGTACCTTTTCTGGAATTCCAGATATTCTTGCCTTACCGGATAGTCCACAATCCTGCCTTTCACGCTCTTTGGAGAGATTTCTTCGTTCTGTATTCTCCTCTCCAACTCGGCCAGTCCCGTGTCGTAACCAACCGGCAGCGCGTCTGTCTTTGAGACTTTCAGGCCATTGTATTCTTTCGGGTTATGGGAGGCTGTGATCATCACCGACGCGTCGAAACCGTGCTTTGCGGTGAAATAATAGACCATCGGAGTGGTTGTGAGCCCCATGTCGTAAACGTCGCAGCCGGCGTCGGTGATGCCGCGCGAAAGGGCGTCAAACATGTCCTCGGAGGTCAGCCGCATGTCGCGTCCCACCAGCACCTTGTCGGCTTTTAACAGAGAAGGCAGAAAGAACCCGAACTTGTATATCGTCTCCAAACTGAAGTCTTTTCCGAACACACCGCGAAAATCGTAAGCCTTGAATGCACCCATAGTCTGTGATTTGTCAAATTGTGTGCAAAGATACATTTTTTATTTCAGGGCAGACATTCATTTCCGGGTTGCTTGCGAGTAGTTTCAATGAAGAGTTGCCAATGCGAGAGTTTTTTTTATATTTTTGCGGCTGGCAACATAACGCTTGCCGTTTGTTAGACGATCATGGGTAAGAGAAAGCAAGACACACAGATAGGGATAAAGAACAGGAAGGCCGAGTTCCTGTATTATCTGCACACGTCATACACAGCAGGAATAGTGCTGACCGGCACGGAGATCAAGTCGATACGCGCCGGCCGCGCCAACATAACCGACGCCTATTGTTCCTTTGTGAACAACGAGCTGTGGGTGCACAACATGCACGTGAGCGAATATGCGCAGGGCAGCTACAACAACCACGCGCCCAAGCGCGACCGCAAACTGCTACTCCACAGGAAGGAGATGCGCAAGCTTATGACAAAGCTCAACGAGCGAGGCTTCACCATAATACCCACGCTTCTCTGGATAAACGAAGGCGGTTACGCGAAACTCGACATCTCGCTTGCAAAGGGAAAGAAGATGTACGACAAGCGCGAGTCGATCAAGGAACGCGACCAGCGTAGAACCGGCAATTTCGACGAATGACAAAACCATGAAGCAGTGGAATCTGACGGAATAAAAGATGAAAAACTGTGGTTCGGCATAGGCGAGGTGTCGTCGATGCTGGGAATACCTGCTTCCACCCTGCGCTTCTGGGAGAAGGAGTTCGGCAGCATAAAGCCGCGCAAAAACCGCAAAGGCGACAGGTTCTATTCAAAAAACGACATAACCTTATTGAAAACAATCCAATACCTGACAAAGACAAAGGGGTTTACAATACAGGGCGCCAGAAACGCAATGAAGAGCGACATGATGAAAGAGATAGAGATTGCCACAGTTGTTGGCACTCTGCAAAGCATCAAGGAGAAACTTCTAAAAATAAAAGATTTGCTGTAGCTTGAAAGCTGAACGCCGCCGGCATTTTTTCTTGGGATTGGCTTTGTTCGCAGACTTGATGGCCAGTGCTGTATGAAAAAAATGGCTTTTGCAGCTGTAACGAAAAGTTTTCCCGACAGCGATAAATTTTATATTTTTGTGGTCATAAATCGACACTTGTTGTAATAAAAGACCGGATATGGGAAGAAAAGCTTGTATGTTAGTGGCGACGTTTGTTGTGTTCAACGCGCTCTCGGCGCAGCGGAATGTCAGTGCGCCGGAGCCTTTCGGGCCGGTGCCCACGGCGGCGCAGGTTGCGTGGCAGCGCATGGAGATGAACATGTTCTGCCATTTCGGCCCCAACACGTTCACCGGCCTTGAGTGGGGCGACGGCACCGAGCCGGAAGATGTATTCAATCCGTCATCACTCGACTGCGGCCAATGGGTCGCTGTGGCTAAAGGAGCGGGTTTCGGGGGGATAATAATAACGGCGAAGCATCACGACGGCTTTTGTCTCTGGCCCAATCCTGAGAGCGACCACACGGTCCGGCAGAGTGCCTGGCGCGGCGGAAACGGCGACGTGCTTGCCGAACTGTCGGAGGCCTGCCGCAAAGGCGGGGTAAAGTTCGGCATCTACATTTCACCTTGGGACCGAAATGCGCCGACTTACGGAACGCCGGCATACAACAAAGTGTTCCTCAAGACTTTGCGCCACGCACACACTAACTACGGACCTATCTTCGAGCAATGGTTCGACGGCGCAAACGGCGAGGGCCCCAATGGCAAACGCCAGGTATATGACTGGAAGAAATTCAACGCGCAGACCCGCAGGCTTCAACCCGACGCCGTCATTTTCAGTGATGTGGGCCCGGGATGCCGATGGGTTGGCAACGAGACGGGGATATGCGGCCGCACATGCTGGTCGCGGCTCGACATTTCAGGTTACGGCCCGGGCGCCGACGCCCCGGCACAGGACATCCTCAATGCAGGCAACTACAATGGCGAATGCTGGGTCCCCGCCGAGACCGACGTCTCTATCCGCCCCGGTTGGTTCTGGCGCGAGAGCGAACACCCGAAGAGCGTGAAGGAACTCATGGACATCTACTACAGCAGTGTGGGACGCAACTCCCTGCTCCTCCTCAATGTGCCTCCTGACGACAGGGGACTTATACCCGCAGAGGATTCACTCCGTCTCGTTGAATTCCGTTCTGCTTTGGACGGCGTTTTTAAAATGGATATTGCAAAGAAGGCTGATTTGATTGTTTCCTCGAATGTGCGCTCCTCCCACAAAAAGACAAGAGGTAAAGACACATCCTATTACGATCCGCACACGTTGGTTGACGACGACTACGACACTTACTGGGCCACTGACGACAGTGCGACTTCCGCGTGGGTGCTGTTCCGCTTCAACGAACCGCAGACTATAAACCGAGTGATGCTGCAGGAATATATCCCGCTCGGGCAACGGGTTGAAAAATTCCATATTGAAATCCAGGATGCAGACGGCTCATGGCACACCGTTGCCGAAGAGACCACCATCGGCTACAAACGCATCGTTCTCATGGAGACAGTGAAGGCTCGAAGCGTGCGTGTTCATATCGACAGAAGCCGCGCCTGCCCTGTGCTGAACCGCTTAGGACTGTTCCATGACGATGAAAGCTACAAATAGTGCGATTCCACTGTCGATCGTAGGATTAAATTCAGGAAATGAAAAATCAAGGAATTAATCTCACTGACTTTAGTGTATGAGCGATGGCAAAGCGGAACGATGGACGTTCACAGAAGTTTCAGCGCGATTTTTGCGCAGGTCTCAGCGTCCGCGAGGGCGTGGTGGTGATTTGTCATAGGACACCCGCAGGCTTCTGCAACCGTATGCAACTGGTGGTTCGGCAGCAGCCCTAAACGGCGCCGTGCCGCACGGCATGTGCAGAAAAACGTGTAGTCGGGATAGTCCATCCCATAAACCTTGAACACCGCCTTGAGACATCCTTCATCGAACGGGCTGTTATGGGCCACTAAAGGCAGTCCTTCTATCAGCGGCTCTATCTTGCGCCACACTTCCGGAAACGGGGGCGCACCGTCAGTGTCCTCGTGCGAAAGCCCGTGAACCCGCTGGCAGAACCAAGCGTAGTAATCAGGTTCGGGTCTGATGAGGCTGTAGAAAGTGTCGGCAATCACCCCGTTGCGCACAATCGCCACGCCAACGCTGCACACGCTGCTGCGCTGCCCGTTGGCAGTCTCGAAGTCTATGGCTGCAAAGTCGGTCATCAAGCTAATGACATATCCGCTGACACCTTTCTATTTCTCCCAACATTCTACAACAGAATGAATTACAAGTCCTTGAGAAGGGTGCGCCACTCCTACTTGGTCATAATAGTTCAAGGAAGAGCAATTTCCAGTGGCGGATACTGTGTCGCGGAGATAAGCCTTAGTCTGAGGCATGGCAGGTTCTGACTTCAAATAAATCGGTTGTCCAGCCGCGTTCCAAAGGGCAGAATCCACCACCTCATTGGCAATACTGTAACTGCAAGTGCAATCCACATAGTTGGTGCAACTTGTGATTGAAAACGCAAACGAAACTATAGCAAAAATTGATGCAATCAGCTTTCTCATGTCGTATTTTTAAGGATCTTGTCGTTATTGAATGCTTTTGCCATCCGTGCGTGAACAAAGTTCAATATGCAACACGTAACCAAACGGCACGGCAAAGATACACTTTTTTTATCATCGCAAGACATCACACTAAAAAAGAACCTGTTATGCTGTTTTTGTCATGTGCTACCTGCAGAGGAGTGCCGGTTGCTACAATTCGCCCGCCATCGTCGCCGCCGCCAGGACCCATGTCGATGATATAGTCGGCGGCGCGGATGACATCAAGGTCGTGTTCGATAACAACCACCGTGGCGCCGTTTTTAATCAGAGTGTCGAACACTTGCAGCAAAGTGCGCACGTCCAACGGGTGGAGTCCTATTGTTGGCTCGTCGAACACAAACACCGAATCATGCTGAAGGCGGCCCATCTCGGTTGCTAGTTTAAGGCGTTGCGCCTCCCCACCCGACAGGCTCGGAGTCTCCTCGCCAAGAGTCAGGTAGCCCAAACCGAGACTGTTGAGAACCTCAAGCTTTGGGTAAACATTTTTCATGTCCTTGCAGAAATCCATTGCAGAGCGTACGTCCATGTCCATCAATTCGGGCAGCGAGCGTGCTTCATCGCATTTGTTCGTGTGGCGCACGCTGTATGCTGCCTTTGAATAGCGGGAGCCCCTGCAATCTGGACAAGGAATGTCAACATCGGGCAGAAACTGCACGTCAAGGCTTATCGAGCCTGTACCGTCGCAGACTGGGCAGCGCAGGTTTCCGGTATTGTAGGAGAAATCTCCTGCGTTATAGCCGCGCTTTTTGGCTTCTGCGGAACGGGCATATATCTTGCGCAGCTCATCATGAACGTTGGCGTATGTGGCAACTGTGGAACGCACATTCACACCTATCGGCGTGGCATCAATGAGCTTGACATGCCCTATGCCATCAGCAGATATGCCATTCACATGCGCGGGCATCTGCTTGTCAGTAGTCGATGCCTCCAATGCCGGCACAAGGCTCTCCAAAATCACTGTTGTCTTGCCTGAGCCTGACACGCCGGTAACAACAGTGAGTTTTCCTTTGGGAATATCCACCTCCAAAGGCTTTACGGTGTGTATCTTTTTTGTTGAGAGATGTATTTTGCCGAACTCGAACAGACTGTCGGCATCTGATTCATTCCAGCCGTGAGGTTGTTTTTTGTCAAGGAACGGTCCTATTTGGGATTCCGGATTTGAGACTATGTCATCAACAGTACCTTCAGCAACCACTCTTCCGCCGTTGGCTCCGGCTTCCGGACCCAGCTCTATCATCCAGTCTGCTTCATGAAGAATTTGAGTGTCATGGTCAACCAACAGCACAGTGTTTCCATCAGACACGAGGTCGTGCATAACACCGTTCAGTCCCACAATGTTCGAAGGGTGCAGTCCAATAGAGGGTTCGTCGAGGACATAGA
This sequence comes from uncultured Bacteroidota bacterium, assembly GCA_902796805.1. Classification (GTDB taxonomy): domain Bacteria; phylum Bacteroidota; class Bacteroidia; order Bacteroidales; family WCHB1-69; genus F23-D06. The sequence continues at coordinate 57,773 of CADBQG010000040.1, forward strand.
GGACTCCTGTTGTGCGGTTGCGCACTGCACGTGCCAACTGCATACGTTGCCGCTCGCCGGTGGAGAGAGTTGACGCAGCTCTGTCGAGGGTTAGGTAACCGAGTCCGAGATCCATGAGGCGGGCGGCGGCGGTGCGGAACGACTCGCAGATGCTTTCGGCCATCGGGCGCATCTCTTCAGGGAGCGAAGCCGGCACACCGTCAACCCATTTCGAGAGCTGCGACAGAGTCATGGTGCAAGCCTCGTCAAGACCGATGCCGCGAAGCCGCGGAGCCCGAGCCGCATCCGAGAGACGGGAGCCGTGGCACTCCGGACAGACATCCTCCTTTAGGAACTTCTCTACCCTTTTCATTCCCTTCTCATCCTTCACCTTGGCCAATGCGTTCTCCACGGTATATACTGCATTGTAGTACGTGAAATCCATCTCTCCGGAAACATTCGAATTCTTCGACTTATAGAGAATATGCTTTTTCTCCGCCGGTCCGTTATAGACAATGTCCTTCTCCTTGTCGGTGAGTTCACGGAACGGGACATCGGTGCGGACGCCCATGGCGCGGCACACGTCGGTCATGAGCGACCACATGAGGCTATTCCACGGTGCCACGGCACCTTGGTCGATTGTCAGCGACTGGTCGGGCACGAGGGTTGCGATGTCAACGGTGCGCACCATGCCGGTGCCGCCGCAATGTCGGCAGGCGCCCTGGCTGTTGAAGGCAAGTTCTTCGGCTCCCGGCGCATAGAAATGCTCGCCGCACTCCGGACACACCGACTCCTGGCCGGCAGCGACAGCCAACGACGGCCGCAGGTAATGGCCGTTAGGACAACGGTGCTCGGCCAATCGCGAGTACATCAGACGCAGGCTGTTGAGCAGTTCCGTGCCGGTACCGAACGTTGAGCGGATGCCAGGCACCGAAGGCCGCTGATGCAATGCGAGCGCCGCCGGAACGTACAATATCTCGTCAACATCAGCCTTGGCTGCCTGTGTCATGCGGCGGCGGGTATAAGTCGAGAGCGACTCCAAATAGCGGCGCGACCCTTCGGCATACAACACACCCAGGGCCAACGACGACTTGCCCGAGCCGGAAACACCGGCAACCGCCACTATCTTGTGCAACGGGATGTCAACGTCGATATTCTTGAGGTTGTGTACCCGCGCCCCACGTACTTGGATGCAATCCGGCTTGTCATTATTTTCACGATTTTCTTTTTCTGCCATTTCTATATTCGATCTTCAATTGAATTTACTGCTCATAAACTTGCAACATCTTTGCCACTCTTGCCGTCAAGAAGCGTTTTTCTCTCATTGCCTGGACTTTTTAAGCACCATTTCGGGAAGGACCACGGCACATTCCTCGGAGTCGCCATTTCCTTTCCATGCGACTATGGCGAATATTTTTGCCGACGCCACCTCATAGCCTTTCTCACGCCATCTCATGATGTCTTCCCTTCTTGACTTCGACAAACAAGAAACGCAGTAGCCTGCCGCATCAGTGAAAAGACCCTGGCTATAAGACAACGGCACGTTGCCGGAGAGCCTCAATATGATGTTTTTTTTGTTTTTGAAAAAATCCAAATAGACATCGCGCATGGAAAGCTGAAGCACCACCTCCTCAGGTGCGGGATACGCAGCAGTGTCATACCGGTAGGATACCCTGTCGGACTTGAGCGCTTCAAAAATGCCGTTGTCGCAGTGGATATACAGGCTTTTCTTCGCCCGCGTTATACCGACATACAGGTTTCTGACTTGTTCATCTGTGTCGGCTTTCGCGTTTTTGAGAAGCATGTAAACCGTGTCAAACTCCCTGCCTTTCGACTTATGTATTGTGGATACAAGTATTGTCTTGCTCTCATCCCTGCAAAAGTCCTCTAATTTCGATTCCTTCAGGAATTCGTCCAGGTCGCTTCTGTATTTGGTTTTGTTGGTTTTCTCAAATATGTTGAAGAAAACTTTCAGATAGTCTGAAAAAGGGCTGTTGGCGTATTTTTCCAAAGTTTTGTGCTTGGCGTATTCCCAAACCTCGTCGCTCACAACGGTTGCAGTGGTGTTTTCATCAATCTTCTTGGTGAAATATCTCACTTCCATCAAGTTACAGAAACTGAATCCTTCGGTCGACTGTATCAGTCTTGCGCGCAAGCCGTTCTTTTTAAGCATGGCTGCCACCTGCGCTGCCTCTTCGTTCGTGACAGTGAGTACGCACGCCCTCTCTCCCCGGCATGTTGACTGCACATGCCTCGACAATGGGAGGAGTATGTTGCCGGAAGAGTGTTCTGTAACATCAACGAGTCCGGTGACTTCTTTCACTGCGGTGCACTCATTTGTCTTCATCCTGTTCGACAGTCTCTTGACGAAAGATTCGGCGAAATCGACGATATTGACAGCGCTTCTGTAATTCTCGGTCATCTCATATTTTACCGCGTTCTCCTGCTCGATCATCATGCGCATGTATTTGGCGTCGGAGCCTCTGAACCCGTAGATGTTCTGGTCGTCGTCGCCGACTGCAATCACACGCATGCTTTCATTGCAATGCATCAAAGCCCTGACCAAAGCATACTCTTTCGCGTCCATATCCTGGGCTTCGTCAATCACCAACACCGCCCTGTTTATCTTTCCCGGCTCGGCATCGTTGCGTTCAACCATAAGTCTTGCCCTTTCCACCACATCCTGGGAGTCTTCGATAGAGCCGTTTTCCCCGAGCAGGTCAAAGCAGAACGAGTGGAAAGTCTTTATTTCAACGAAGAAGGCCGCATTTCCGATGAGGTCGACCAGCCTTTCCTTGAACTCGGTTGCGGCCGCGCGCGAGAAAGTGAGCATAAGCAGTTGCTCGTGCTTCACGTCCTCCATCAGGAGAAGAGAGGCCAATTTGTGGACAAGCACGCGTGTCTTGCCGCTTCCCGGGCCTGCTGCCACAACCATATACTTGGAGGCCTTGTCTGTGATTATTCTCCGTTGAGTGTCTGAAAGTTGGCCAAACAGTCGCCTGTACTTCTCCGGGGTGATGTTCTTCTCGATTTCAGACGCCCGTTCCCCTTTGAAATAGATGTCTATGAACTTCTTTGAATCCATCAGAAAGTAGTCCTGGACATATTTCAGCGCGGCGTTGTAGTCCTTCACCATCAGGTTTGCGTATTCTCCGACTATGTGTATCTGCCTTATCTTCTGCTTGTAGAATTCGTCGAGCATACGGTAGTCTTCAATCTTGTAGCGGTATTTCATGTCTGAGACCCGTTGTATTTGCATGGCATTATACACCACGAGAAAACCGCCTTCCAACTTCAATATCCCCGTTTTTGAGAGGAAGAGCAGAGCCTCCTCCACATCGTTTATTTGGATTTTATCCCTTGAGGAGATGAGTTCTATGTTGCTGGAAGAGAATTTGTTCAGGAGATCCACTGTCGAGAAGCAGACGGCAGGCTCCGTGTGCTGCTGTTGTTTCAGTGAAAAAATATCGCGTATGATGAATCGGCAGAGCTCGATTCTCTTTTCCTGCGCGCGCAGCAGGCTGTCAACATCCATATTGAAAGAGAGCTTGAGGCTTCCTGTGCGGGCGTGCTCTTGTTTTTGCACGTAGGATTTTAGAGCCAGGAAGTTGAGTACAGTACGCATGTCCTTTACTGTGGAGCGCAGGTTTTGTTCCATGGCCAACTCATTGAGTTTCTTGTATGTTGTGGCTTCTTCTTTGCCGGTTTTGCCTGCGTTCGTGATAAGGAAGCGTTCCAGAAGCGCGAATCGCTCGAACTGCGCCAGAAGTTTCCGCTCTGTGTCGGAGGCTTGCAGGCGCGCCGTCATGTCCTGGGAGTCGGAGAGTATTCCGTCCTGCCTCATGAGGTTGACAGCGCCGATAACCGCCGCCTTGCTCATTCCGAGCATGTCGGCCAGATAGTCAACCCTGGATTCTGCCGTTTCATTGTCGTCAGTCGTGGCCTTGGCAATCTGTCTGCTTGAGATGAGTGATTTTATGATTCTGACGGCGTCGTCTCTTGAGGTTTCGTCGAAAAGCGGCGACTGCTCGAGTCTTCTGCGGGCCTCGTCCATGTTCTTTACCGCGATTCCGGAAGCAAAAACATGCGGCACATTGTTCCCTCTTTTCACATATCCTGCCTGTTCCAACGCAGATATTGCGGTGCGCACCCGTGCCTCTATATCTGCCACGCCCTCGTTCCACCCTGCCTGCCGCGCTATCTCCAAGGCCGAGCACTGCACTGTCTTGCACTGCTTTGTGAGGGTTTTCACCGCCGTCCACACCTGCTGTATCTCGCCGATGCTTAATTTCGTCTGGTTCAGCAAAATGAAATGTTTGTCCAGGTCATGGTCGCTGTAAAGCACGAAACACTCCGCCTCCATTTCGGGGTCCCTTCCCGCCCGCCCGGCCTCCTGCACATAGTTTTCCAACGAGTCGGATATGTCGTAGTGTATCACCATACCCACATCCTTCTTGTCGACACCCATTCCGAATGCCGAAGTGGCCACCATAACCCTGACGTCGTTGTTCATGAACGCGTTCTGGTTCTCAACCTTCACATTCGCATCCATCTTTCCGTGGAAAGGAAGCGCGGGGTACCCGTCCTTTGTGAGTTTCTGGGACAACTCGGCGGCCTTCCGCGTGCGCGAGACATAAACGATTGTCGGCTTGTCATTGCCGGCCAGCAAATTGCGCATATAGGAATATTTCTCCTCTTCTGTCTCTGCATGGATGACAGCATACTTCAGGTTGTGCCGCGCCGCAGGTGATGAGAAAAGAGCGAGGTTTATGCCAAGCTTGCGCTTGAAATAGTCCCTGATGTCGGAAATGACCTTCTGCTTTGCCGTTGCAGTAAAACACGACACCGGAATTGGATCCTGCAGCCGCTTTTTCTCCTGAAGCTGGCGGATGAAGTCCCCGATGTAAAGATAGTCGACCCTGAAGTCTTGCCCCCATGAGGAGAAACAATGCGCCTCGTCGATCACGAAACGGATAACATTGCGTGAGAGCAGAATCTTTTCAATGGTTTTGGAGCGGAGCATTTCGGGCGAGATGTAGAGCATCGTTGCTGTGCCGTCCGCGGCACGCTCAAAAGCGTTCTTGCGGGATATTGGATCCATAAGGCCGTTTATTGTTACGGCTTCAGTGATGTTCCGCGTCTCAAGATTGTCAACCTGGTCTTTCATCAGGGATTGCAGCGGAGAAATCACAACCGTGAGGCCGTGAACGGCTCTGCCAAACATTATGGCGGGAAGCTGGAAAGTGAGCGATTTCCCGCCGCCTGTAGGGAACACTGTCAGTAACGACTCACCGTCCATCGCGGCCTGCACCGCCCGCTCCTGCATGGGTTCCCCTTCAAAGGAGCGGAACTCCGTATAACCGAAAACACTCTCCAAACCTCTATGAATGTCGAGAAGCGAGTTGCAGTGCTGACAACCGATGCTATGACAAGGCCGGCCGCACAACTGCCGGATTATATGCTCAACGGCCGCATAGTTGTGAAGAAGCCACGGCGGGGTTATTGACTTGTGGTCGTTTGTGTTGACAAGAGCCAACGCATACGCCAGCTCCACAGGGTGTTTCCTGACAAAACGGCCGATGTCTGCGTTTGAACATATCCTTCCATCGAAGAAAGACGCGATATGCGCTGTCACGTCAATTCTCTCCTGACTCGCCCCCACGAACTTGAAGAAATCCCTGAACTCCTCAAACGGGGAAAGCAGATTGCAGTATATTTGTTTCAACTCCTGAGGCAGAGCGTTGAAAGCATTTATCTCGTCATAAAAAAGATCCCTTGCCTTTTTACAGTCGTTAAGTGGGTTGTTCAGTTCATCACTCTGCAACTTATCGTCCTTCAGCAATTTGTGATATGGCCTTTCAGGGAAAAGGAGCGGCGACAAGAAAAGTGTGTCTATCTTTTTCCTCCGAGACAATATTGAGTCGTCTACAATCTTCAGGTCGTGATGGACGATATTGTGGCCGCAAAGATACTCGGCATCACGGACAAAACTCACAAAGTCTTGTTTTGACGAAGAGTGGAACTCAAGACCAGACTCATGCAAAGCGCCGAAATCGAGTAATTTCTTGCCGTCGGCGCTCGCCTCCACGTCGATGAACGCAATCTTGAATGAAGGTCTATTCAACAGGTTGAACCTTAAAGCCATTTTTTAAGAAATAATTGCAAAGATAGCATTTTTCCTTGAAACGCCCGTAAACGCTTCAAAACGCAATGTGTGCATCTTTCCTCACTAAAGTCAGAACGCTTATCCTCAATTTTGATTTTGCACAATTTGTCATGTAAGAGTCCTGAAAATTTTCTATTTTTGCAAGGTGCATTTGACAGTAAACAACTGAAATGTCCCTTTTTGAAAACCGGGCGCAAGAACAAACAAAAACGCCCTGAAAAAACAGCATTTAGTTGCAATATTTTGATTTAGAAACATAAAATTGACAAATATGAACAAA
>CADBQG010000041.1 GCA_902796805.1 uncultured Bacteroidota bacterium
CCAAACCCGAAGATCTATCTTCTTGTCCTTTAACGCTGCCTCCGCCTCCTCTTTGGTGCGAAAATAGAACGCCGTCCGGCTCTCCAACCGGAGAGTCGGGTAACGGTTTTTTTTCAAATTCCACGACTGGGTATATGGGATTAGTTTGAAAATGGTATCTATATTCATATTCTTCTTTGTCATACTGAGTCTGTTTTTTAACGCCGCGAAAATACAAGAAATAACCAAACGGGGTCATTTTCTGCTAGTAGCAGAGGGAAAGCACCCTTACACCATCCCATCATACGGCCACCCTAACTCAATGTCGTCAGGGTCGAGCAGGATGCAGGTAAACTATCCCCTGCCAAAATACACCCCCGCCCCGTAAAGCGGGACGTTCGTCATCCGCTCCTGTTCGCGATACGGACTCATGGAGAACCGTATGCCGTGCGCGTTGGCGTTCTGTTCTAAGAAAGCACTCAGCGACTTCGATTTCAGATTCTCTTCGGACTTCACTTCTATCGGAACAATCCTCGAGCCATCTTGTATCATAAAATCAATCTCCAACCACCCGCACGGCCTTCAGTGCATCTTCAAGCATAATTCAGGATTCTTTAGAAAAAAATCCCGTATCTCATTTATTTTCGTATCTTTGCAGCGTTTTTGTTCAATAACATTTATGTGTTCAATGTTTTTGAACAAGGCTTTAAAACTGAACTGGTTATGAATAACGCGGAATTGAAAATCGTCTTCTACTTGCTGCAAGACAAACGTAATGCAGGCAAGACTTTCCGGCATATAGCGATGGAGACTGGCACTTCTCTCGGATCGGTACACAGCACGATGACCGACCTGACCGAGCGTGGATATCTCATCGACAACGGTATGACACGTTTGCTGCGCAAGAGGTCGTCCCTGATTGACCGTTGGGCTACGTTTTATGGAGAGAACATGAAGGACAAACTGTTCCTCTGCCGTTTCAAATTCCTCACCCCGGAAGTAGCCGACCAGTGGCAGTCCGTCGTTTTGCCCGACACCCTCAGTTGGAGCGGTGAACCGGCGGCAGCACTGTTGGACGGATATTTGACCCCTCAACGCTGGGATATCTACACAGTTGACACCGCCAATCCGCTGATTTCCACTAGACGGATGATTCCTTACTCACAGGGCGACATCTTCGTGTATCGGAAATTCTGGAAAGAACAAGGCACGCCTTTACTTATTATTTACGCCGACCTCTTAGCCACTCAGAACGACCGCTGCCACGAAGCCGCTGAACGCATCAAACCCCTCATTTGATTATGGAATACGCTGTTACTAAAGAAAAACTGATGAACCCGCTGTTTGCGGAAACACTTCACGCACTGGCAGAATGTTATTCCGCTTTGAACATGGAATTGTACGTTGTAGGTGCCGTTGCGCGTGACCTCGCACTACGCCTACTCCAAATAAACGACCCATATCGGGGAACATTGGACTTGGACGTGGCTGTTCTTTTAGCGGATTGGGAGCAATACCAACAACTTACAGAGACTTTACTGAATCATCAATTTGTAAAAGCGGCTGAAAAACAACGCTTTTACTATCTTGGCACAACTGGAAACTACCGCTATATGGTTGACATTGTGCCATTCGGTTCTATCGCGCATCAAGAGTTTCTGGCCTGGCCACCTGACGGAAATCCGATTATGTCGGTTCGTTGCTTTGAAGATGTTATGGCTCATGCCGACACGGTGTCAGTGGACAATACTTTCACTTTTCATTTAGCGTCTTTAAGCGGGCAGTTCCTCATCAAGTTGAATGCGTGGTCTGACCGACATTCGCACACCAAGAAGGATGCTTCGGATATGGTGCACATTTTACGGAACGTGTATATGGCGTATGCGCTATCGCGACAAGTGTTGCCACCCGAAATCAACATTGAAGCCAGTGAGTTTGATATTGTAGTGGCCGGAGCGGAATGGATTGCCTCTGACCTGCGCATGATATTGTCGAAGAAACACCGCCGATATTACGCGACGATGCTCCAAAATGAAGTGAACCAAGAGGAAAACAGTGCGTTGATTAACGATTTGCTTGATGCATCCGACGCACAACAGTACACGTTATTTCGTCGGGCGATTGGCCGTATGGCGCAACTTCTGTCTTCTGATCCCTACATTGAGAACCCTGTCGCCTGACTTTTTCTCTTTTCCTGCCAAACGGAACCTCGTACCCGCAAGGGCACATGAGCACGGAGGCACTTCCTCGCCCCCTCACACCATCCTGTCGTACGGCCAACCCAACTCAATGTCGTCGGGGGTGTAATGGCCGCCTGTAAACTAACCCCCGCCAAAACACACCCCGGCCCCGTAAAGCGGGACGTTTGTAATACTGCTTTCACTCAACATGTTGATTTACAACACCTTGTTTAAGAGCAACAAGTCAAACCAAGAAGTTCCTGCGGGACGTCGCCTTCGCGAAAGGGTATCCGTCGAGTGCTGAACGCGCCGGACTTTGCTTTTTTTCAACAATCCGGCGCGCTGCAACAACTGTTATTCTGAGAAGTGATGATAGAATCGACTTATGACCTCGATTCCTTTGCGGAAATGCTCTATTTTATAGCTCTCGTTAGGCGAATGGATGTTGTCCTCTCCGAGACCGAATCCGCACAGTATCGACTTTACGCCAAGCGACTTCTCGAAATGTGCCACAATAGGTATGCTTCCGCCGCTGTATGTGGGTATTGGGCGTTTACCGTACACATCGATGTAGGCCTTTTCGGCTGCCTTGTAGGCGGGAACATCCATTCCGCAGCGGTAGGCCTCACCGCCGTGGCACGGTATCACTTCAACCTTGACATATTTCGGAGCCACATTTTCAAAATGCTTCTTGAAAAGCTCTGCAATCTTATGAGAGTCCTGGTTGGCAACAAGACGCATCGAGATGTTGGCAGTTGCAGTTGAGGGCAGCACTGTCTTGAAGCCCTCGCCTGTATAGCCGCCCTCAATGCCGCACACACCGAGATTCGGGCGGATTCCGGTACGCTCAATGGTCGAATATCCGTCCTCTCCGAACAACTCGTCAACTTCGAGTCCCTTCTTGTATCCGTCCTCGTCAAACGGTGTCTTGGCAATGAGCTCGCGTTCCTCAGCCGAAAGAACCACGACATCGTCATAAAAACCGGGAATCGTTACCCTACCCTTGTCGTCTATCAGACCTGACACCAAGTCGCAAAGCACATTGATCGGGTTGGCCACCGCGCCGCCGAAAATCCCGGAGTGCAGGTCGCGGTCTGGTCCGGTGACTTTCACAATCATGTTGCAAAGCCCACGCAGTCCGGCAGTTATTGATGGTGTGTCGGAGGCAATCATGCTGGTGTCAGAGACAAGTATGACATCGCACTTGAGCATCTCGGAGTGCTTGTCGCAGAACGGATACAGCTGCGTGCTGCCAATCTCCTCCTCGCCCTCGAGCATGAATTTCACGTTGCACTTGAGCCGGTTTGTCTTCACCAGGTATTCGAAGGCCTTCGCGTGCATGAACGACTGTCCTTTATCGTCGTCGGCCCCGCGCCCCCATATCTTCCCGTCTTTTATTACAGGCTCGAACGGTTCGGTGTCCCACAACTCTACAGGATCAACGGGCATCACGTCGTAATGTCCGTACACAAGCACAGTCTTGGCGTTAGGATCGACAATCTTCTCCGCGTACACAATCGGGTTGCCGTCTGTAGGGAAGATCTCGCACTTGTCGGCACCGGCAGCGAGGATAAGCTCACGCCAGCGTTCGGCGCAGCGCACCATGTCTTCCTTATGCTCGCTCTGAGAGCTGATAGAAGGTATCCTCAACAGAGAGAAGAGTTCGTCCAAAAAACGTCCTTCATTTTCCTGAATATAATCTTTGATTTCCATAAGGTGTTGTTATTTTGTCTGAATGTTATTGATAAATTGCGTTGTAATCTTAGTTGCTTTTGTCAGTCGAGCTTCAGCACTGCGAGGAAGGCCGACTGCGGGACCTCCACGTTGCCGATCTGGCGCATGCGTTTCTTGCCCTTCTTCTGTTTCTCGAGAAGCTTGCGTTTACGCGTGATGTCGCCGCCGTAGCACTTGGCCGTCACATCCTTGCGCACCGCTTTCACGGTCTCGCGTGCGATGATTTTCGAGCCAATCGCAGCCTGTATCGCTATGTCAAACTGCTGGCGCGGAATCAGTTCCTTCAGTTTCTCGCATATCCTGCGCCCGAACGGGTAGGCGTTGTCAACGTGAATGAGTGCGGAGAGTGCGTCAACCGAGTCGCCGTTGAGCAGGATGTCGAGCTTCACGAGCTGCGCCGGCTTGTAGTCGGTGATGTGGTAGTCGAACGAAGCATAGCCCTTGGAGATGCTCTTCAGCTTGTCGTAGAAGTCGAACACGATCTCGCCGAGCGGCATGTCGAAAGTGAGCTCCACGCGGTTAGCCGCCACATACATCTGGTTTATCAATATTCCGCGCTTGTCGATGCACAGCTTTATCACAGGCCCGATGAAGTCGTCCTTGGTGATTATCTGCGCCCTGATGTAAGGTTCCTCGACATGGTCTATTTCGTTCGGGGCTGGCATTCCGGAAGGGTTATATACTTCAAGCCACTGTTTCTTGGTTGTGAGCACCTTGTAGGAGACGTTAGGCACGGTGGCGATGACGTCCTGATCGAACTCCCTGTCGAGGCGCTCCTGTATTATCTCCATGTGCAGCAGTCCGAGGAAGCCGCAGCGGAAGCCGAATCCCAGCGCGACCGACGACTCAGGCACGAATGTCAGCGACGCGTCGTTGAGCTGGAGTTTCTCGAGCGAGGCGCGGAGTTCCTCGTACTGGTCGGCCTCCGTGGGATAGATGCCTGCGAATAGCATCGGCTTCACTTCCTGGAAACCTTCGATGGCAGCTTCACAGGGGTTGTTCACGTGGGTGATGGTGTCTCCCACCTTCACCTCAGTTGAGGTCTTGATGCCGGTGATGAGGTATCCCACGTCGCCGGCAGAAAGCACGTCCTTCGGCACGCGGTCCATCTTGAGGATACCGATCTCGTCGGCGTCGTACTCGTGCTTTGTGGCGAAGAACTTCACCATCTCGTGAGTGCGAATGGTGCCGTTGAATATCCTGAAGTAGGCTATTATCCCTCTGAACGAGTTGAACATGGAGTCGAAGATGAGGGCCTGCAGCGGCGCGTCGGGGTCGCCCTTTGGCGCTGGAATGCGCTCGATGATTGCCTCGAGGACCTGCTCCACGCCGAGGCCGGTCTTGCCGCTCGCCTCGATGATGTCGTCAACCTTGCAGCCCAACATGTCGATGATCTGGTCCTTGACCTCCTCGGGCATTGCGGCCGGCATGTCCATCTTGTTCAGCACCGGGATGATTTCCAAGTCGTTGTCGATGGCCTGGTAGAGGTTGGAGATAGTCTGTGCCTGCACGCCCTGCGTGGCGTCCACGAGCAGCAGCGCGCCCTCGCAGGCGGCTATTGAGCGGGACACCTCGTATGAGAAATCGACGTGGCCGGGGGTGTCAATCAGGTTCAGAGTGTATTTCTCGCCCTTGTACATGTACTCCATCTGTATGGCGTGGCTCTTGATTGTTATGCCGCGCTCACGTTCCAGGTCCATGTCGTCGAGCACCTGGTTCTGGAACTCACGGTCGTTCACCGTCTTGGTGTATTGCAGCAGACGGTCGGCCAAGGTGCTTTTCCCGTGGTCTATGTGGGCGATGATGCAGAAGTTTCGTATGTGGTTCATTGAATGATTGATGTTTCTTTAGATTGTTAAAGCGTTTGTGGATCCAATATCGACTCTATTCTGTCCACGAATTCGTGCGACAATGAGGCCATTTCACGAACCTCTGACTCGGAAACTTCGGCGACACTGTTATAGTCTGCCTTTATACGCAACTGAATCATTCTCGCAAAGAAGTGCCCGTGTTTTTTTTCGATTCTGCCGGTCAGAATATATGTCTTGCCTAATGTTGTCAGTGTCCCATCGTGGGTTTTAACAGTTAATCCGTCTTTAAGGAAAAGAGCATGCACAATATGGAAACAAGCATGATAATATCGGTTGGCCGCTAAATCCCAACGTTGTTGCTGCACCATTGCATCCGCGTCGTCTAAAAAGCGATGGGATTTACCACGATGGAGATTTATCATCACATGCAAGTCCATAAACTACAAAATTTGAATGGCGTCTTTCTGAACATTGTCATAAAATGGGGTCACATTGCTTTTCTCCCATTCGTTCTGAGTATAAACAATGGGGTTTATCTGTTCGCCAAGGACCCAACCAAGCTCAACAAGAGGATAGCTCACCTGATCATAGTCAGACTGGACAAGGCTCTGTTTGGGAAGGATGATTAGAATATCCCAATCAGAACCAGTGTGAGCCTCGCCTCTTGCTCTGGAGCCGAAAAGCAGCATCCGACTGCCTTCAGGGGCAGTCGCAAGGGCAACGTCTCTGATTATGTTGAAAACATATTGGTTCTTGTTAGTCATTATCGCTTATTATAAAATTCGCAAAAACACATTTAATATACTGGGTTCTTATGAAAAAGAATTATGATTAAGTAATTTATTGTATATCGAAATGGAGATCGTGTCCCATCTTGGCCTGCTTGGTCTTAAGGTAGTTCTCGTTGATCTTGTTGGGCTGAATTATGATGGGTACTGTTTCAGCGATTGTTATCCCATGGGCTGAAAGCCCCACCCTCTTTGCCGGGTTGTTGGTAATGAGCCTGACGTTGGTGGCGTTCACGTCCTTGAGGATTTGCGCCCCCACACCGTAGTCGCGTTCGTCGGCCTTGAAGCCGAGCTCGAGGTTGGCCTCCACGGTGTCGCGCCCGAGTTCCTGCAAATGGTATGCCCTCAGCTTGTTGATGAGCCCTATGCCGCGCCCCTCCTGGCTCATGTACAGCACCATTCCCCTACCCTCCTTGTCGATCATCTCCATGGATTTGTGGAGCTGCTCGCCGCAGTCGCACTTGCACGAGCCGAAAATGTCGCCGGTGGCGCATGATGAGTGCACGCGAACAAGCACAGGTTCGCCAGCGTCCCATTCGCCCTTCTTGAGCACTAAGTGGGTGGCGTTGTTGTTGAGCTGCGTGTAGGCTATAAGTCTGAAGTCCCCCCAGTGGGTCGGCAGGTTGACCTCCTGTTCGCGGCGTATAAGCGACTCGGTCTGCAGTCGGTACGCTATCAGCTTCTCGATGCTGGTTATTACGAACCCGTACTGCTTTGCCACCTCCATGAGCTGCGGTAGGCGGGCCATGGTCCCGTCGGGGTTGATAATCTCAATGAGTGCGCCTACTGGCTCAAGACCGGCGAGCTTCAGCAGGTCGACGGTGCCTTCAGTGTGCCCGGCACGGACCAACACGCCGCCGTCGCGCGCGCGCAGCGGGTTCACATGCCCCGGACGCCCGAAGTCCACGGAGCGCATCGCCGGGTCGGCAAGCGCCCTGATCGACGCGGCCCTGTCGCTCATCGAGACGCCAGTGGTACAACCGTGCCCGAGCAGGTCCACAGTCACAGTGAACGGTGTCTCATGGATTGAAGTGTTGTTCGACACCTGCATCTCGAGATCCAGCTCCTTGCAACGCTGCGATGTCATTGGCACGCATAGCACGCCCCTTCCGTTCGACATCATGAAATTCACCTTGTCGGCGTCAATGTGCTGCGCCGCAATTATGAAGTCGCCTTCATTCTCACGCTCCTCGTCGTCAACCAATATGACGAACTGTCCTTCCTTCAACGCCTCTATGGCTTCATCTATAGTGTTCAACTTTAATTCCTGCATGATAAACTTTAACCTTTCTCCAAAAAATCCGCAAATATAGCAATTTATTAAAAAAGAAAATTATTCCGATTTGTTTTCGCTAATTTCCCGGCTGTGGCGGCAATTGTCGAGAATCAACTCCTTCCAATGGATTTTCGGGACTATGTGGACTCCGTTCTCGCGACGGTACGACTTGTTGCCGCCAACATTTATCCTCTCTGTCTCAATCCTTTCCGCGCCCTTTCCTATTGCAAGCAGCATGACCGGAGGTGTTTCAAGGGAGAACTCCTGCTGTATGTTCTTGGCGTTGAACGCGCCAATCATGATGCCGTTATAGCCTATTTCCACGGCCCGGAGAGCCATACTTTGCAAGGATATTCCCACGTCGATGTGGAGCATCTTTGATTCCGGGACTGTGGAGCACACCACGATGAAGGCCTCCGGTTCGGTTCCCTCGATTGGAAGCCCGAGCTCTGGCAACATTCCTCCCAATTTGATATTCCTCAACACTATGTCGGCTCCCGAATCCCTCGTTACCAAAAGAAAACGCAGAGCCTGCTGGTTTTTTGCCGAGGGCAGCAACTCGTTGACCGAGACAATGTTTTCCAGAACCTCGCGCGACACAACGTACCTTTTGTCGTAGCCCCGGTAACTCCTGTTTTTCCTGAGCAGCGAACTCAGTGTCCTCGCATCGGCTCTTTTAGTGGAACTTCTGCCTTCCTTGTATCTGTCGAAAGCGTTCTCAATATATCCGTCAGCCATCTGTCACTTATTTTCTGTTGATGAATATCAGAGACTCCAGTAAGTGTATTTTGAAATTTTGTTTCTGAACAAACCTTTCACGTCGGCAAGGATGCCGTCATCTCCGAGAAGAGCTCTGAAGCTGCTTTCGTCAAGGTGTTCGTAATCGCGGTGTGCCACTGAAACGATAATGGCGTCATATTTTCCGCTCGGGGCGTTGGATAGTTCAAGGCCATAGAACTTCCGCACCTCGCCGGCGCTGGCATAGGGATCCACGATGTCCACTTCAACGCCGTAGTCGTGGAGTTCGTCGATGATGTCAACAACCTTAGAGTTCCTTATATCGGAAACGTTCTCCTTGAACGTGATGCCCATCACAAGGACTTTAGAATGAAGAACCGGCTTTCCTGCGGCTATGATCATCTTCACAACCTTCTGACCTATATAGCTTCCCATAGAATCGTTCACCCTGCGGCCCGCCGTGATCACCTGCGTGTGGTATTTCAGCTCGGCGGCCTTGTGCACGAGGTAATAGGGGTCGACGCCGATACAGTGGCCTCCCACAAGTCCTGGAAAGAAATGCAGGAAATTCCACTTTGTGCCGGCGGCCTCGAGAACATCGTAGGTGTTGATCCCCATCCTGCCGAAAATCACCGACAGTTCGTTCATCAGGGCTATGTTGACGTCGCGCTGCGTGTTCTCGATTATCTTGGCCGCCTCGGCAACTTTCACTGTTGGCGCCCTGTGGACCCCGGGCTCCACCACAAGCTCGTAAACCTTGGCTATCTCTTCAAGGGACTCGGGGTCGCAGCCCGACACAATCTTGACGGTTTTCGCGAGGGTGTGCACCTTCTCGCCAGGGTTTATTCGCTCCGGGGAATATCCGAACTTGAAATCCGTTCCTGCCTTCAGGCCCGACAGTTTCTCCAACAGCGGAATGCAGTCCTCTTCGGTGCATCCTGGGTAGACTGTAGATTCATAGACTACATAGTCGCCCTTTTTCAGTGCCTTGGCCACCGTTTCTGTCGCACCTAAAAGTGGCCTGAGGTCAGGCTTGTTGTTCTTGTCAATCGGCGTGGGCACAGCTATGATGTAGAAAGAGGCAGTGCGCAGGTCGTAGAGAGAACTTGTGAACAGGATGTCGGCGTCTTGGAATACACTGTCGTCCAGTTCCTTGCACGGGTCTTTACCGGCACGCATCTCATCGAGATGGCTCTCGTTTATGTCGAAGCCCACAACACTTGCCTTGTGAGCGTATGCCATTGCCAGAGGAAGCCCTACGTATCCTAAGCCAACAACTCCAATCCTGGCGTTTTTTTCAACTATCTTATCATATATCTTCATAAACAGACTATTTTACCTTTCAATCATCTTTTTCAAATTCTCAATCATATTCCTTGCAGCCTCAACAGTGGTGTCGCCAGCAAGTTCATTGCATCGTTTGCCGCCAAAATCTGCATTGACAAGATGTCTAAACGGTGATTCAGCATCTTTGAGCCGTTTCGCAACGACCATTTCGTAATATGAAAGCGTATGGGCGACAGCCTCTTCGGCAACACGTTTCCAGTCAGTCTTCCCGTTGCGTAATGTATCAGCAAAGCAGACACTCTCCTCAATAAAATACCTCAACGCCCACAAAGCGCTTTTTCGTATATAATCATCTCTTTTATTTTTGCAGTATTCCGACTGCAGCCTGTGATTCTTTTCCAACTGGCCGGACTTAGCATCACAGAGTTTGTCCAACAAGTCTGAAGGAAGTATTTGACCGCCGGCATTGACAAAAACAGGGCACTCTCCATGGACTTCACGTAACATCGCGTCCATCTTCCTGCTGTCATATAGTTCCATGCCGAAAACCTGGAAGAGATAACACAGAATCATAGACTCGTAAGCGTGAAGACCCTCTTCGGGCTTAAGAATCCTGACTTTTCTGTTCGACAATTCAAGACTGTCAGCTATGGAAGGGTCTGTGAGAATGCCTTTGAGCAGTTTATGGCTTCTCACGACTGCCTGCATCGTGTCGGGAGCGAGAGTCTCGTAGTCCACGGCCTGCGTGGGGTTCTCCCGTTTGTCGCGGCTTTTGAACTTCAGCTCGTTCCTGAACAGAGAATAAGCGTTGTGAAGCCACCAGTACGCCGGGAGTATGTCAAGGGTGTTCTCGTGCACGTTGTTAGCCACCAACGAGAACGCGAGATCCACATTCAGCGGATAATGGTAGTCGCCTTTCACGAGAAGGGTGAACGGGGCGAATCTGCTGGGCATTGTTATCGACGAGCAGAGGCCTGCCCAAAACCCGCGCCCGGCCTCGAACTCCCCGTCGTTGGAGCGTCCGTTGTGGTTGGAACCGAGTATGGCGCCGGCGGCAATGTTGCTTTGTCCTCTCACATGACCCGCTATAAGGAATGAACTGCTGTGGTGCTGTGAGTGGAACGGGTAGATGAACGAGTTCCCTATCTCGCAACCCGAAATGTGACTGCAGTCGCCAATCACCGATTCGCAAACCCTTGCCCCTTGCGATATTTCGCAGTTCTCGCCTATCAGGGCCGAACACACCATGGAATTTGCGGTGATGGAAGAACCCTTATGGAGTATTACACTGTTTATTACGGCGCCGGCACCCACAGTGCTCCTGGAACGCCCTTCCGAAGGCGCTATCCAGGAGTCGGCAACAGAAACAGCCTCCGACACCACCGAACCACTTCCTATGAACGAGTTCCTCACCGACATCACGTTTTTCACAACAGCGTTGTCGCCTATTGTCACGAACTCGGATGTCTGTAGGCCGTCGGCGAACATTCCGTGCCGCGATGAATATAACGCCGTGAACACGTCCGTGGTGTTCATTCCGGGAACAAGTGTCACCGGATACCTCGGATGTTCGTTGCACAGGTTGACCCTGACCGCGTAGTCAGAGGCTCTGTCGGCAACGACCTCGCCAACATTACGGATAACGCAGTCGTTGCCTATGCGGCAGTTCCTGATTTCGGAAGCATTCTCCACAATGCAGTTCTCCCCTATGTAGTTCCTGCCGGAAAAGCGGCAGTTCCTCACCCCGTCCACAAAAAAAGAGCCGACAACCAGAACGTCGTCCCAGTTGTCTGCTCTGTTATTGTTGTCTGAAAGCCTTATTATCTCAGCTTCAGTAAGCTTCCTGAACATCCGGTGCTTATTCTTCCTCACCATCCATGCCGAGCATCGCCTTCAGGTCTGCCGGAGCCTCGGAAATAGGCTGTGCGTCGGACGGCAACAGGAACGATGTGGCCTTGATTTTCTTGCTGGGGGTTACTGCGGTAGCATTCAGGATTATCACTACATCTTCACCGTTCACCTCGGTCTTGGTCTCTGTACGAAGCGGATAACCCTTGAGACCGGGATAATTCGCGAAGTTGATATCGTCGCCTATTCCAGGGATTTGTGCCACATAGACCGTGGCAGTGGCCTCCTCGTCGGTCTCTTTGTCGATGCTGGTCACAATCACCTTCTCGCACTGATAGCCGCATATCTCTTTCTTTTCACCGGTATAGTCGTACTTTGTTTCTGAAGAAGCCTGGGCCTTTTCAAAGTCCTCGGCTGTCTGCTGGATGTAGTACTTGCCGTAACCTGGGATGGAGAGGATGACAGACAGTGTCTTGTTATTTCCGTTTGCAATTGTAATGACGTCAATGCCCTGGTTTGCGTTCATTCTGTAAGAGTTGCCCATCACCAAGTACTCGGTGGTGGTTTCAGAGATCTGGGCAGCTACTGTAGGGTCAATGTTGCCTTCCACTGAAGTTTCAAAGGTGATAACACCTGCAAAAGGTTTCTGTGCAAATGCGCTCATGCCCACAATCATCATGGCAACGAGCGAAAAAACGCGGAGTGTCTTTTTCATTTTTTTACTTTTATAGATTTGATATTTGTCATTTCCCTATTTTCAAGGCGCAAAGATACATATTTTTTTTTAAGGTTTTACAACGCGTCTATTTTTCATCTGCTCCGAAGCCGTCTGAAAAGGCGCGCAGGAACTGTAAATACAGACAAAAATGTGAGCAATGTGTTTAAAACCGATATCCTGAAAAAGTCGTATGCGGGCTTGAAATGGCTTATTCTTTCGTTTTCAGGAGGATAGAAAACGTTTACCGGCACGGGCACAACAGAAACGCCGCTCCAGGAAAGGAACACGAGGTACTCAAGCTCGGCCTCGTAGCGGTAAGTTATCGGCCACCACAGCTTCAGCCGTCCGAGCGGATACATCCTGAAGCCGCACTGGGTGTCGGGGAGCCTGACTCCGGTCTGCAGCCTGAACCAGAAATTGGAGAAGTTGTTCGCGAACTGGTTCTTGCCGGGCATGTTTTCGTTGTCGAAGCTTCTCACTCCCGCGAGCAGCGCACCCTTCGCAGTGCGGAACTTATCGGCGAAAGCCTGTATGTCCTCAGGGAAGTGCTGTCCGTCGGAGTCGAGGGTCAGGGCATAGGAATAGCCGAGTTCGATGGCGCGCTTGAAGCCGGACTTCAGGGCATAGCCCTTCCCGCGGTTCCTTTGATACGAAACCTTCTCCACACACGAGTAGGCTTCCTCCTCCAATATCCGCCACGTGTCGTCGGTGGAGCCGTCGTTCACCACTATCAGGTTTGAAGTCTGTAGCAGAACCCTGTCAAGAACGCCGGCAAGGGTGGCCGCGTTGTTATAGGTCGGTACTATGACGCATATCCTCTCTTTCTTGAAGAACTCGTCGAAACTGCCCATGTTTTCAATCTATTATGTTGTATTTCAACGAAAACTTTGAGAAAACCGTGCCGTTGCTTGATACCGTGCCCTTAGCCGCCACTTCATGCCCGGAGATTTGCAGATGGTCGAAAGTGAAATCGACTTCGGGGGTGTCAACGGGAGACACAACGCCGAGGAATTTCACATTTCGCATCTCAGAGAGCGAAAGGCGGCAACACAGGATTTTTTCCGCAAGTTCGGTGGCTACGCGCACCATGCATACCCCCGGCAGGACAGGAAAGCCCGGGAAGTGTGCCTTGAAAATCACGCTTTCAGGCAAAAGCCTCAAACGGAAGACTTTGTCTCCTGACTCTATTATTTCATATAGTTGATTTTCGAGCTGCATCTGGCTGCATTTTTCTAATTATGGCTTGAAAACCGAATCCGGGACTTTGACGTTGGTCTTGGCGTTCAGTATCTCGATGGTTGTCTTGTCGCCGGAGGCCTCGGCAATAACGATCTTTTCGACTATATTTTGATTGTTGTTGAAGTATAGGCTTATCTCGGAGAACATCTTCTTCAGGCGCGCCTGCACAGGAACGAGCTTGGCCACGTATTTCGAGCCGTTCTCATAAACTTCCACATTGAAATCATTGTTCTGCACAAGGTTGCTTCCGGAGATAGTGTTGGCCATCAGCTGGGCTATCCTCTTGTAGAGCTGGCCGCTACGGGAGTCCATCTTTGTCGTTTTGTCGTCAGACTTCACCACGACATCCTGTCCATTGACAAGGAAGACATAGCTGTAGGGCGTGAGGTACTCCCACCTCAGATTGCCGTCGGAGAAATACATTCTGCCCTTCGACACGACCTTGTCGTTAAGCAGGGAGACGCTCTTCTCCTGGCGGAAGTCGCACTGTATCGACTTCACTGCCGAGACATTTCCGGCGATGCTCCTGACGATTACGTCCTTTTGCTCCTGAGGCACTTTTTTAAGCGTTTGAGCCTCAACGATGGCGACCGTTGAGAGTATTACGAGCATTATCGCGGTGATTTTCTTCATGTTCTTGTTGTTTGTAAATTATAATTGTACACTATTTGGCTATGAAGAAGCAGCCCGCCATTATGAGCAGAACGCCTAACCAGCGCACCGGCGGAACACTCTCCTTGAAGACGACCACCGCAGCGAGCATACCGAAGACATAACTGAGCGAAATCAGCGGATATGCCTTTGAGAACGGATGGTTTTTGAGTATGTGGAACCACAGCAGGGCGCCGGCCCCGTAGCACAGCCCGCACGCTAACCACCACCAGTTCACCAACTGTGACAAGAAAAAATGCAGTTTCATCTCAAAGTCGCCCATCTTTTCCAATGCCAATTTCAGGAACACTTGTCCGGAACACAAAAGCAGCGACTGCAGCAAAGCTAAAAAGATTAGTCTCATAACTCAGATTTTACTATTTCGGCCGAATCTGTTCCGTTTCGGTGGGTTATCACAATATCCTCTATTTCAAACAAAGCACCGTCGTCGCGGTTTGCTGTCAACACCCAGGCCTCCGACACGTCGGAAAACTGCACATTGCCGAAGAACTTGGGGTTCTGCCTCATCAAGGGCGTTATCTCGTCGTTCCTGCACACAAGCGCCGACGAGGCCTGCCCTGAGCGGATGCTGAGGAAGGCGTCCTGCAGGGCGCACTCGAACGAGACCGCGCCGTGGGAATATGTGGCGTTATATCCGTGGTTGCCGGTGTGTATGGCTATCAGGGAGGCTACGGTGTTGTGCGTTGACTGCATGAAAGCTGTCGGCATCGCTACCTTCTCGCCATCGGAGGCCATGCCGTCGAGTATTCTCAGAGAGGTTTCGATGCAACCCATGACAGTCCCGTTGAGAATCATGTCTGGCATTTCGATTCCAGAAACTGCAAGAGCTTTCAGCGCAGTGGCGAGTGCGCGTTTCTGGAGCATCCCGAGACGGCGCGCCTTGGCAGGCGATATCAGGGAGCGTATCTCCTCTTCAGAGACTTTGTTGGCGATTGCAGAGACGTAGACTTTATTCATATCGAGAGAGGATTATGGATGAATCGTTGCCGCCGAAGCCGAAAGAGTTGCACATCACGTTGTCGATGCGGCAATCAGGCGCGACATCGGAAGTCAGCGGCGTTATGCAGCTTTCGTCCGGCGTTGAGAAGCCCGCATTTTTTGGAAGAAAACGGTTGTTCATTGCCAGAATGCAAAACGCGGCCTCTATTGAGCCGGAGGCGCTTGTTGTGTGTCCGGTGAGGGCCTTTGTTGACGACACCGGAGGGTGGTTTTGTCCGAAAAGCCGCTTGATGGCCGCGCTTTCGGAGGCGTCGTTGTCGGGGGTGCCGGTGCCGTGGGCGGAAATGTAGTCTATGTCGGCGGGTGCGAGCCTTGCCGATGCCAACGCCCTCTCCATAGCGAGGAAAGCGCCTTCGCCGCCGGGCGAACTTGCCGTCTGGTGATACGCGTCGCAGGCGTTGCCCGCGCCGCTGAGAACTGCAAGTATGGAGGCGTTCCGCGCAATTGCCGACGACTCCCTCTCAAGCACCATGAACGCCGCGCCCTCACCGAGGTTGAGCCCCGCCCTTGTCTTGTCGAACGGACGGCAGCGCCTTTCGTCGAGGATCATCAAAGACTTGAAGCCGTTGAGATGAAACTTGGAGAGCGCCTCGGTGCCGCCGGCCACAACTATGTCCCTCACTCCACCTTCTATCAACCTCTTGCCGAATATCAGCGAGTTAAGAGCGGAGGAACAAGCCGTTGAAATGGTTGTGGCGTAGTCGAAACAACCGAAATACTTAGCAATGGAGTTGGTGTTCGAGCCGCAGTCGTGCACTGGATCCGAATCCGCCGGCAATGGTTCTGGATAGAGCTTCTCAGTAACGTCCATGCCCGCAACAGTAGTGCCTGAGACAAGAGCCAGTCCGCCGCGCACGACGGGTGGCAAAAACCCGAGAGCCTCCTTCACGGCAAGCGCCCCGAGCAGGAATGTCCGCGACACGAGTTCGCCATCGACTATCCCGAGCATCTCGCACATCTGCCTGTTTGAAAGCTTCACCTCGCCTACAGGAAGACCCTTGTGCTCGGAACCGAGGAACTCCATCTCCGACACACCGGATTTCCCCTGCCTGAGGTTTGCAAGATTCTCAGAGAGGTTCGAGCCTATCGCCGAAACAAGGCCTATGCCGGTTATCACGACACGGTCTGCCGTCATTTTGTCCTGTTCTTCGACACGAAATCGGCCATGGTGCGCAGAGAAGCGAATATCTCCTTCCCCGTCTTGGAATCGCTGATGCGTATTCCGTAGTTTCTCTCCATAAGCACAATAAGTTCAAGCACATCAATGGAGTCGAGACCGAGTCCTTCATCGCCGAAAAGCGGCGCGTCGGGATCGATGTCCTCAGGTTTCATATCCTCGAGGTTCAGTGCTTCGATAACTTTAAGTTTCAATTCTTCAATAAGTTCCATATTACAAATGTTTATTAATCAGGAATAATTCTGCTTCATATTCTGAATCCGACGATGCGTCAACCCAACCGGCTACGGCACTCAGAGTCTCATCATCGGTAAATGCCCTTTCAATGAGAGATGAAAGGATTCCGTCGTCTCGCTTTTCGATCACATAGAGGCTTGTCTCGCCGGAGAACTTGTTCCTTATGGCAATCTCGCCTGTAACAATATTCGGGAGCGTGTAAACGAAAAGCGACGGCTGAGGGTAGAAATCGTCGATATTGGCTATGCCTTCTATAAACTTTCGGTCGGTAGTTATCGACGACGAAGCATTGCACAGCAGTACGGCGCGGTCGTTTCTCATGACGAACCGCTCTGCCTTCTCGGCTTCAAGAAGAATTTCCGCGGCGAGGAACCCCGTCTTGCAGAGAACGTCCATCTTGAAGAATTTGGGGTATTCGGCTCGCAAGTGGTGGTAGAGGTCGGAGAGGAAGTTGGCGCTGCCCGGCGAGGAGAATAGTTTCCGGCCGTCGAGGAGCGCCAAGCCCGGCGACAGACTCACTGAATGCAGTATCTTGAAACAACCTTCTATCATGATTTACCGGATTTGGTGAACACTGCCGCGGCGTTGCATCCGCCGAAGCCTGACAACAGTTTTGCGAAAGATTTTTTGCATGTTTCGACAGGCTGGTCCGACACATTCAGGTTCACTGACACACCAAGCGTGTCGAAGCCCCGTGTAGGCAGGATGACTCCTTGCTCCACTGAGTGCATGGAGAGTAACACCTCAAGCACACCGGCTGCACCGAGGGTGTGCCCGAAGTAGCCTTTCAGCGCGTTGACAGGCACGTCTTCGAGTCCGGCGCGCCCTATGGCCACTGACTCCATCTCGTCGTTGTATGGCGTTGCCGTGCCGTGCACGTTCAGGAAGGCCAAGTCTGACGGCAGGCAGCCTGAATGCCGCACAGCATAGTCGAGGGCCGCGAAACTGCCGTCGCCGGTGCGCGATGGCCCGGATATATGGTTTGCGTCGTTGCGGACGGCCCCGCTTGCAATCCTCCACTGCCGTGAGTCTGAACCGGAGGCGGAGTAAACGACAGTTGCGGCTGCCTCTCCGAGGTTGAGACCCTTGCGGTTCGCGCTGAACGGCCTGCACGGCTCGTCGGACAGGGCTTTCAGACAGTTGAACCCCGAGACGATGAACGGCGAAAGCACGTCGGCACCGGTTACCACACAGCAGTCATAATGACCTGACCTTATGCAACGCATGGCCTCGATCTGGGCGCACAGCCCGGAGATGCAGGCGTTGGAGACAACAATCGGCTGGTTGGGGTTGCGGAAATATCGTGAAATCATCGAAGCAGTTGAGGCCAGTCGCACCCTGGCAAGGCTTGGCGAGCCTCCGCCGAGAAGTTCGACGTTGCCCTTCGTGGTGGACAGGATGAAGAGGGCACGGGCCGACTCCGTGTCGACACTGGCTGACTCAAGCGCCTTTATTGCCGAGAGCAGGGCCGCCTTCTCGAACCTTGTGAAATTGCCGTATGGAAGCCGCGACACGTCAGCGCACTTCCGGAACTCGTCGTCGAGTAGGCTGTCGTCGAGCATTGAGGCCACGAACGGAAACGGAAGTCCCCACAGCCCTTCATAAAGCCGCAGTGCCGACTTCCCCGACATCACGGCTTCATAGTTTTCTTCCACAGAAAACCCGAGCGGCGAGATGATATTATCCGAGACTTTCACTACTTCCATCATAACGCAGTTTTGTCTGTCAGGGCAATCTTTATCTCGGCTTTGGCCGCAATTGAACCGTTGATATAGGAGACCGCCTCAATAAGTTTCATATCCATAATCTGCTCGACAACCTTGATGTGTGTCTCAACCACATCGCCCACCCGAGGCACCTTTAACACCGACAAGTTCTTCACGGAGCCGATATATCCGATTTTCACCTCTGGATTATCATTGATAAACCTCCCGACATACCCGAGATGGGCGGCGCAGGTCTGAGCCATGTTCTCGAGAATGACGCAAGGCTGAAGCTCGCCGCCATTCACAAATAGACTGTCATCGCGTATTTCCCACACAGAAACAGCCGACGACTCATCGGCCTTGGAGAGTCTGTCAACCACCACGAAGGGTTCCTTCTGCGGAATAAGGTCTCTTATGTCTACTGAATCAAGAACCATGACTTCATGCAACAGATTTTTATGACTTCCAAAACTCATAAAAGTTAAACCATTGGTGAGGATAGAGATCCAGAACCGATTCGAGATGAGACGTATATGACTTGAGCAGGCTTCGCGCGATTTCATGCGCCGAAGTGCCTTCACCATCGAGTTTCTTTATGAAAACCTTGTATTTTTTTGCCGAGTCCTTCATCACTTGGATCGAGAGGACGGGCAGTTTGCGTTTTGCAGCCAACAGGAACGGTCCTGCCGGGAACTCGGCCTCATGCCCGAGGAATTCCACAGAGAAGGTGCGCTGCCCTTCCAGCACCCTGTCTGCCGGAATGCTCACGCTCTCACCGTCGGCGAGGGCATTGCTCATGACTATCAGATGCGACATGTCGGGAGAGACGGGGATCATTCTTATGTTGTTGCCGCGGAACATCTTGTCGCGATACTTCATGATAGTCTCCGCCTCGTCGGCGAAAAGAAGCGCGTTGTAGCACTTGTCGGAGGCCTTGAACGTGTACCCGGCCAGTTCATAGTTGCCGATGTGGGCGCTGAA
Organism: uncultured Bacteroidota bacterium; assembly: GCA_902796805.1. Lineage (GTDB taxonomy): Bacteria > Bacteroidota > Bacteroidia > Bacteroidales > WCHB1-69 > F23-D06. The sequence continues at coordinate 19,371 of CADBQG010000041.1, forward strand.
TATCAGAAATCCGGTATCGGATCTTGACAGCGTGTCGTAGAGTTCCATGTTGTCGACTTCGAAGCTGAAGGCGCCGCCGGCGTACATCCTGAACTTGTCGAGGACGTTCTTGGAGAACTGGCTGAATGTTCTGCATGTGCCGATGAACGACCTGACTATGCCATTACCTCTTATTTTCCTGAAATAGTGATATATTGGAATGGACGACTTGGAGAAGGCAAGATAGAAAGGGACGACGAACACGTCCGCAAAGAGATACATTGCCCTGAGCGGCGCGTAGCGCATGATGACCGAAAGTGCCGAGTGCATCCAGCCGGCGCCGTCGGTCCTGCCCTGCCACTGCTTCCCCACGGCGTTGCTTCTGCTGTTATCCAACGTTTGAGGCTATATATTCGCAGAACTGCGAGAAAGTCTTAACTTCCTTCATGTCTTCGGGCTTTATCTTGAAGCCGAAGGTCTTCTCCACAATCACGACGATGTCCACGAAGTCGAGGCTGTCGATTCCGAGATCCTCCTTGAGCAGCGCGTTTGGGGCAATCTTTTCCTCGTCAATCTCCAAGTCCTCCACAAGGAAACACCTCACTTTTTCTTCTATTTGCTTTAAGTCCATAACGATATGCAACTGATAGATTAAGAGGTGCAAAGATAGCATTTTTTCAGAAACAAACGCCAACTATGCGAATATGCGGAACTGTGGCGTTTCAAAGGAAAAATTGTATATTTGCAGCCGCGATGAAACCGCAGAAAAAAGAAACTTCTAACTAAAACACACAAAAAATGGGAAGAGCATTTGAATACCGCAAGGCAAGAATCTTCAAGCGCAACGCATACCTGGCGAAGACTTTCACGCGTTTGGGGAAAGAGATAACAATGGCAGCCAAGGCCGGCGGCCCCGACCCCGACCAGAACTCAAAGCTTCGCCTGCTCATACAGACGGCCAAGAACGAGAACATGCCGAAGGACAACATCGACCGCGCGATTAAGCGCGCCTTCGAGAAGGATCTGTCGGAATACAAGGAGATGGTGTATGAAGGACGCGGACCGCACGGCATAGCCATCATGATAGAGGCGGCCACCGACAACAACCAGCGCACAGTGGCCAACGTGCGCAGCTACTTCAACAAGTTCGGAGGCTCGCTCGGCACATCCGGAATGCTCGACTTCCTCTTCGACCACAAATGCATATTCACCGTGGCGCGCACAGCCGACACCGACATCGAGGAGTTCGAACTCTCTATGATGGACTTCGACGCCGAGATCGACTCCGACGACGAGGAAATCATCGTGATGGCCGAATACAAATCCTTCGGCCCGATACAGAAGTTCCTCGAGGACAACGGATTCGAGATCAAAAGCTTCAAATTCGACAGGATACCCAAGGAGATGAAGACCCTTAGCGACGAGGAGCGCGCCGAGGTGGAGGCACTTCTCGACAAAATAAACGAGGACGAGGACGTCACCAACGTGTACCACAACATGGTTGAACCCGACGTTGAGGAAGCGTAACTGAAGAGACAAAACCATTAAACCCATACATTATGTACTATTACAAGTTCAAAGTTTTCTACGACGAGATCGAAGATTTCGAGAGGGATGTTGACATACCCGCGAACTTCAACTTCGAGGAGTTCCACAAGTTCCTCTACGGATGCCTCGGACTGAGCGGCAACGAGTTCGCCTCGTTTTCCATCTGCGACCAGAAGTGGAACAAACAGAAGGAGATAACCCTCACCGACACCTCCGACGAGGAGGATCTGGCCGAGAGCCCCGACTACGACGACGAGGACTCTTTCAGCACAAAGAGCAACATTCCCAAGTTCGTGATGAGAGACGCCGTGCTCAAGGACTTCATCACCGACCCGCACCAGAACATTCTCTACGAATACGACTTCATGAACCCGAAGACGTTCTACATAGAGTTCCAGAAGGCCGCGAAGTCTGACGACACGGAGCGTTTTCCATGCTGCACGTTCAGCAAGGGCGAGTTGCCCGTGAAGGTGTCGCCCAAGGACATGCCGCAGCCGGAGTTCGACGAGTCGGCTCTCACCTTGGACGAGGAAGATGATTTCGACGACGGCTTCGACGACGGCTACAACGAGGAAGACTACTCGGACCTCAATGAATTCAGCGAATTTTAGCCGCCCCACCCTACTTGTGATAACAGGCCCCACAGGTGTGGGGAAGACCGCATACACAATAGAACTGGCGCAACGTCTGAACGCGCCGATAATCTCGGCCGACTCGCGCCAGTTCTACAGGGAAATGCGAATAGGCACGGCTTATCCCACCGATGAGGAACTCGCAGCCGCAAGGCACTACTTCGTCGGAATGCTCTCCATTCACGACTATTACAATGTCTACCTTTATGAACAGGACGTCCTCAAACTGCTCGGCGAACTGTTCAAGGAGTACCCTGTGGTCATCATGACCGGTGGCAGCCCGCAGTACATCGCCGCGGTGTGCAACGGCATCGACGAGCTGCCCGACGTGGACTTCAAGTTGCGCAAGTACGTGAACCGACTCTTCCTCAACAACGGCATAGAGGCTCTTCGCGCACAGCTCGAGACGCTGGACCCCGTGTTCATGGCCACCAACGACACCAACAACCACAAACGCATGATCCGCGCCCTCGAGATATGTCTCCAGACCGGCAAGCCTTATTCCGGATTCATGCACAATGTCAAGAAAGAACGGGATTTCAACATAGAGAAGTTCTATCTGAACCGTCCGAGGGAAGTGCTGTTCGAGCGCATCAACAAAAGGGTGGACAAGATGATGGACGACGGCCTTCTGGACGAAGCGCGGGGACTGTATCCGCATCGGGAACTGAACGCCCTCAACACTGTTGGCTACAGGGAACTCTTCGACTACCTCGACGGAAAATGCACACTCGGCGAGGCAGTGGAGGACATAAAGACACACACGCGCCGCTACGCGAAGAAGCAGCTCACATGGTTCAGGAAGGACTACACTGAGACGCTACTCCCCTGACACAAAAGAGTCGCCAGCCTCTATCAAACCAAAGACATTACGTTTCCTTGCCGCGACCATCAGCAACCCTCTCGTCACGAGGAAGACGATGAAGGCGAGCCACAGTGCGTTGTTTGCAAAAAACGGGGCAAGTGGAAAATAGAGGCAGAAGAAGACTGCCGTTGCCACGAACATGATGTTGCGCATCGCGACAGAGGCCGTAGCCCCGATATATATGCCGTCGTAGATGAACGCCGCATAGCCCGCAAAAGGGACGAGATACGACCAGAAGAGGTACTCCTTCGCGGTCTCTGTCACGGTCGGGTCCTCGGTCAAGAGCCTTAGAATCCACTCGCCGCCGAGCAGGAACACAAGAGTGAAGACTCCGGCGAGCGCGACACCCCAGAGGTTCAGGCCGCGCACAACAGACTTAAGCCCGCCAAGGTCACGAGCCCCGACATGCTTCCCCACAATGGACTCCCCGGCATACGCGAAGCCGTCCATTATGTACGAGGTCAATGTGAAAAGTTGCATCAGAAGTGTGTTTGCGGCGAGAATCTCCTCGCCCATCGTGGCGGATATGTAGGGTATGAATGTAAACACTGCAACTAAACACAGCGACCTGAGGAATATGTCGGTGTTGACCTTGAAAAACCTGACGAGCCTATCCCGCCTGAGCGCCGATTTCAAGTCCATATCATTCAGAAGACGGCGGTACTTCACAAGCCAGATAGCGATTGCGAGCAGCAGCCCGCTGTATTGTGCCGCCACGGTGCCCCAGGCCACGCCCTCTATGCCGGCGCCGAAGCCGTATACAAGGAGCAGGCTTATCAGAATGTTCACTATGTTCAGGATTGTGGCAACCCACATAGGTGCCCGCGCGTTCTGCATCCCTATGAACCATCCCTTTATCACATACAGTGAAATTGTCGCAGGCGCCGCCCAAACCCTTATGTAAAAATACGACAGCATAAGAGACAGCACTTCCGGAGTGCTGCGGATCAGCCTCCTGCAAAGGATGGCAACAGGATGCCTGAGGCAGATTATGAGCAGCGCGGCCGCCAACGCCACCGACATTCCTTGAACAAGTATGTCTGTGTATTCCCTTCTGTCGCGTGCGCCGTATGCTTGCGCAGTGAGTCCTGAAGTGCCCGCACGCAGGAACCCGAAATTCCAGTAAATAAGGTTGAAGACCATGGTGCCGAGGGCAATGGCGGAAATGTGCGAGGCGTTGCCAATGTGCCCCACTATCGCCACATCAACCATGCCCAGCAACGGGACGGTGATGTTGGTGACGATGCTCGGCACCGCTATGCGGAGTATCTCACGGCTTACAGCTCTCATTGGAAAGGCTGCACAATCCACCTGCCGTTCATTGTGCGCAACTTGAGGACAACACTGTCTTCACGGTGCATGTCGGTGTAGAGTATATTCATGGTCACCACGGCGCCCTGCCTGTCAGGGAATATTGAGTCGCCTGTTACAACGAAAGCCCTCACCGTGTTGTCCTGCATACCGTAGCCTTCTTCAAGCATTGCGGTCATCAGGTCAAGCGAGGCCTTGTCTTTTGAAACGCCGCAGCATTCGGCCGCCGCCACAAACTTCTTGTCTTTCAGATTGTCCATAAACTTCGTTGCGGCGCGCTTGGGCGACGGCGCGCAGCTTGACACAGCCAGTCCGGCAAACATCAGCAGCATTATTGTTTTGAATTTCATAATCTCATTGTTTTGGCATCTCTGTGTTGAAGAGAGACTTCACCAATTTGGCCGTCACTCCCTCTGAATAGATCTCCTCGTCGGGCTGCGGCGCTATTTTTATTGTTATCGCGTCTTCACTGTCATCAGAGACACGATAACTTACCATTGCATCCAGAGCAACTATGTAGCGCGGGTTCACGCGCATGAACACTGTAAGGTCGAGCCACGACTCCACATCCTCCAGCGTCTCGTCAATCTGTATCTTGTTGCCGTTCTTCAGGACAACAGAACTCTTGCTGCCGTTCTTCACAAAATACGCCACGATGTCCTGGTTAAGCTTCTGCCCCACCCCTTTTTGATACATATATATATATGTGCCTGCCAAACGCCTCGACTCGTAGTATGATGTAGTCCTTATTTTGCCGCCGTGGTCGTACTGATTCCATTCCCCGTCGCGCCATCCGAGATGATAATTGCCTGTTACAGAAATATTTCCATTAGGATAATAGGCCGTGCTCTTCCCGTTGGTCTTTCCGTTAACATAGTTTTCTTCCAGGCTTACAACTCCGTTCGTATAGTACGTCCTGTAAACGCCGTTGCGCTGCCCGTTGCTGTATTCGCACTCCTCCAACAGGAGACCGTTATCCGAAGAAAATGTCTTCCACAACCCACTTTTGGTTCCGTCTTTGTAGTTCTCGACCTTCAGCAGAGAGTCGTTCTGGTTGTAATACCTCCATTCGCCGTCCTTCTGCTGGTCAACGAACATTCCTTCCGAGGCCTTGCGCCCGCTCTCGTAATAGATTGTGGACTTCACCTTATGAACGCCCTGAACGAACTCCGACACGCTCTTCAGTTTGCCGTTGTCATGGTAATACTTGAACGTGCCGTATGGCACGTCGTCCTTGAATTGCCCCTCATACAGGAGTCTTCCATTCTCGTATTTTTTCCACACACCCTGTTTTTTCCCTTTGCTGTCTTTCTGGTTTATTCTCGCGTCACCGTTCTGCGCAAAGGAGAAAAGTACCGTGAACGAGAGCAGTATTGTTAGAATGCGGTTCATTATCTCGTGTTTATTTAAGTTAAACGCTTTTGACACACAATTTATTATATGTGTGGTCTGATTCAGAAGTAGTTGTCGCCCTTTATCTTTGTGAGGCCGTTGATCGTGTTGTCGGGTTTGTTGGAAGAATAGTAGACTTTCACGAAGAATATGTCTTTGAGATAGTCGATATGGCCTACTTCAACGCGCTTTATGTCGAGGCCTGTGCGGTTCTTGAGGTCTTCGACAAGTTCCTGTTCTCGGGCGGTGTGCGCCAGCTCCACCTTCTCGCAAGTGATGATCTTGCATTCAAGACGGTTTTTTCTGTGAATGGTCTCGAAGAGCAGCACCGAAAGGGCTATAATGACGTTCGTGAGGGCGAGTTCGGTGTAGCTCACGGTCATTGCCAGACCGTTGATCACCGAGATGCCCACGACAACGAAGAGGTATGTCATTTCCCGTATCGGCACTGTCTCGGTCCTGTACCTTATCATGCCGAATATGGCAAAAAGCCCGAGGGCGAAGCCGATCTGAACCCTCACGTTGTCCATCAGGAAGATGAGGAAGAATATTGTGATGCTGAACATCATAAAGGTGAAATAATAGTCGCGGCGCTGGCTTTTTGGATAATAGAACTTTCCTATGATGAGCCAGCACACCGCCAGGTTTATGGCAAATCTGAAAAGAAACTGCCAGAGGCTTGGCCCGTCGAACCAAGGAATGCCGAAGAGTCCTGAAGTGTCGTTGGCGAATTCGCTCGCTATCTCCGAATCGAAAAGAATGTCCAAATCGTTCTGTATCATATTTGTGCAGCTTTTATTGTATTGTCGATGCCGGTAAGTTTGTTGACGTATCGTACTTTCTCCTTGAAGCGGTTGTATTTGACAGACGGGTCGGTGAGCAACATGCCAAGACAGTATTTGCTCAGGCCTTTGCGCTTGACCCTCGCACCGAGGAGTATGTCCTTGAACTCAGAGCGCCGGGCGCCGTCCTGCTTGACCTCGATTATCACCAGGTTGTCGACGGAGGCGCAATGCCCGTGCAGATGGTTGCGGAAAGTTATGCCGAAGTCTATGGTTACGCGCTCTGTCATGGCTTTGTTCACTAACGTTATCCTGCTGAACGCGTTTTCGAGGCGCGGCGACATGGCTCTGTCGGTGATCCACACCCTCTCTTTCAAAAACTCTTCCATTGCGGGCAGCGAGTGGAGGTCACCCCAGCAGTCGAGGGGTATCTGAATCCTTTTCTTCTTAGTCCTGCCGGTGTTCTTCTTGTTCTTAACCTCGCAGAATGCGGTTTGCGAGTCGACGTAAATGCGCTGCCTCACCTTCTGGCGCCTGAGGTGGCGGTTATGGTGCACCGTGTATGTGATGGCGTCGTCGGTGTCGAAATAGAGCGACCTGTAGCTCGCAACTAGCCTTCCTGCACTCGTCTGAACAAGGAAGTTGTCCTTCCACAGCGGAGCCATCGACAGAAGAGTCTGCATGTTCGTCGGGTATTTGCTGTCGACGCGGTTCATGAGCTTCACGCGTTCCATCTCCTCAAGGGGTATGGTGTCCATAGCACGCAGTATGGTGTCTATCCCTGGCATCTACTTCGTTATATATTCAAATTCTTTGATGGAGACCAAGACACCCTTCGCGGTGTAGTTGAGCTGGCGTTTCTTAGTGCCGTCGGGATTGTACTCGAACTTGCGGATGCGGTATGCCTTGTTGTTCTCGTCATAGAGAACTTCGCGGGTCTTCCTGCCGCTCTCGTCGTACTCGTAGGTGCATCTCGCCTTCAGTCCGCTTTGGGAGTACTCGATTTCCTCCACCTTGCGGCCATTGGCATCGTATCGGGTAACATGGTCGAGATGGCGCGCGCCGCCGCGTGCCGGCGTCTTCCATTCCTTTATAGTGAGGTTCTTGCGCGACTCTCTCTTGCTGTCCTGTCCTGCGGCGAAGAGAAAGCAGACCATTGCAAGAACTATCGAAATCATACTCTTCATCTTTTAAAAATTTCGGTCTGCAAAGATAGAAAAAAACAGCAATCTCCATTTTCGATCATCAGGGGCATTTTTCAGTCGGCGGCAATAATATTTTTTGTATCTTTGCACCCGCTTTTTGAAAGAGGCTCTTCAATTGGCAGTCAACAAATTAACCTCATGTTTAACTTTAAAAAGGCCTCTGTCTTCGGCCTGAAGAAGACAAATTCATTATGTCAGAAGAATTGTTAAATGCTCCTGAAGAAACCAAGGAAATGGAACAGAATGTTGAACAAGCAGCGGACCAGGCTGCAGAACAAACCGTAGAGAACACACTTCCGGAAACAGCACCCGCACCGAAAAGGGAACGCAAGCAGCACGACTTCACAAGTGCATACGCCGACGCTCTCGAGAAATTCGACTGGAACAAGGTGTCGGAGCAGAACGAGCGCTACTCGAAGGATGAGCAGGCTCGCCTGGAAGAACTCTATACCAAGTCGTTCAAGTCAATCGACCAGGACGACGTGATAAAGGGCAAGGTTGTATCCATCAACGACCGCGAGGTTGTGATCAACATCGGCTTCAAGTCTGACGGTGTGATAAACGCTTCCGAGCTTCGCTACAACCACGACCTCAAAATAGGCGACGAAATCGAGGTTTACGTTGAGAGCCAGGAGGACGCCAACGGCCAGATGCAGCTTTCACACAAGCGCGCCCTCATTCTCAAGTCATGGCAGCGCGTCAACGAGGCCTACGACAACCAGGAAGTTATCACCGGCTATGTGAAGGGCAAGACCAAGGGCGGTCTCATCGTCGACGTATTCGGCATCGAGGCGTTCCTCCCGGGTTCGCAGATCGACGTGAAGCAGATCCGCGACTTCGACGTGTACGTTGGCAAGACTATGGAGTTCAAGGTTGTGAAGATCAACCACGATTACAAGAACGTTGTGGTTTCCCACAAGGCTCTCATCGAGGCTGAAATCGAGGCCCAGAAGGCAGAGATCATCAGCAAGCTCGAAGTCGGCCAGATTCTCGAGGGTACCGTCAAGAACATCGTTTCTTACGGCGCTTTCGTCGACCTCGGAGGTCTCGACGGACTCATCCACATCACCGACCTCTCTTGGGGCCGCATAAACCATCCGTCGGAGGTTGTGGAGCTTGACCAGAAGGTCAACGTTGTTATCCTCAACTTCGAGGAGGGAAAGAAGCGCATCGCATTGGGTCTCAAGCAGCTCACCCCGCAGCCTTGGGAGAAGCTCGATCCCAACTTGAAAGTCGGCGACAAGGTTAAGGGCAAAGTTGTAGTTATCACCGACTACGGCGCATTCGTTGAAATCATACCTGGCGTCGAGGGCCTAATCCATGTGTCAGAGATGTCATGGTCGCAGCACCTCCGCACCGCGCACGACTTCCTCAAGGTCGGCGACGAGATCGAGGCTGTTGTACTCACCCTCGACCGCGAAGGCCAGAAGATGTCTCTCGGCATCAAGCAGCTCATTCCCGACCCGTGGGCAAACATTCTCGAGAAATACCCTGTCGGCTCAAGGCATACCGCCACAGTACGCAACTTCACCACTTTCGGCATCTTTGTGGAGCTTGAGGAGGGCGTTGACGGTCTGATTCACATCTCCGACCTCTCTTGGTCGAAGAAGATCAAGCACCCCGCCGAATTCACCAAGGTTGGCGAGTCAATAGACGTAGTTGTACTCGAAGTCGACACCGAGAACCGCAGACTCAGCCTCGGCCACAAGCAGCTCGAGGAGAATCCGTGGGACGTTTACGAGACAATCTTCACCGTTGGTTCTGTTCACGAAGGAACAATCACCTCCATCAACGACAAGGGCGCCACTGTGATGTTGCCGAACAACATCGAGGGCTTCGCTTTCAGCCGTCACCTTGCGAAAGAAGACAAAACCCCTGTGAAAGAGGGCGAAACCCTCAAGTTCATGGTTGTGGACTTCTCCAAGGACGCCAAGAAGATTCACCTCTCACACACCAAGACCTGGCAACCCGACAGGGACAGCGAGGACAAGGCAAGGTCTGACGAGGAAAGACAGAAAGAGCGCGACATTCAGAAGGTTAACGAGAGCAATGTCGAGAAGGCAACCCTCGGCGACCTCAACGTGCTTCAATCTTTGAAAGAGAATCTTGAGAAGGAAGGAAAGTAAACTTATTTTCATGACTAGTCCTAAATAACCGTTACAGTTTTTTCGGGATGCAAAATTAAAATTTTATCGAATCACGGCAAGGGTACCCTTGCCGTGA
>CADBQG010000042.1 GCA_902796805.1 uncultured Bacteroidota bacterium
ATGGCTTGTTTTTGTTGTATATTTGCGCTGTTATAGTTTGTTCTCAAAACAAAGAAAAACAATCATGAAGAAGAAAGATCCCATTGAAGAGGCGCTGCGCTACGTTGCCAACGCCGAGGAAATCATCAAAAAGGCAAACTACGACACCGAACTGAAAAGCTATACCGACAGCAAGTATATAAAAACAGCCGGCGACATTCTTTGGAAAGGCTGTCTTGTCGCGCTTGACGCAGCCTTAGGCGTACGCAAAGGCAAGGGACGGCCATCTATAGACAGATACAAGAAAGCCGCTGCAAACCGCGACAGAAAACTGCTGAACTCGATAAACATAGGCTACAATATTCTACATCTCACTATGGGATACGACGGTACTAAAAGCACAAAAGTCTGCAATGAAGGCTTCAAATATGCAAAAGACATAATAAACCGCTGCTCTAAACTGTGTCCTGAAATGGTGTGCGCATAAATATTATCCCATATCTGAACACTCAAAAGGACAAAGCGAACCCACTTTTTTTGTATGTTTGCGGATTCATTGGTCTTATAAAAAAAACAGATATGGAAAAAGAGCGCAGCATCGACCAACTGGCAAGATACTTGATTATAATTGGCGCGGTGGCACTTGCATTTGTCGTGTGCAGGTATTTCAGCAGCGTTTTGGCCTATATACTCTTGGCCTTTATTGTTTCGCTTGTAGGACAGCCGGTGCTGAGACTTTTGCGGAAAGTAAAGATAAAAGGGAAGGCGGCTCCCGACGCCCTGCTGTCTGTACTCACCATCGTGATAATATTTTCAGTTCTCTTCCTCGTCGTGATGCAGGTTGTGCCGGTGGTGTCCGGAATAGTCCACGACGCGTCTTCGATGAACGCCAGCGAAGCTGTTGACGGCCACAACGTCATCGACCAGGTGAACGACTGGATGGTAAGGGTGCTGCCATGGGTCGGCGAGGACTTCGACGGGGTGCAGATGCTGCTCCAGAAGATGTCGGAAATAGTGAACCTCTCCGACATCCCCGGTCTCCTCGGGTCGGTGGCTTCCGCTGTAGCAAGCATTGCGGTGGGGCTGTTCTCGGTCGTCTTCATATCTTTTTTCTTCATAAAGGACGAAACCCTCTTCGGACGTATTGTTGGCGCGATGGTGCCCGATAGGATAGAGGGGCGTGTGGAAAAGACCATCCTCGACATCGAGAGACTGCTTTCGAGGTATTTCGTCGGACTGATCGTAGAAATACTCGGAGTTGTGGTGCTCGACTTCCTCGGACTGTGGCTCATTGCCCGCATAGGGTTCAGCTACGCGCTGGGCATAGCCTTCATTGCCGGCCTTCTTAATGTGATACCATACGTCGGTCCGCTTGTGGGTGAAGTGATCGGCGTTGTTCTGTGCGTTATCCTCAAGTACGGAGACGGTGTGGGCCTCGGCGTAAACATCTGGATATTCGCCGCCATAGTGCTGGGAATCATGCTCGCCACGCAGCTGGTTGACAACTTTGTTTACCAGCCGCTGATTTATTCCACGAGCATAAAGGCAAACCCGCTCGAAATTTTCGTGGTTCTACTCGTTGCCGGACACGTGGGCGGCGCCGTGGGAATGCTCATCGCAATACCCGCCTACACAGTGGTGCGCGTGATAGCAAGCCGCTTCTTCTACGACTGGAAACCTGTCAGACGGCTCATCCCCGACATCGAGGACGAGAACACCGACGCGCTCGTATGACCAGAAAGAAAGGACGTCATTAAGTTACATTCCGCCTTGTCCCTGTCCCTCGTTGCCGGCTCCCTGCCGCGCTTGCTGCTCAAGCTCCATCTTGCCGAAGCGCAGCGTGAAGCCCAAAGCAACAGACCGTGAGTTGCTTTTGAATGTGCTGTGCGACTCAAGGTATGGGCTGCTCATGTCGCTGCCCCAGCGGTTCCAGTTGAAGATGTCGTTGACGTTGAGGAACACCGAAAGCCTGTTCTTGAAGAAGTCGGCGCGAAGCCCGGCGTTTATGCCGTAGTAGGGATGGGTCTGCGAAAACAGCGATTGCGACGGTGAACGGTAAGTGCCGGAGGCCGATATCTCGAGCCTCTTCCATAACTTCGCCCAGATGCTCAGGTCGAAACTGCACGACCACATGCCGCTCTTGTAAAGCCGGTTATCGTACAAGGTCTCTATGTAAGAATGGTAAACATTGGCATAGAACCGTATGTTGAACATCGCGTTCGGGCGGTACATGGTGTTGAACTCCAGCCCGGTGTTCGTGGATCTGCCCACGTTTACCGGATAGCTGAATGATACCTCTCGTCCGAAAACATAATGGTACATCGGGATGTTTATCTCGTTGATCTCCCTGCTCTTGGCCTTGAAGTAGAGGGTGAGGCCCACCGAGCCGTATTTCGTCCAGTACTTCGACCAGCCTGTCTCCAATGAATGTGTGAGAACATTCTTGAGGTATGGGTTGCCGCTGCTGAAGTTGTCCTCGTCGAATGTGCAGAACTTGGTGAGCTCGTCGGCTGACGGAGACGTGCCCCTGAACGAGTAGCTCAGGCGGAAGTTGTGCATCGACTCGGTGCGGTAAGACAGGTGCAGCGACGGCCTCACGTGGAAGAAGTGCCTCCTGATATTGAAGGTGTCGGTGGGGACGTTGGGGTAGGTGAGCGAGATGTACTCGTGTTCCAGGCGCACTCCAGGCTTGATTGTAAAGTTGCCGAACTTGTGCTGCAATGTGAAGAAAATCTGGTTCTCGACACTCGGCGAACGGTGAAGGAAACTCCTGATCTCGTCGGTTACGAGCACGCCTTCGCGAAGCGTGTCGAGGTGCGACAGTGTGCTGTTCAGCGCGACACCGCCGTAGTACCCGGCCGAGATCTCGCCGTTTTCCGAATACGGACGGTTATAGGTAACCTCCCCTGAAAAATCGACGTTCATGATCTTGTTGACTGAGTTCTTCACGCGAAGATAGTTGGCAGGAGAGGTGAAATGCTTCCTCGCCAGCCCCGTATGGTAGATGTCCATGGTTGAAAAGTTGATGTCAGCGGATATGTTATGTCCTTTCTTGTCGAAACTGTGCATGAAGTACAAGCCGAGGCCGCCCCAGAAATTCCTGCCTTTCTGCCTTGACTCTGAGCTGTACCTCGTTGTTGAGTGTGTGAGGAACATCTCCCTCTCGAGAATGTCTGAATTGTCGTTCACGTTCAGTCCGGGCCAGCCGCCTGCCCAGAACGACATGGTGTTCATGCTGTCGATTTCGTAATCGAGGCTGAAGTAGATGCCGCCACTGTAGTTGTTGCTCTTGCTTCTCGAAGTGTCGGTCTCGAAACTCACAAGCTCGCGCTCCTCGCCTTTAGGATTGTATATCGACAGGTCGTAGAAGAAGTTGTTCTTGCTGTGGTAGTATGAGAAGTTTGTGTACAGGTTGAGCGAGAGTCTGTCGTTGCTCCACACGTATGAGAACCATGGACTCGCGTACGGCTTGATCGACGCGTTTGCGCCGAAGCTGAAGAACTGGTTTCTCTTGACCTTTGTGGTGGTTACGATGTTGATTATGCCGTCGGCCTTCGAGCCGTACCTTGCCGAAGGGTTGGTTATGACCTCTATGTGGTCGATGCTGCTGGCCGGCGTCTGTTGAAGGTAAGTCTTGAGATTCTCGGAGGTCATGTGCGAGGGCTTGTCGTTGATCCATATCTCCACGCCCGCGGTGCCGCGCAGCGTCACGTTGCCCTCCACATCGACCGACACCCCGGGAGTGTTCTGTAGCACGTCCGACGCAGTCCCCGTCTGCACCGTGGGGTCTTCGGCAGAGTTGTAGTAGCTCTTCTCCCCGTCTACTGCGAAGAGCGGCCTCTCGCCCTTCACCACGACCTCCCCGATGGTGGCGGTTCCCGGTTCCAAAGCCAAGGTGCCGAGGTCCACGTCGCCGCCAACCGAGACCTGTCTCTCCAGGTTGCCGTAACCTATGAAGAAGACCACAAGCCTGTAGTCGCCGTCAGGCACGCCCTGAAGCCTTATCACCCCCTTGTCGTCGGCAGATGTGTGCGACACAAGCACGCTGTCGCTCTGGCGCAGCAGACTCGCATTGGCATATTGCACCGGCTTGCCCGACTTGGAGTCCTCCACGACGCCGGTGACGGTGTTCTGCGCGGCGAGCATGGTGGGAAATGACAATATGAAAAGAATCAGGAACTTTATGCGCGGCTTCATGATGCGGGAATTTGGTGTGTTGTTTATGGTCATGGTCTGCACAAGGCTCGTGTCGAAGTCGCCGTCGGAGCCGCCGGAGTCATAGAAGTAGCACACCTCCTCCTGCACATCATTAACCGAGGCGGCCTGCCCCATGATGATGTCCTGTGAATAAGCGGCTCCAAAAGCGGCGATGAAAATGAAGCGCAAAGAAAGTTCAGAATGTGTTTCATAAGCGGTGTTTTTTTTGATTAGAAGTTAAGAAGTTAAGGGTTGAGAAATTGAGCAAAGAGTGTGTATATTTTTTGCAAAGATAGCATTTTTTTGCAGGCACGCGAAAAAGTTTTCCCGGCCAGCGACTATTTCTTCATTCACATATCGGCGCGAAAACATTTGCCGTGGTGCCGTGTCACGGCATTTGCGGCCATAACGAAAAAAAATGTACTTTTGCGCCCCAAAATCGACAAATGATGAAGTATTCAGTTGCTCAGATAGCAGATCTGGTGTCTGCCGAGGTCGTTGGCGACCCTTCTGCCGAGATCACCACCATCTGCAAGATCGAGGAGGGAGTGCCGGGCGGCCTCACCTTCCTCTCGAATCAGAAATACACACACCATCTCTACACGACGGCAGCCACGGCAGCCATCGTCAACAAGGACTTCGTGCCGGAGAAGGATGTGCCGTGCACCCTGATTAAGGTGGCGAACTCATACCTCGCGTTCGCGCAGTTGCTCAACTTCTACCAGGCCAACAAACCCCGCAAGACGGGCGTCTCCGACAAGGCGTGCATATCGCCTACGGCAACTCTCGGGCAGAACGTCTATATCGGCGAGTTCGTGAGCGTTGGCGACGGCGCGGTGATAGGCGACGGCGCGAGCCTCTATCCGCACACCGTGGTGGGCGACCGCGTGACAATCGGCGCGCGCACCACTCTCTATGCCGGGGTGAAGGTGTATGAAGACTGCAGCATTGGCACAGACTGCATACTGCACGCCGGTGCCGTGATAGGCGCCGACGGGTTCGGCTTCGCGCAGCAGGACGGCGAGTACCTCAAGATACCGCAGATAGGGAACGTGGAAATCGGCAACTATGTGGAGATTGGCGCGAACACATGCATCGACCGCGCCACCATGGGATCCACGCGCATCCACGACCATGTGAAGATCGACAACTTGGTGCAGATCGCTCACAACGTAACCGTTGGCGAGGGCACTGCATTCGCGGCCCAGGCGGGCGTTGCCGGCTCAGCCAAGATCGGCGCGAAGTGCATCGTGGCCGGACAGGCCGGCATCTCCGGCCATCTCTCCATCGACGACGGCTCCGTCATCGGAGCGCAGTCTGGAGTTACCCACTCGCTCAAAAAGGGCGTGTATCTTGGAAGCCCTGCAATACCGGCCTCCGAAGAACGGAAACTCATCGTCCTTCGCAGGAAATTACCAGAACTATATCAACAATTTATACGCAAAAAGAACCAATAACCCGACATGAAACACATGCAAACGACAATAGCCTCGCCTATATCAGTGTCTGGCCGAGGACTCCACACCGGCCAGCAGGTTACGGTAACGTTCATGCCTGCCCCAGCGAATTTCGGTATATGCTTTCAGAGAATCGACCTCCCGGGACACCCTGTAGTAAAGGCCTCGCCCCATAATGTCTTCGATACCTCGCGCGGCACTTCCATTCGCGACGGGGAAGCCGAGGTTCACACAATCGAACATCTCATGGCCGCCCTTTCCGGACTCGGTGTCGACAATGTGCTGATCAAGACCATAGGGCCTGAGACACCCATCCTCGACGGCAGCTCGCGAATCTACGTGGAGATGTTCAAGGAGGTGGGTTTGAAATCCCTCGATGAACCCAAAAAGGTAGGAGTCGTGAAAAGAGAGGCCACTTTCTCGGTACCCGACAAGCAGATTGAAATCACCATAAGGCCTTTCGACAGGTTCAAGCTCACTGTGAACGTGGATTACGGCACAAAAGTGCTCGCAGAGCAGCAGGCAACCCTCGACAGAATCGAAAACTTCGTGCCCGACGTGTACAATTGCAGGACGTTTGTTTTCCTCAACGAACTTCAGTACCTCATCCAGAACAATCTCGCCCGCGGCGGCGACCTCGACAACGCCATCGTCTTCGTGGACAAAGTGCCTGACAGCAAGGTGCTTAACCAACTCGGAGATTTCTTCCACAAGAAGGACATAACGGTAACCCCCGACCACATCCTCAACAACACCAACCTCAGGCATCCGAACGAGCCGGCCCGCCACAAACTCCTCGACCTCATCGGCGACCTCTACCTTCTCGGCGTCCCGCTTGAAGCCGAGGTTATAGCCAGCCGCCCCGGACATTTCGCCAATACAACCTTCGCCAGACAAATGCTCGACGAAGGCGTGATAGAAATTGTGTCGAGATAAGGGGGAGAACTTTCAATCCGAAAACATCTGTTATGCAATATCCGGACAGGCATGTTGTCGATAAAGTGTCAGTCCGGACTTTTTTTGTATATTCGCGGTCTGAAATTTTTTATAGTGATGAACATACCCAAGATAGGTACAGTAGGCATGTTGCTTCTTATGGTTTGTATGATGCAAGCCGTTGAGGCACAGCGTTTTGTTGGCTTTGCTGCGGCGGGAGCCAATTTCTCGCAGATAGAGGGTGACGACGTTCACGGCTTCTACAAGGTGGGTGCTAATGGCGGACTCGGGGTGTCGGTTGCGCTCAACCAGAAACAGACATGGCACTTGTCGCTCGAGCTTCTCTACACACAGAAAGGCTCTCGCAAGACAAACGACCCCGGCTACTTCGACACGCTCAACTACGCCCCGTCGATGTTCCAGAATGTTGACCGCACGAAACCATTCGACCCGAGGGCCAAGTGCAAGATTTCCCTCGACTACGTGCAGATTCCGCTTCTCGTACATTTCGAGGAAATGTATTCGGGATGCACCTTCGGCCTGGGCTTCGCTTGGAGCAGGCTCGTTCGCGCCCACGAGGTCTATAACGGCTTCACCCGCACTATAACCGCCCGTTCAGGCGACTACAAGAAAAGCGACTGGTCGGTGGTGGCAGACATTAACGTGCGCCTCTACAAGAACCTCAACCTCAACTTCCGCTACGAGTACTCGCTTGTTCCTGTACGCAGGATCGACTTCGAGTACATGAGGAACGACGGCTCCTCGCTCAAGGAAGAGCACAAGTTCTTCAACAACCAGGTGTCTGTACGCCTTCTGTACAACTTCAACCAGAAATTCTACAAAAACACCCGCGTGAACAAGTACGGCCAGAGAATGGGAACTAAATGGCTGCGCGAAGTTCCGACTTATAACGACTGATTATGAAAAGATTACTTGCAATTGTTTGTATGTCAGTGATTCTGATGACATTGCACTCCTGCAGGCCGCTCGACCTGTCGGCTGAATACAAGGATATAACAATCTCCTATGCCATCCTCAACCCCAACGATGAAGTGCATTATTTCAAGGTTTACAAAGGCTTTCTCACCGACGGGAACGCCTACGAGGCCGCCACAGACCCGGCCAACATATACTATCCGGTCGATTCCATCGAGGTAAGGCTTGAGGAGTACGTAAACGGTAATTTGAGGCGTTCGGCTCTCCTTGACACAACCACTATGGTTGACAAAAGCGGCGGCGACTTTGCCAACCCGAGGCAGTTGCTCTACTATTCAGACTGGAATCTCAATAAAGACGCCTCTTACCGCCTCGTGATAAAGCGCCATACCAGCCACGACGAAGTGTATGCCCAGACACTCCTTGTGGGCGACTTCTCGGTCAGGAGGCCGATGGTGAGCTGGAACATGAACCTCGACAGGGCGTACAAGATACAGTTCTACAAGGCCGACAACGCCGCGCTCTACGACCTGTATCTCACTTTTTATTACATAGAGGTGGACAACACCACCGGTGAAATCGCCCACAAGCAGATTTCGCGCAAGCTCAACGCAGAGTACATACGCTCCACATCCTCTTCCGAGATAAGCTATTCCGACTTCACGCCGAACACGTTCTTCTCGAATTTCATACACATGATTCCCGAGAATCCCAATGTTACGAGATATATCGACGCCATCGACGGTGCGCCTTACCGTTGCCTGCGTCTCACAGTGTGGGCCGGCGATGCCAACTATCTTACCTACAGGGAGGTGGCGACGCCGAGCAGCAGCATTGTGCAGAACCGCCTCGAGTACACAAACTTCGTCTCCTCCGACGAGTCTGCCTACGGGATTCTGGCGTCGCGCAACCGCGCTTATGCCGACCTCACTTTCGACAACTCGGTCGGACACAACGAGGACACTCTCGTGCTGAGCCCGAGGACAAGGAGCCTCAACTTCGACTATTACAGGAATTCACCATTGTTCACCCAAGATTAAAACGTCCACTATATGGCCGACGACAAGAAAATAATATTCTCCATGGTGAATGTCAGCAAAACATTCCCGCCTCAGAAACAGGTTCTGAAGAACATATATCTCTCATTTTTCTACGGTGCCAAGATTGGCGTGCTCGGTCTTAACGGCTCCGGCAAGTCGTCGCTGCTGAAGATTATCGCCGGGCTCGACAAGTCGTACCAAGGCGAGGTTGTCTTCTCGCCGGGATACTCTGTCGGTTACCTGCCTCAGGAGCCGCAGATCGACGACTCGCTGACAGTAAAGGAAATCGTCATGCAGGGCGTGCAGCCGGTGGTTGACATTCTCAACGAGTACAACGAGGTGAACGCCAAGTTTTCGGAGCCGATGAGCGATGACGAGATGAGCAGGCTTATTGAGCGGCAGGGCGAACTTACCGACCTTATAGAGCAGTATGATGCCTGGGAGCTCGACTCGAAGCTGGAGAGGGCCATGGACGCGCTCCGCTGTCCCGACGGCGACACCCCGGCCGCTAATCTTTCGGGAGGAGAACGCCGCCGCGTGGCACTCTGCCGCCTTCTTCTCACAGAGCCCGACATTCTCCTCCTCGACGAGCCGACCAACCACCTTGACGCCGAATCCGTGGAATGGCTCGAAGCGCACCTGCAGCAGTACAAGGGCACAGTCATCGCAGTGACCCACGACCGTTACTTCCTTGACCATGTTGCCGGATGGATTCTGGAACTCGACCGTGGCGAGGGAATTCCCTGGCAGGGTAACTACTCTTCTTGGCTCGAACAAAAGGCCAACCGTCTTGCTATGGAAGCAAAGCAGGAGTCGAAGCGCATGAAGACCCTTGAGCGCGAGCTCGAGTGGGTGCGCATGGCCCCGAAAGCCCGCCACGCAAAATCAAAAGCCCGTCTCAATGCATACGACAAGCTCCTCAATGAGGACGTGAAAGAGAAAGAAGAACGCCTGCAAATATTCATTCCCAACGGCAAACGCCTTGGCAACAAGGTTATTGAAGCGCACAATGTACGAAAGGCGTATGGCGACAAACTTCTATTCGAGGATTTGAACTTCAGCCTCCCGCCGAACGGAATTGTGGGTGTGATAGGGCCTAACGGCGCGGGCAAGACAACCCTCTTCAGGATGATTATGGGGTTGGAGAAGCCTGACAGCGGCGAGTTCAACGTGGGAGAGACTGTTACCATTGGATACGTGGACCAGCAGCACACTGTTATAGATCCTGAGAAGAGTGTCTGGGAAGTGGTCTCCGAAGGCAACGAACAGATTAGCATGGGCGGCCGGCTCGTGAACTCACGTGCTTACCTCTCGCGCTTCAATTTCAGCGGCACCGACCAGAGCAAGAAGGCCGGAGTGCTCTCCGGCGGCGAGCGTAACAGACTGCACCTCGCGCTCACACTTAAGTCGGAAGCCAATGTACTGCTCCTCGACGAGCCTACCAACGACATTGACGTCAACACGTTGCGCGCGCTTGAGGAAGGGCTTGAGAACTTTGCCGGCTGTGCGGTGGTCATCTCCCACGACAGGTGGTTCCTCGACAGGATATGCACGCACATACTCGCCTTTGAGGGCGACTCGCAGGTATATTTCTTCGAGGGGAGCTATACCGAATATGAGGAGAACAAGCGTATGCGTCTCGGCAACGTTGCTCCTAAACGCATAAGATACAAGAAGATAACCGTCATTTAGCCTGCTTGGCATTAAAATCGCAGAGCGTTGCAAGGCCGCATTCTTTGCAGTGCGGCTTCCTTGATGTACACACGTAGCGCCCGTGCAGCAGCAGCCAGTGGTGCGCCTGCGCCACATGCCCTTCCGGGAATATCTTCACCAAAACTTTTTCTACTGCCTCCGGTGTCCTCTCCCTGTCCGACACCAAGCCGAGCCTGTGCGAGACCCTGAACACGTGCGTGTCAACCGGCATGGCCTCCTTGCCGAAAGCGAAAGCAAGCACCACGTTGGCGGTCTTTCGCCCGACGCCCGGCAACTTCACAAGCTCCTCCATACTGTCGGGGACTTTTCCTCCGTGTTTCTCGACTAACATTTTCGACATGCTCGAAAGATATTTTGATTTGCTGTTAGGGTATGAAACCGACTTGATCAGGTTGTGGATTTCCTCCACGCTCGCCTTTGACATGGCTTCGGGCGTGGGGTAGTGTCTGAAAAGCTCCGGAGTCACCGTATTAACGCGCTTGTCGGTGCATTGGGCGGCGAGAATAGTGGCAACAAGGAGTTCGAACTCGTTCCTGAACATCAGCTCCGACGATGCGTCCGGCTGTCTCTCAAGAAAATATTTCGTTATTTTAACCGCCTTGTCATTTCTCTTTCCCATCAGTCTCCGCTGTTTTTTATGAAATAGTTCGTTACTGATTCCAAGTATGTCTTTGATATTGGTATTCTCTGGAGTCCTTTCACCCCGAAGTCGAGATATGTTCCGTCTTTCTCCCTGATAAGGAGCATTATGTTCCCGAAGTTCACCACATAGCTTCTGTGGCATCTTATGAAGCCGTGCTTCTCAAGTCTGTCGAACTGCTTCTTCAAGGTGCTGCGCATTGTGAACCTCTCCACGCTGTCCTTGTTGTTGTAGTATATGTTTATGTAGTTTTCAGCAGATTCAATATAATATATATTGTTGATTTTCAGTGAAATTTGCAATTCGTCTTTTTCATCGAGGAAGTTGAAGATTCGGTTTGTGTCGGTTTCTCCGTCAGAATTTGCCGGGATAGCTCCCTGCACTTTCGACAATTTGTCGGACGAAATCCCTTCGTCAGTCTTGTGCGGCCTTGTGATGTGGTTGTCGAGGATGTATTCGTCGCCAACAAAGTCCTCGCTGCCTATCTCGGTGAACACCTTCAGTTTTTCGTTCTTGTCCATCATGTTGAAGAACAGATAGGATATGAGTGTGGGAAGCACATATAGCAAAGGGACGTATAGCATTGCCCTGGCCAGAATCTCCCCGAACTCGCGGTTGTCGTTTATGGCGTAGTTGCATATAAGTGCGTAGAGAAATGCGAGTACCAGAATCTCCGCCACTTGCCAGAGAATGTACCAGAACACTGTAAGCCCTTTTCTTTTGTGCACGTAGAACATTGCGAGTCTGCTCAGCATCAGCACCACTATCCCGCCGGTTACAATCACCACCGTGTCGGTGAATAGTTGCAGCCGTGTGTATGTCTGCTGGTTATACCATGCGCCCTTGAATGGCGTGAAAATGTTGACGAAGAGCATCGAGAAGAAAAACAGGAATACCAGATAATATGTCATATTATCCTTCGAGACACAGTATTCCGGTATTTTTTTCTTCATTATATATGCCGTTTTGCCGATTGCAAAACTACAAAAAAAAATCTTTCCCGAAGCCACTTGTTTGATTTTTCGTCCCTGTATTGTGGATTTTGTCCCTAACTATTTGAAAAATCGGGTTTTTGAAATGTTGTTCATCACTTTAAAACAGAAACTTCGATAAAATGTTGTCTTTTTGCAAACCGAAAAAAACATGTAAGACATGAAAGAACAGAAAAGAATTTTCGACCTGCTTTTGCAATACGAGGAGAGATTTCCGGAGCAGAAGCTCGCCCTGTCGGGAAAAGAGGGCAAGAACAAGTGGCACGAATATACGCCGAAACAGTACCGCGAGGCGGCCGACTCGCTCAGCCACGCCTTCATAGCGAAGGGCATCTCCAGGGGCGACAAGGTCGCGATAATATCCACAAACCGTCCCGAGTGGACGATAACACAGATGGCCGCCACACAGGTCGGAGCCATCCTCGTGCCAATATACCCCACTATAACCGCCGAGGATTACCGTTATATTCTTAACCATTGTGAGGCAAAGTTGCTTATCCTTGAGGGCGAGATAGTTATGCGCAAGATACAGTCGGTCCACAACGAACTGGAATACCTCAAGGAGGTGTACACTTTCGTGGACCGCAAGGACTTCCCTTACTGGGACCAGCTTCTCGAATTCGGCCGGCAGAACGCGGATGATAAGACTCTCGAGGAGAGGCGCGCTGCTGTTTCGGAGGACGACTGTGCAATGATAATATACACTTCAGGAACCACAGGGACACCGAAGGGCGTGATGCTCTCCCACAAGAACCTCATGTCGCAGCTTGCGAACCTCAAGCAGATACCGTCGCCGTGGTCGAAGCGTGCCCTGAGCTTCCTGCCGCTTTGCCATGCCTACGAGAACATGATCGTACTTCTCTACCAGTCGCTCGGAATGACCGTTTACTACGTCTCCAACCTCGCCACCATAGCCGAGGCAATGCGTGAGGTTCATCCCACCATGATGACGGCAGTGCCGCGTGTGCTCGAGAAGTTCTACGAGAAGATAGTAGCTTCGGGAAAGACCAAGACCGGCGCCGCGAGGTCTATTTTCGACTGGGCGTTGAACCTTGCCCTGAAGTACAAGATAGAGGACGAAGACCGCACCCCGTGGTATAATGCGCAGCACAAACTTGCCGACAAGTTGGTTTACAGCAAGATACGCCAGGGTCTCGGCGCGGAGAACTTCGACATACTTGTGTCTGGCGCGGTTTCTCTGCAACCAAAGCTCTGCTCTTTCTTCTCCGCCATCGGAATGCCTGTGTTTGAGGGCTATGGAATGACAGAGACCTCCCCGGTGATTGCGGTTTCGTGCCGCGAGAAGTACGGCCGCGAGGCCAACACCGTGGGCTTCCCTCTCGGAGGCGTCGATGTGCAGATCTCCGGCGAGGGAGAGATTATCTGCCGCGGACATAACGTTATGATGGGCTACTACAAGAGCGATGACCAGACCAGGGAAATCATTGACGGAAACGGCTGGCTACACACCGGCGACATGGGCCGCTTCACCAAACGCGGTCAGCTTGTGATAACCGGACGTCTCAAGAACATCTTCAAGACCTCGATGGGCAAGTATGTGAATCCCCAGATAATCGAGGAGAAGATGGTGCAGTCGAAGTACATAGACCAGATCGTGGTGCTCGGCGAGAACCAGAAGTTCGTGGCCGCGCTCATCGTCCCCGACTTCCAGGCACTGAAAGACTGGTGCGAGGCCGAGAAGGTTGTGTACACCCACAACGGAGACATGATCCACAACCTTAACGTCAAGAATTTGATAAAAAACGAAATCGACAGGTACAACCAGGAACTCAGCAAGACAGAGCATGTCGTAAAGTTCGAGCTTCTATCCGACGAGTGGTCGCAGGAGAACGGCATTCTAACGCCGACACTAAAGGTTAGACGCAAGAAGATTGCCGAGAAATATTCAGGGCTGATACAGCACATTTTTGAAAGTTAATTCACTCTCATGTAATAAAAGTCTGCCTGGAGCGTTTTCCATGCAGACTTTTTTTTAGATTGAAGCTCATCAGCGATGTCGTTCTTTTTCATTTTCTTCATCTGTTATCCGTTAGCCGCGCTGCCGCTCGCGTTGCTCTTCCTTTTGCTGCCTGTTGTGTATTTTGCTGTAAACCATGTGGCGAGGTACAGGCGCGAAGTTGTAGACGGCAACCTGCTCCGGGCGTTCCCCGAGTTGGATGGCAAACAGCGCCGCCGCCTTAGGAACCGTTACTACTGGCATCTCTCGCAGATAGCAGTGGAGATGGTGAAGATGTTGCTCATTTCAAAAAGGGCGCTTCGCCGCTGCTACCGGTGCGACGACACTTCCATTGTGGACCGCTTCTACGCGGAGGGGAGGAGCGTGATACTGATGTCGAGCCATTACAACAACTGGGAGTGGATGATAGTTGCGCTCGACGAGATGTTCCCGCACCACGGCGTGGGCGTGGGCAAGGCCAACAGCGACAAGGTCTTCGAGAAGTGGGTGAACCGCGCGCGCACCCGCAACGGCACCGAGGTCTGTTTCGCAGACAGCGCGAGGGAGGTGTTCGCCCGATATGAGGAAAACAAAATCCCGGTAGCCTATATGATGCTCAGCGACCAGTCGCCAAGTAATCCGAAAAAGTGCTATGTTACTGACTTCCTGAATCAAAAGACGGGGTTTATCTACGGACCCGAGCATTTTGCGAGGAAATACGATATTCCGGTTGTCTATTATCAGGTGGTTAAGGAGCGTATGGGAAAGTATCGTGTTGACATTGAACTCATTTCAGAGCATCCCAACGACGAGGCACCGTATGCCATTACAAGGAAATATGTTGAGTTGCTTGAGAAGACGATACGCCGCAAGCCAGAGTTCTGGATTTGGAGCCACCGGAGGTGGAAGTTGAAACTTGACGATTGAGTGCGTTCACTTTCCGAGGAACTCGTCGTCGGTGAGTGTGAGCAGAAACGCCTTGAGGTCTGCAATATCCTTGGGCGAGAGCAGTGCGCCGCCGTCGTTTATTTTGTGCATCAGCGGGCTTGCGTACGGCGTGGGCTGGAGTCCGGTGTTGTAGAATTCCAGTACTTCGTCGAGGGTCTTGAAGCGCCCGTCGTGCATATACGGTGCCGAGACTGCGACGTTTCTCAGCGACGGCGCCCTGTAAGCGCCCCGGTCGTTGCCGTTGAACGTTACCGAGAAGCGGTCTAGGGAGTCTGCGGGTGTTGCGTCCAACGCGTTGTTGTAGAAGAGGTTCGTGGTGAACAGCGGGCTGCCGTCGCCGCCGTGGCAGTGGTAGCAGTCGGCGCCTTCCTCCGTCGCGAAGAGCACGTAACCGTGGAGTTCCTCTTCGGTTAGCTGCTCAAGTCCTTGGAGGTAGCGGTCGAACTTTGAGTTGGCCGACACAAGCGTTCTGACGTATTGTGCAATGGCCTTCTGTATCCTCTCGATATTTACCTCGGGCGTTCCGAATGCCTTCTCGAACAGTGGAGGATACTTCTTGTCGGCGCGGATGGCCGCCACGGCGCTTTCCGCGGTGCCGTTCATCTCGTCCTCGGCGATTATGGCCATCAGCACGATGTCCTCAATGTTCCTCCTGTCAGACCTGGGATTGTTGCTTGAGATGTAGCCGTTCCAGAAGTATCCGCTGTTGTTGAACACGAGGTTGGCGAGCGGCATTACGTTGTGTGCAGTCTTCACGCCGCTGCCCCTGCCCGTTGCCACGCCTCCGGGGAAGCGAGGATTGTCGATGCCGATGTCGAAATTGTTCTCCCTGCGGTGGCACGTGGCGCAGCTCATGAGCGAGTCGGGGTCGCTGCCGGTGTGTCCGCAGAGGTGCGGGTCGTTGAAAAGAAGTCTCCCTAACTCGACGCCTTCCACGGTCATGGGGTTGTCGTCGGGGATGTTGAGCAAGGTGGGGAAGCCCCGTGGAATGTTGATTTTCAGCGGTGTGGGGTCGGGAACCTTCTCGCCGCAAGAGACGGAGAGCCACGCGGCAAGCGCAAGCAGGCAGCACTTCATAAGCATTGCCACTGGGATGCCTGAAGCCTTCTTCTTCTTCATTCGTCGAAAAGCCCTAACTGTGTGCCGTTTGTGTCGGTGTCGGCAGTGTCGTCAGTCCCGACGGTTATGGTGTCGAATATGTCCATGGCAATTTCCTGGTCGACTGACACAGCCTCATGCGCGCCTTCTGACTCGGGAGCGGTTTCCTCTTCGGGCTCGGTGTAGGGCAGCGGCTGTATGAAGCGCACCGACTTGATGTCGGGGAACGGAATGCGCTTGCCTTTGGCGCGAGCCGTCGACAAATCGACGAACTCAGCGCAGGATAGCATGTCCTCGCTGTCTGTGTCGGACTTCTTCTCCCGGTATGTGACGCAAAGTTGCGGCAGGTAGTCGGTTGAGTATGCTATGAGTTTCGACGTGCCGTCGGCGGGGTAGAAGTCAACCTTCTTTATGAGTGTGTCGGGCTTGAAGCGCTTCATGAAGTATTTCTTTTCCTTCTTGAGCATGTATATGGCAGTTATGGTCATTGACGGCTTCCACTTCTTTATGATGTCGAGGTCGTCCTCGAAATGGAGGGAAGTCTCGTACCCTGTTATCCGGTAGTTTCCGGATTTGTAGATGGTGAGTATCTTGTCGTCCTCGTGGAACGAGTCAATGAACGTGCCTCTTCCGTCGGTGTTGAGTTTCATTACGGAGTCCTCGAAGAAGACGTCAATGGCGCTCAATGTCGAGACGCCTTTCTGTGCGAGGCTTATGGTCGAGATGGGGTATCTTGTAACTATGTTGCC
Source organism: uncultured Bacteroidota bacterium (assembly GCA_902796805.1). Lineage (GTDB taxonomy): Bacteria > Bacteroidota > Bacteroidia > Bacteroidales > WCHB1-69 > F23-D06. The sequence goes on from CADBQG010000042.1 coordinate 16,643, forward strand.
GAGTGCGGCGCGGTTCTTCACGGCGAGTTGTCCGAAGTCGAACTCGAACTCCCGTTTCTTGAGTTTTGGCTTGGGCTTGAGCTTTATCTTCACCACTTCGGCCTCGCCGTTTGGGTTGGAGGTGAGGTAGAGGACCTTGGCGTTGGGGTTGCCTTTCACGAGGTCGTAGCTCTTGTCGCGTGTTACGCCGCCCACGTTGAACCTCTTGGCGTAAACCGGCCCGTTGGCCCCGGCCGAGTATATCATATTGTATATCTGCCGCTCGTCGTTCCTCCTGAAAACCTCCGCGAGGATGATGTTCTTGCCCACGAAGTGCTTGTCGGAGACTTTGCTGATGGAGCACTGGCCGTTCTCGTTGAACACCACGATCTCGTCGAGGTCGGAGCACTGGCAGGCGAGTTCCACGTCGTCGTCTTTCTTCAGGCCGGTGCCGATGAAGCCCTCCTTCTTGTTGACGTAGAGTTTCTGGTTTGCGACGGCCACCGTGACCGCGCTGATGTTGTCGAAGCTCTTGATCTCGGTGAGGCGTTTCCATTCGCCGCCGTACTTCTTTTTGAGTTGCAGGAAGTAGTTTATGGCGAAGTCGATGAGGTGGTCAAGGTGGTTCTGGACTTCGTCGATGTTGAGCTCGATTTCGCCGATTTTGTCCTCGGCGGCTTTTATGTCGAACTTGGAGATCTTCCTCACGGGCTTCTCGCAGAGTGCGAGCACGTCGTCGCGGATTATCTCCTGGTGGAAGAGGTTCCTGTAGGGGTCGAAAGCGCGCTCGATGCGGTCAACCTGAGCCTCCCACGACTCGGCCTCCTTCTCCAGTTCCTTGTATATCCTCTTCTCGAAGAATATCTTCTCTAACGAGATCTTGTGCCACTGCCCCTGCAGCTCCTCGAGTTCGATCTGGAGTTCGCGGCGAAGGAGTTCCACGGTGTTTTCGGTGCTGATCTTGAGGATTTCCTTCACGTTGGTGAACTTCGGCTTGCCGTTCCATATCACGCAGGCGTTCGTGGAGTATGTTATCTCGCAGTCGGTGAAGGCATAGAGCGCGTCAATCGTCTGGTCGGGTGATACTCCGGGCATGAGGTGCAGGTATATCTCGGCCTGCTGTGCGGTGTTGTCGTCAATCTTCTTGATCTTGAGCTTCCCATCCTCTATGGCCTTTGTTATGGAGTTCTTCGACTCGGTTATGAGGTCGTCGGTGGTGGTGCCGTAGGGTATCTCGGTTATCACCAGTGTCTTGTTGTCCTGTATCCTTATCTTCGCGCGGACCCTGACCTTGCCGCCCTGCGCTCCGTCGTTGTACCTGCTCACGTCCACGGTGCCGCCCGTCTGGAAGTCGGGATATATCTCGAAGTCCTCGTTCTTCAGTATCTTCACCGACGCGTCGATGAGTTCGTTGAAGTTGTGCGGCATGATGAGCGTTGACATCCCCACGCCGATGCCCTTCACACCTTGCGCCAGGAGCAGCGGGAATTTTATGGGGAGCGTTATTGGTTCGCGGTTGCGCCCGTCGTACGACACCTGCCAGTCGGTGGTCTTGTGGTTGAATACAACCTCCTTGGCGAACGGGGTGAGCCTGGCCTCGATGTAACGGTCGGCGGCGGCGGGGTCGCCGGTGATGATGTTTCCCCAGTTGCCCTGCGTGTCTATCAGCAGTCTCTTCTGCCCCAGCTGCACCAGGGCGGCGGAGATCGACTGGTCGCCGTGCGGGTGGTACTTCATGGTGTTGCCGGTGATGTGGGCGACCTTGTTGTAGCGCCCGTCCTCCAGCTCGTCCATAGAGTGCAGTATGCGCCGCTGCACCGGCTTCAGGCCGTCGTTAACGTCGGGGAAGGCACGGTCCAGGATCACGTAAGAGGCGTAGTCGAGGTACCACTCGCGGTACATGGACTGCGCGAATATGACCTTGTGGAGCCCGCTAACTTCCTGCTCTCCGTCGCCGTCGTCGGGGATGCCGGCGACGCCCTCAAGGCCGTTGTCTTCAATGTCTTCCCTAATGTCGTCGTCTTGATAATCTTCTGCCATGGGTCATGATTTTGTGAGCGGCAAAGGTACACAAATTTCATGAAACACCCAAGCGCGGCTCGGCAAAAAATTACCATAGCCGCGGTCGGCAATCCCATAAAAAACAACAAAACTGAAAAAGTTTAAAAACATTGAGAAAAAAAGTTATATTTGCGGATTGTTTACTTGTAAGGTCAAACAACAAAAAATCAACAGAATAACTAACAAAAATAACAAAGAATTATGGCATTTAAAGGAGCTTTAGTTATCGACACTGAAAAGTGTAAAGGTTGTGCCGTGTGCATAACAGGCTGTCCTCAGAATCCCAAGTGTATCCAGCTTTCCCACAAGGTGAACGCGAAAGGCTACAATTATCTTGAGATGACGGAAGACGGAAACTGCATAGGCTGTGCAAGCTGCGCCGTGATCTGTCCCGACGGCGTCATCGAGGTGTACCGCGCCAAGGTGGATTAAGGGACGGAGTCAACATTAACAACAATCAATCAAAAAAATCATTAAAATGGCAAAAGAATTAGTATTAATGAAAGGAAACCAGGCAATCGCTGAGGCCGCCATCCGCTGCGGCGCCGACGGTTACTTCGGATATCCCATCACGCCGCAGTCGGAGGTCCTGGAACATCTGATGGCGGAAAGACCATACGACGAGAATTCTCCCGCTTACACCGGCATGGCTGTCCTCCAGGCGGAGAGCGAGCTGGCGTCCATCAACATGGTGTATGCAGGCGCGGCTGCCGGCAAGCGTGTGATGACATCATCATCATCCCCCGGTTTTTCTCTCATGCAGGAAGGCCTCTCGTACATAGCAGGCGCCGAACTCCCGGCAGTGTGCGTGAACGTCGTTCGCGGCGGCCCCGGCCTCGGCACGATCCAGCCCTCGCAGTCAGACTATTTCCAGACCACGAAGGGCGGCGGCCACGGCGACTACCGTCTCATCACCCTTGCGCCCGCAACTGTGCAGGAGATGTACGACTTCGTTGAGCTCGGCTTCGACCTGGCCTTCAAGTACCGCAACCCTGTGGCCATCCTCTCCGACGGCGTCATCGGCCAGGTCATGGAGAAAGTGATGGTTGACGACTACAAGCCTCGCTGGACAAACGAATATATTGAAGAACATTGCCCATGGGCTGCGACAGGACACCGTTCTACAGGCAAACACAGAATAGTAACCTCCCTCGAGCTCGAGGCTCTCAAGCAGGAGGCCATCAACGACCGCATCCAGGCGAAATACAGAAAGTGCGAGGAAGAGGACGTGCGCTTCGAGGCAATCCAGTGCGACGACGCTGAATACATCTTCGTGGCTTACGGCTCGGCAGCACGTATCTGCATGAAGTCGGTTGAGCTGGCTCGCGCCGAAGGTATCAAGGTTGGCCTTATCCGTCCCATCACCCTGTGGCCCTTCCCGTCGAAGGCCATCAAGGAGATCGGCGGCCGCATGAAGAAGATCCTCAGCGTTGAGATGAACGCAGGCCAGATGATCGAGGACGTGAGAATGGCCGTTGAATACAAGGTGCCCGTTGAGCACTACGGCCGCTACGGTGGTGTTATCCCAACCCCGGTTGAAATTCTCGACGCTTTGAAGAAAATGATTTAATAATTTTTAAGACTTGAAACAATGACAAGAGAAGATATAATCAAACCCGAAAACATGGTGTATAAGCGCACTCCGGTGTTGACGGACGCAACAATGCACTACTGCCCTGGTTGCGGTCACGGCGTTGTTCACAGAATCATTGCCGAGGTGATCGAGGAGATGGGCATCCAGAACAATGTCATCGGCATCTCGCCGGTGGGCTGCTCTGTTTTGGCGTACAACTACTTTGACGTCGACTTTGTCGAGGCCGCACACGGTCGCGCACCGGCCTGCGCTTCGGCCATCAAGCGTCTCCGCCCCGAGACTTTCGTGTTCTCCTACCAGGGCGACGGCGACTTGGCCTCTATAGGCTGCGCCGAGGTGATGCACGCCTGCAACCGCGGCGAGAACATCACCATGATATTCATCAACAACGGCATCTACGGCATGACCGGCGGTCAGATGGCTCCCACAACCCTCGAGGGCATGGAGACGGTTACCTGTCCCTACGGCCGCGATCCTAAAGTGATGGGACACACGATGCGCGTTACAGAAATGCTGGCACAGCTCCCCGGCACGTATTATGTTACTCGCCAGGCAGTTTATACACCCGCGGCAGCGCGCAAGTGCAAAAAGGCCATCCGCATGGCTTTCGAGAACCAGAAACTCAACAAGGGCGTTTCTTTCGTTGAGGTTACCTCTAACTGTAACTCCGGATGGAAGATGACTCCGGTGCAGGCCAACAAATGGATGGAAGAGAATACTCTTAAGTTCTTCCCGTTGGGCGACATGAAGGTTGACGGCAAGTACGATCCCAAGTTCATCGAGCGCGTCGGCACATTCGACCAGCCCAACGAGACAATCTTTTCATTGAGAAAAAAATAATTCACTAAAAACTTGAGAAAATGACTGAAGAAATCATTATAGCAGGCTTCGGCGGACAAGGTGTGCTCTCGATGGGTAAGATTCTTGCATACGCCGGCATCATGCAGGACAAGGAAGTGAGCTGGTTGCCGTCTTACGGCCCTGAAATGCGCGGCGGCACGTCTAACGTCACCGTGATCATCAGCGACGAACGCATCTGCTCCCCTTATTTGAACCAATTCGACACGGCTATCATCCTTAACCAACAGTCTATGGATAAGTTTGAGTCGGCTGTGAAGCCAGGAGGTCTCCTTATCTACGACCCTAACGGCATATCACATCATCCGACCCGCAAGGATATCAACATCTATCAAGTGGCGGCTGCCGACAAAGCCAACGAAATGGGTATCAGCAAGTTGTTCAACATGATTGTGTTAGGCGGCTTCCTTAAGGTAAAGCCACTTGTAACTCCAGAGATGTTGCACAAGGGACTCGAGAAATCGCTCCCGCCGCGCCACCACGCCCTCATCCCCAAGAACGAGGAGGCCGTTGAGATTGGCAAGCAGCTGCTGCAACCCTACCACACACTGTAATAATAGCAGTATAATATTATATATTGTACCGTCAAAAAAAGCTTCCGCGTAAAAGCGGAGGCTTTTTTTGGAAAAACAGGGTGGAGATTATAGTATGTTCATTACGCCGCATTTTCGGATTCTGTTCAACAGAACTCACAGAGTTTGAAGGTGTGGCTCGAAGATGAAAATAAAAAAGACCATATTGGATTATGAAACAATTTGTTTTTCAGTTGCTTATATTGATGATGACAGGTTTTTCCCTGTCATCATGTACTGACGATAAACCTAAACCAACCACTAAAGAGGTTCCGTTGGTGATCTTCGATACAGATATAGGTTCCTCAACCGACGATCTCTTTGCACTTGAGACGCTGTATCGCTATCATGACGCCGGTTTGTGCCGCCTGCTGGGCGTGGTGGTTGACAGGGAAGGTGAGGAATATGCCGCCTGTGCGGATGTCATGAACACATTCTTCGGACACGGCGACACTCCTCTCGCTTTGGTGCGCAAAGGAATCAGCGCCCCTAAGGTCTGGATTGACTACAAGGCGCTCCCTGCATACACAAATCCTGATGGAACACCCATGTTCAACCGCACTTTGAGCGACTATAGCACAATACCAGATGGATGGCAGCTGTACCGCATCTTGCTGGCCTCACAACCCGACCATTCTGTGAGCATAGTTTCAGTAGGTTTTGTAACCTGCCTGGCACAGTTGCTCGAGTCCCAAGGCGACTCGTATTCCCCGTTGAGTGGCGTTGAATTGGTGCGCCGAAAGGTGAAGTGTGCATACTTGATGGGCGGTGTTTTCGGCAATTCCGAAGAATCGGATTTCAACTTCGCCCAGGGCATGGAGTTCGCCAAGACATTTTTCGAGTTGTGGCCTGATGATGTGGATGTCGTTTTTTCGCCTATGGAGGTCGGGCAGGAGATTGAATACACTCCAGACCAGGTGATAGCTGACATCAGCTGGATCGACAAGCATCCAATCAAGCAGGTGTATATGAACTGTAACTGCAACACCGGGCAGAAGATGTGGGATCCTTTGACAGTCGTCAACGCTGTCGAGGGCGATGTCCTTTTCAAAATGTCGCCGCGTGGTCGCGTAACGCTCACCGACGAGGCTGAAACCATCTTTACACAGTCCCCGGGCGGCAATTTCCGTTATCATTTGCCAGGCAGCAACGCATGGGCGGCAACCATGCTGTGGAAAATCAGGAACGCAACAACAGATAGGTAAAAGGGACTTGTAAACCTCCTCGAGTTCTAAACGTTGCACGCTCGTAGGCGTGCACTCCTATTCTGAGTTCTGAATTCTCAGTGCTTATCCATCGAAAACAAAAGGCGCGTCCAGAACAGGCGCGCCTTTTTGCTTTATTAGTTTTTTGTCGGTTATTCGAAGGAGAGTATTGCTTCCTTGATTTTCCCGATGGCCTCGCGGAGTTCCTCTTCGGTTATCACCAAAGGAGGAGCGAAGCGGATGATGTGCTGGTGTGTCGGTTTCGCGAGCACGCCGAGTTCTTTCATCTTCTCGCACACGTCCCAGGCTTCCTTGCCGTTGGTGGGTTGGATGATGATGGCGTTGAGGAGGCCCTTTCCGCGGATTTGCTTGATCATGGGGCTGTTAACCTTGCTCATCTCCTCGCGGAATATCTTTCCGAGGTATTCGGCGCGTTCGGCCAATTTCTCCTCTTTCACGACCTCGAGGGCTGCTATGCCCACGCGGCAGGCCACGGGGTTGCCGCCGAAGGTGGAGCCGTGCTCGCCGGGCTTGATGTTGAGCATGATGTCGTCGTCAGCCAAAACCGCTGAAACAGGCATTGTGCCGCCTGAAAGCGCCTTGCCGAGCACAAGAATGTCGGGGCGTACGCCTTCGTGGTCGCAGGCGAGCATCTTGCCCGTGCGTGCTATGCCGGTCTGCACCTCGTCAGCGATGAACAGCACGTTGTGCTGCTTGCAGAGGTCGTAGCATTTCTTCAAGTAGCCGTCGTCAGGCACGTAAACGCCGGCCTCGCCCTGGATGGGCTCAACCAAGAATCCGCATACCATCGGGTCTTCCAGAGCCTTTGCGAGCGCGTCGACGTCGTTGTAAGGTATTCTGATGAAGCCAGGGGTGAACGGTCCGAAACCGGCGTAGGAGTCGGGGTCGTTGGAGAGGGAGACGATGGTGATGGTGCGCCCGTGGAAGTTGCCGTCGCATACGATGATCTTGGCCTGGTTCTCGGGCAGCCCCTTCTTGTCATAACCCCAGCGGCGGCAGAGCTTGAGCGCGGTCTCGTCGGCCTCGGCGCCTGAGTTCATCGGCAGCACCTTGTCGTAGCCGAAGGTCTCTGTTACGTATTTCTCGTAAGGCCCGAGACAGTCGTTGTAGAAAGCGCGTGAGGTGAGGGTGATCTTCTGAACCTGGTCGATCATGGCTTCGATGATCTTCGGGTGGCAGTGCCCCTGGTTCACAGCTGAATATGCCGACAGGAAGTCGAAGTACTTCTTGCCTTCAACATCCCAGACGAAAGGACCCTTGCCTCGTGCGATGACAACGCCCAGCGGGTGATAGTTGTGAGCCCCGTACCGGGCTTCCATGTCGATGGCTTGCTGACTTGTTGTGATTTTTTCTACCATAAATCTTGTTTTTAATTTTTTAGAACCGCAAAGATAGTTTTTTTCTGTTTTGAAACTGACAAAAACATAATATATTTTTTGTGTGGTCTTGAAGTTTTAAGGGGTGTTCATATTCATAATTTGTGTAAATTCGCGCTTTTATTTGTAATCTAAAAACTGTATTCATTTGGAATTATGAGGAAAACTTTTTCATTCTTTGTTTTAGCGATTATACTGACTACGGCGGCATTCGCGCAGCGTGTGAGTCAGGAGCAGGCCGCCACCGTTTGTGCGAACTTCCTGGCCGACAAGGGGCTTGATGTTTCGGCCAGCAGACTTAAGGTGGCTGAGACATACCGTCAGTCGGGCGGCGAGGAGGCGTTCTACCGTTTCGACATCCCGGGAGGCGGATTCGCTGTTGTGTCGGCGTCACTCACCACGCCGCCGGTGCTTGCATACTCGTTGAAAAACAGGTTCGAGACAATCCCGCCGGTGAGCCAGCTCTTCGCGCTCTATACCGCCGAGATAGAGCAGGCCGAGAAGAACGGCTGGAGCGCCAGGGAGAAGGCTGCCGCAAGCTGGAAACGCCTCCTCAACGACGACTTCGTGCCGGGGCGCGCTGCGGGTCAGAGCGCCGGCCCGCTGCTCACCACCGAGTGGGACCAAGGCCGGTTCTACAACACATACTGTCCATGGGACGTGAACGCCGGACCCTATTACGACTACAGGGTGCCCAACGGGTGCGTGGCGCTGGCCTGTTCGCAGATCCTAAACTACCACCGCTACCCGGAAAGCGGCGTGGGGATTACCACTTACATACCGCAGGGTTACCCGCGCCAGACAGTCTATTTCCACAGGCACAAGTACAACTACGACGCCATGTGCGACAAACCTCAGAGCTACGCCAACGAAATCGCCAAGCTTGCCCACCATTTCGGCGTTGCAATACAGATGAACTACAACTACGACGGCTCAGGGGCGCACACCGCCCAGGCCAAGAACAAACTCACCACGGTCTTCAAATACGACCCCACAATAACGTCCTATTTCAGGGACAGCTATCTCGACACTTTCATCTACGAGTATATCGAGGCACTGAAAAACGAGATCGACAACAGGCGTGTGGTATATTATTCGGGGTGCAGCCAGTCGGGATCGTGCCACGCCTATGTGCTCGACGGATACGACGAGGACGACAGGTTCAGCCTCAACTACGGATGGGGCGGGGCGTCGAACGGATTCTACGCCATAGACAACTTTGTGGCCGGCCCCACGCATTTCGACTTCTCCTCGGAGGCCGTGGCGAGGATATTCCCGTCAGCGGCAGCAGAACCGACCTACTGCTCGGGGCATAAGCGCAACACGGCGACTTTCGGATATGTGGCCGACGGCTCGCCCACCATAAAGCCCTACCAGATGAATCCCGACTGCTCATGGATGGTGGCCGCTCCTACAGCCTACAACTACAGGTTCAAGTTCGACCGCCTCGACCTCGCCGAGGGCGACTATGTTACAATTTACAACGGTCCAACTGAAGAGAGCGGCGTGAAGGTGTCGCTTACCGGCTCGTCGCTTCCGTCAGAGACTTTCGAGGTGGCCGCCGACAGCGTACTGATAACCTTCCGTGGCAACGCCGGCAACACCGAACATTACGGCTTCCTGATTTCCTACTCTTCGCAGATTTCAGCGCCCACATGCGCTTCCTCCACCACTGTGGCCGACATCTGGACAACAACCCTCACCGACGGCTCCGACGACGGATCCGACTACCTGCCGCAGTCGAACTGCACATGGAACGTCACCCACAACTTCATATCCGGATACGCATACGCTTTCCACAAGTTCGACCTCGGAATCGGCGACTTTGTGGACATCTACGACGCGACAACCTATCCGCCGACATTCAACAGGCGTTTCGATGTTGAAAACCAGCCGGAGGGCGTCTATACAGTGCCGTTCAAGAGGATGCAGGTCAAGTTTATAAGCGACAACTGGGATCAGAAGGACGGATTCGCACTCAACTATTATGCGATCGCGGCTGTGGAGGACTACAATGGAGTGGAGGACTTGAAAGTCTATCCGAACCCGGTGTCCGACAAGATAAACGTGGAGTTCTTCATTGAGAACGATGAAAGCACGTCGGTGCGTCTGTTAGACATGACCGGCAAGTTGCTGAGAAATGTTGAGACAACAGCTTCCGCAGGCCTCAATTCAATACCTGTTGATGTAACCGGCGTTGCGAGCGGCATCTACCTGATAGAAGTGCACAACCCGGCGGGCAAGTCGGTACGGAAGGTCACTGTGCGGTAGTGTGATGGGCAAGAGAGTTCTTATGGCTATGAGCGGCGGCATCGACAGCAGTGTCGCCGCCATGCTTTTGATGGAGCAGGGCTATGAACTGGAGGGAGTTACCTTCAGGACTTTCGACTCGATTTCCGAAAGCTGCCTGGCAAGGGAGAAGGGCTGCTGCTCCGTCGACGCCATAATGGAGGCACGGCACCTCGCGGAGACGTTGGGCATAAGGCATCATATCCTCGATGTGAGGGAACTCTTCCGCGACACTGTGATCAGGGATTTTATAGACCAGTACCTGAAATGCAGGACTCCTAATCCGTGCGTGCTGTGCAACCCCGTCATAAAATGGGGCAGGCTTCTGGAGTTTGCCGACGAGATCGGCTGCGAACACATGGCCACAGGCCATTACGCCAGAGTTGCCTCGAATGAAGGCCGGCACTTTCTCAAGAAAGGCGTTGACAGGTTCAAAGACCAGACTTATTTCCTATGGCGACTGACTTCCGAACAACTTGAAAGGACGCTTTTCCCTTTGGGCGACCTCACGAAAGACGAGGTGAGGGAGATTGCCGCGGCACGTGGACACGTGAGGCTTTCGCAAAAAAAAGAGAGCGAAGAAATCTGTTTTGTTACCGACGACAACTACCGTAATTTTTTGAGGGAGAATGTTGAAGATTTGGATGAGAGGATGCCTGCGGGAGACATTGTGGACACTGCCGGCAGAATCCTCGGGCGGCACGACGGCCTTTACAACTACACGGTCGGGCAGCGCAAGGGTCTTGGTGTTGCACTCGGCTTACCGGCTTTTGTTGCGGAGTTGCAACCTGACACGAACAGGCTTGTGCTCGGCTCCCGCGACGACCTCTGTTCAAGCGGGTGCGTTGTGTCAGATCTGAATCTGCCGGGGCGTCCAGACTTCGGCGACGGTGAGCGTGTTGTGTGCAAGGTGCGCTACCGCAGCGAAGGCTTTCCTGCAAGGCTATACCGCAAGTCAGGCGGCAAAGCCGAAATCCGGTTCGACGAGCCGGTGTTCGCGATAACCCCTGGCCAGAGCGCGGTGTTCTACGACGGCGACGACCTTCTTGGTGGCGGCGTGATCCAGAATGCTATTCGATGACGAACGACACCGAACTGCCGCACAGCGTGGTGTCTTGGCATCTGACCGCAAACAGGCATTCGTAGCGAGTGTTTCTCTTCAAATCCCTGAGCGTCAGGCTGCTGGTGTTACCCTTTTTCATTCTCACATTAACAGAATGCCATTCCCCGGCTCCTACCGGCCTGTACAGAAAAACTGCGTTTTTAATTTTTTTTAACTCATCATCCGCTTTCATCCTGAATGTAGCCCTGGGATGCCTTCCGGAGAGGAGATTCCAGTCTGTGGAGACGGAGATGTCGTTTTCGGAGAACGAGATGAGGGGTGAGCCTGCGAATTTGGAGTATTCGGTTTTGTGGGATTTCTCCTGCGCGGCGCGAGTGGAAAATGCCCAGTACGCCGTTATTGCCGCTACAAGGACGATTACCGACAGGGCTACTACCATGCCGCCGTTGGCATGTGGCTTCCCTGAAGAACGTTGCTTGGATGACGGTGTTGGGAGGGATGTCATGTCAGTTCACGCGGGAGAACAGTTCGAGGCGCCAGTGGTCGTTGTTCTCGTCATTGAACTCTATGGTGAACTCCCTGCGCGAGAGTTTCCTGATGTCGGCGGTGAAGTGGTAGCGCTTTCCGACGAGTGTGTAGTTGAACTCCACGGTCTTCGACTTGGTGTCGAGGATCCATGTGGCGAACGTCGACTCGCGTATTTCGCCGTTGTGCACCGCCAGGACCCTGAGTATGTGGTCGGCGTAGATGTAGTAGAACGAGCCCGGGGCGAAGCCTGCATATTCGGTGTTTGTTATCTTTTCCCCGTTTTTGTATGTGTTTGACACCTGCCAAACGTTCACAATCCTGTACTCGCTTGAATGGAAACTCAGCACCCCTTCGGGGTAGTTCTCGCAGGATGCAATTATGATTGACGAAAGCGCCGCTATGGCGATGAACACAGCTTTTGTAATCCTTTTCATAGTTTATTGCTCGTTTTTAAGAAGTTTGTGCAAAATCTCCATTCCAACTGTGGCTTTTTTCTCGATAGCGACCACTTTCGAAGGTGTGCCACCGGGAATTTTGGGGTCGATGAGATATATTGTGGCGTTCTGTGGCGCGTAGTGAACGAGTCCCGCGGCGGGGTACACCGCGAGTGACGTCCCCACTACGACCATTATGTCGCACTTCTCAACCTCTTTGATGGCCTCCTCGAGGAGCGGCACCGCCTCTCCGAACCATACGATGAACGGGCGCAGCCGAGAGCCGTCGGAAGCGCGCGAGCCCTGCTCTATGTCGCTGTAGCCGATGTCCACAACCTGGGTCTTGCTCTCGTTGCAGGCTTTGGTGAGCTCGCCGTGAAGGTGGATGACCTTCGTGGAGCCGCCGCGCTCGTGGAGGTCGTCGACGTTCTGCGTAACAACGGTTACGTCGTAGTCGGACTCGAGGGCGGCCACAAGTCTGTGGGCGTTGTTCGGCAGGCAGCCCTTAAGTTGCCTCCGCCGTTCGTTGTAGAAGTCGATTACAAGGCCAGAGTTCCTGTACCAGCCGTCAATCGAGGCCACGTCCTCAACGTTGTGGTTTTCCCAGAGACCGTCGCTGTCGCGGAACGTGCTTATGCCGCTCTCCGCACTTATCCCTGCACCCGTCAGAAACACTATCTTCTTTTTGTTCATACTTTAATTATGGTTGTAATATCGCCTGCAAAATTAAAAAAATAATGATGTCCGGTGAATCAGGAAAATTATTATCTTTGCCCGCTTTTTGATAATGTTTGATGAAATTCAGTGTGTACCATAACTGCAAACTCGAGCATACCTCGCCCGAAATGATAACGGGCGGGGGGGGGGTAAGTATTTGATATTTAGATATTTAGAATTTAGTATTTATAATTTCAGGCGACGGAAGCCGGTGCAACAATGCCCGTTTCCGCCGCTTTTTTTGTTGGTTGTTAGAACTTAGAA
>CADBQG010000043.1 GCA_902796805.1 uncultured Bacteroidota bacterium
CTCGAGGTTTACGACGTTTACGGCAAGCTTCTGAACGAGGTTGAGGTTGTTGACAACCCGACCAGGATCGACGTTTCGTCTCTCGCGGGCGGCGTTTACTTCGTGAAGGTTATCACCGGCGAGGGCGTTGCCACGAAGACGTTCGTTAAGAATTAGGAGTTAGGAATTAGGTATTAAGTATTAAGAAATTAGTTCCTACATTGCTGAATGAAACAGGGACGGTGCTTGCTCCGTCCCTGTTTATTTTTGCGCTTCGTCTTTTCTTTTTTTATTACAGACAACCTGCTGTGTAAAACCCAACGTTTCATTCCCGCAATTTTTGATACCAGACGTGATTTCCATATTGATATTTTTGTAATTTTGCGGGCTATAAAAACTGGAAAAATGATATATTTAGACAATTCAGCAACATCTTATCCCAAGCCCAACGAGGTTTATGAATTCATGGACATGTTCTACCGTAACCATGGCGTGAGTCCGGGCAGGGCCGGGTACGATGCGGGGATTGAAACCGGCGAGGTGCTGACCGAGACCCGCCGTTTGCTCACCAGGATGTTCAACGGCGGTACAGACGAGAAACGCCTCACCTTCAGCTACAACGCGACCGACTCGCTCAACATCATCATACAAGGCCTGGCAGAGAAGGGAACGCATGTTATAACAACCATGCTGGAACACAACTCGGTGCTCCGTCCGCTCTACCATCTTGAGAAGGAAGGCATCATAGAGGTTACGTACCTGCCGTTCGACTCCGCAGGCTACATCCATCCCGAGGACTTTGAAAAGGCCATACGCCCGAACACGAAGATGGCGGTATGCACCCACTGCTCTAACGTGATTGGTACCGTGCAGCCCGTCAAGGAGATAGGCCGCATCTGCAAGGAACACGGCATAACCTTCGTTGTTGACGGCAGCCAGGGCGCCGGCTCGGTGAAGATGGACATGATGGAGTACAATGTGGACGCATACGTCTTCACTGGACACAAGTGTCTTATGGGACCCACCGGCATAGGCGGCTCCTACGTGCGCGAAGGCGTTGAGGTGAAACACACGCGCTTCGGCGGCACCGGCGTGAAGTCGGCAGTGCGCGACCACCTCGACGAGTACCCGTACCGCCTCGAGGCCGGCACCATCAACATGCTCGGCATCAGCGGACTCCATGCCGGTGTGAAGTGGCTCAACGAGAAAGGCATGGACAACATTCACAACCAGGAGATGGCACTCTGGAAACGCCTCCGCGACGGTGTGATCGACATACCAGGCGTTAAGGTGTATTGCGCCACGTCGGTGGAGAACCAGAACCCGGTGCTCTCGATAAACGTCAACGGCTTCGAGGCCATGGACGTGGGCACAATGCTCGACGTGGACTATGACATTGCCTGCCGCACCGGCCTGCAGTGTGCACCGCTCGTGCACAAAGGACTCGGCACTTTCGACATTGACGGAACGGTGCGCCTCAGCATCGGGGCGTTTAACACCGAAGCCGACATCGACGCCTGCATACAGGCTGTGAAGGAGATTGCCGCCATCAAGAATTAAACGCTTATAATTGCTTATAATATGTAGGGACGCAGAATCCGCGTCTCTACTTTTTTTATGCTTTCGGATGAAAAACAAGGAGACTAAATTGACAGGGCATCTCGCGGTGATAGCCACTTACATCATCTTCGGGATAAACCCTAATTGCTCAAAGGCAATAGTTCCCGAATACGTCTCTCCTGAGGTGTTCACGGCCATACGAATGGTTTTCGCGCTTGTGGCCTACTGGGTAGTGTCGGCGTTTTGCAAAAGGGAACGGGTTGCGCGCCGCGACATGCTGCTTATAATCCTCGGGGCTTTCTGTCTTGTAGGCACCCAGTTGGCGTTCGCCGAGGCCATGAACTACATCTCGCCCACGTATGTGTCGCTCATATCGGCCATGTCGCCGTTGGTGGTGATGTTAGCGGCGGCAGTGTTTCTCGGTGAGCCCATATCCTCGCGGAAGGCCACCGGTGTGATGTTCGGCATCTCCGGCGCACTTGTCATGATACTCTTCTCCCTCCATAACGACACCCACTACAGCACAAAGGGTGCCGTGCTCTGTTTCGTCAACATACTGTTCTACGCAGCATATCTGCTGGTTACGAGATCAATATCAGGCAGGTATTCTCCAGTAACCCTCATGAAGTGGATGTTCCTGTTCTGTGCGATTATGAGCGTGCCATTGGCGATACCCACTATTGGCGAGTCGTCTCTTCTGCGCGGCAATGCGCCGGCGACAGCATATGTCAACATGGCTGTGGTGGCGGTGTTCGCCACTGTGGTGGCCTATTTCCTGCTGCCCGTGTCGCTGAAGTACCTCCGACCCACCACGGTGAGCATGTACAGCAACATGCAGCCCATAGTTACATCGGTGGTGGCGGTGGCAGTAGGGCAGGACACTCTGACTTGGAACAAGCCCTTGGCGCTTGTCCTCGTGATAATTGGGGTGTTCCTGGTGACAACCAGCAGGGCGAAGGGGGATTAGAACTTCCTCAGAATTGCCTTGTTGTCGATACGCTCCCACTTGCGGAACCAACTGCGTATCTTCAGTCCAATCACGCCGAAGATGGCCTCGCGGAAGATGCCCGAACTCATCTTTGACGTTCCCAAAGTCCTGTCTCTGAAAATGATGGGGACCTCCACAATCTTGAAGCCCAGTTTCCAGGCGGTGAACTTCATCTCGATCTGGAAACCGTAGCCTATGTGCTTTATCTTGTCGAAGTCTATGGAGTTGAGAACTTCGGCGCGGTAGCAGATGAACCCTGCCGTGGTGTCCTTCACCGGTATGCCGAGCACAATGCGCACATACATTGAGCCGTAGTACGACATTAAAAGTCGGCCCATGGGCCAGTTCAGCACGTTCACACCCTGGCAGTAGCGCGAGCCCACCGCGATGTCGGCGTTCTGCCTCTCGCAGGCATCGAAGAGGCGCTTCAGGTCGTTGGGGTCGTGCGAGAAGTCCGCGTCCATCTCGAAAAGGTAGTCGTAGTCGCGCGTCAGCCCCCATTTGAAACCGTGGATGTAGGCGGTGCCGAGACCGAGTTTGCCGGAACGCTCTTCGATGAAAAGGCGCCCCTCGAACTCGGGAATCAGCGACTTCACTATGTCTGCGGTGCCGTCAGGCGAGTTGTCGTCTATGATGAGTATGTGTACGTCTATTATCGAGAAGATAGTGCGAATGATGTTCTCTATGTTCTCTTTCTCCTTGTAAGTAGGGATTATGACCAATCTTTTCATTATGGTGTGCTTTATTTTTTTGTCAAGACGATATACACAGGCAGGTGGTCGCTGAAGCCGCCTTGGTAGTTGCCGCCGGCGAAAGTCCGGTATGGATAGTCCATGTAGGAGCCTGACTGTGTGAACATATATGATTTTCTGAAAACGTGTGCCGAGGTATACTTGTAGGTGCCGGGCATTGCGTTCACTAACGCACCTGAGACGATGATGTTGTCGAGCATCTCCCAGGAGTCGCGGTATGCGTAGGAGCCTATTCCGTCGCGGAAGAGCTTCCACATAGGGTTGAACAGGTCGTGTTGTGTGAGGTTGTGCTCTTTCTTCTGGATGTTCATCTCCTTCGCGATGCACGGGGCGGATGGGTTGTCGTTGAGGTCGCCCATGTAGATGAACTTGGCGTTTGGGCGCGAGTGCAGCACCGAGTCGGCTATGTGCCTCGCTAACTGTCCTGCGGCGGTGCGCCCCGGCAGACTCCTCTTCTCACCGCCCGCCTTCGACGGCCAGTGGTTAACCACGATGTCGAGGGTGTCGGTGTTGTCAAGAACACCTGTCATCAACCATTGGTCGCGGGTTATGAAGTCAGGGTTGCCTGGAACGTGCAGCGGGAAGGCCCTTGTGCCGAGGATTCTGAAGCGCGCCGGGTCGTAGAAGAAAGCCACGTCAACGCCGCGGCGGTCGGGCGACTCATGGTGGCACACCGACAAGTTGTATTTTTTCAGAAGTTCGGTGGCCGCCAAGTCCTTCATGACCTGCTCGTTCTCAATCTCGGAGACTCCCAGAACGACAAGGCCGCCGTCCAACGAGGCCATGTCGGCGATGACCCTCGAGAGGTTGGAGAGTTTTTTCGCGTATCGTTGCGAACCCCACCGGTAGTCGCCTGTTGGCAGGAACTGCTCGTCGTTCTTGTTGGGGTCGTCGATGGTGTCGAAGAGGTTTTCGACGTTGTAGAACCCGATTATTGCTTTGCTGTGAGTCTCCTGCGCCACAGTCAACGACGTGGCGGCGGCAGTCAGCAGCAGTATGAAGAACAGTTTTCTCATTTTGGTTATAAAAGTGCAAAAGTAATAAAAAAAACGGAACAGCCCGATCTTTCATTATTTTTTTCCGACGATGTACTGAAGAATCTGCACTGCGTTCGTGGCCGCGCCTTTGCGGAGGTTGTCGGCCACTACCCAGAGATTCAGGGTTCTGGGCTGCGAGAGGTCGCGTCGTATCCGCCCCACGAACACGTCGTCCTTGTTCTCGGCAAACCTTGGCATAGGGTAGGCGTTCCCAGAGGGATTGTCGAGGACTGTTACGCCAGGCATGGATCTCAAGAGGCCGCGCACCTCGTCGATGTCGAACTCCTCGTGGAACTCTACGTTAACGGCCTCGGAATGGCCGCCGGTTACGGGCACGCGCACCACTGTGGCGGTTATCTGTATGCCTCCGTCGCGAAGTATTTTCCTCGTCTCGTTAACCAACTTCACCTCCTCGGTGGTGTAGCCGTCGTCGCAGAACGAGCCTCCGTGGGGGATGAGGTTGAGGTCGATGGGATGGGGGTACGCCATCTCGCACTCCTCACCGGCACGCTCCTTCATGAGCTGGTTCACAGCCTTCACCCCGGTGCCGGTAACCGACTGGTAGGTTGAGATTACAAGCCTTTTGACGCGGTATTTCTTGTGCAGAGGAGCCAATGCCATGACCATCTGGATGGTAGAGCAGTTGGGGTTGGCTATGATCCTGTCGTCCGCTGTTATTACATCGCCGTTGATTTCAGGCACCACGAGCGGGATGTTGTCGAGGGAACGCCATGCCGACGAGTTGTCGATTACCGTCGTGCCGTTCGCGGCGAATTTCGGTGCATATTCCAACGAAGCCGCGCTGCCCGCCGAGAATATGGCGAACTCCGGCTTAGCTGAAATCGCGTCCTCCACGCTAACGAGCCTTATTTCCCTACCACAGAATTTTATTGTCTTGCCAACCGACCTCGACGAGGCGGCAGGAATAAGTTCGCAGTCGCAGAAACCTCTTTCTTCCAAGACTTTGAGCATCACACCACCAACGAGTCCGGTGGCACCTACAAGAGCTATTTTCATTATCCTATGTTTATTGTTGAAAAAAAATATTCGCAAACTTGAATTTCCGCTGCAAAATTACTATTTTTGCAAAACTGACGAAAACAAAACAACTATGAATGAGAACAAAACCTTTTTATTGTCTTTTTTGGCTTTTGTGTTATGCCCGTTGACCATGATTTTTTCTCAAAATACTTTGGAATCAAGACGTTATGATGTGGTTATTAGCGAGATTATGGCCAAGCCTGCGCCTGTTGTAGGGCTTCCGGAGGTCGAATATATCGAGCTCCACAACCGCCGCCAGTCGAAATGTGTCCTGCAAGATTGGAAACTCAAGGTCGGCAATTCCTTGAAGACTCTTCCTGATGCCGAGATCGACAGTCTCGGATTCGCCGTGGTGGTGGCCGGCAAGAATTTCGGTCTGATGCAGCCTTTCTGCAACAACATTATCCCGCTGTCATCTTTGGCAATCACTGACGGCGGCCAGTCGATAACGCTCTACAATGCTGACGGTGAGGTAGTTTACCATGTGGCATTCAAGATTAGCTGGCACGCCGAGTCCCTAAAGCAGGAGGGCGGCTGGTCGCTGGAGTTGGTAGATACAGATAAGCCCAATGCAGGTAAAGACAACTGGAAATCATCGATAGCCCCTGCTGGCGGTACCCCTGGCGGCAAAAACTCGGTTTCCGGTGTCATCCACGACTATTCACCGCCTGAGATTGAGGCTCTTACAATGTCCGACAGCGTTACTTTGCGCGTGCGCTTCAGCGAGAGCGTGTCTCTGCCCAGCGGCACCGATGACCTTTTCAAGGTTTCGCCGGAACTCGAAATCGTTGCTGTTTCTGAAGTGCCCCCCGATTTCTCTTCCCTTGATGTCGTGTTCGCAGTGCCGCCCCAAAGCCGTAGGCTGTACAGTCTGTCAGTGACAGGAACAGTGTCGGATTGTGCCGGGAACATCGCTCGTAAAGGCGAAGAACGGCAGTTTGGCGTTGTGTCGATGCCTCGGCGAAATGCCTTGCTTGTCAGCGAATTGCTTGCAAGTTCTTTCGACGGCACCGATGCCGACTACCTTGAAATATACAACAATACGAACGAGATTTTCGACTTGAAAGATCTGAAAGTCGGCTACGGAGGCGACACCATTCCAAAAAAGGCCGTCACTGCCGTGCCGAAGGGCTTCCAGTTGCTGCCAGGACGCTATGTTGCGCTTTGCAAGGACAGGGAGCGTACTCTCGAGCAATATTTCTGCAAAAACCCAGGAACTGTGGTGCAATGCGACTCCCTGCCTAACTTCGCGATGTCGGGTGGCGTCGTGTTCCTCACCGACAGGTCGTTGCAAACTGTTGACAAGTTGCAGTACGACGAGTCGATGCACTATTCCAAACTCTTGAAAACCAACGGTGTGGCTCTGGAACGGCTGAGTTTCGCGCGCCCTACTCATGATGTGTCAAACTGGTTTTCTGCGGCCGAGACAGCGGGCTACGGCACGCCAGGATACGAGAACTCACAGATGTCGAGGACTGACCTTTCAGCCGACTTCGGAGTTTCCAGCGAGGTTTTCTCTCCCGACAACGACGGTTTCGAGGACTATCTGGAGATTTTTTGCAATTTCCCAGACGAAGGCGAGCGCCTTTCAGTAACCATCTTCAACGACGTAGGACATATAGTAAGGCATGTCGTTGAGAATGTGCTGTGCGGAAAGGAGAATGTCTTTCTTTGGGACGGTCTTGACGACAAAGGGAACCAGATGCCTGCGGGTTTTTATATTGTGCAGTTCGAGAGTTGGCGACTTGGTGGCGGAAAGGCGTTGCGTGGTCGGAAGGCGGTTGCTATATACCGGTAGTGTAAGAGAAACCGTCGTATCCTAAGGTTACGTTTTTGGGCAAAAGTCCTTCAACTTCACTGTAAAGTCCCATTTCGTGCGACACGTGTGTGAGGACCGCGTGCTTGGGCTGCACCTTATCCACAAAGTCGAGTGCTTGCTTGAGATTGAAGTGCGAGTAGTGTTCCTTGATGCGCAATGCGTTGATTACCAAAAGGTCGATGTCATGCAGGTGAGTTAGTTCAGAGTCCGGCACGAAGCTGGCGTCGGTGATGTAGGCTATTCTCCCGATACGGAATCCAAGGATGGGCAGTGTCAAGTGACGTACCTGTATTGGTTGGATTTCAACATCATTGACTCTGAACCTGTCGTGCCTTATCGGGTGCAGGCTGAACGCCGGGGCGCCGGGGTAGGGGTGCTCCTTGAAAGCGTAGTCGAAGTCCTTGCGAATCACTTTAAGCACGCGCTGCATGGCGTAGATGTCTATCGGCGACTTTTGCATGAAGTAGATAGGGCGCACGTCGTCGAGTCCGGCGAGGTGGTCCTTGTGTTCGTGGGTTATGAGGATTGCATGGAGTGAGTCGATGTTTTCGCGAAGGAGTTGATGGCGCAGGTCGGGTCCGGCATCGATGAGTATGCGCGTTCCGTCTGACTCCACAAACGCCGCAGTCCGCAGTCGTTTGTCTTTGGCGTCATCAGAGCGGCACACTGTGCATCTACAACCGATAACCGGCACGCCCTGGGATGTGCCGGTGCCTAATAGTGTGATTTTCTGCATATTGTGTTATACAAAGGCAATAACGCACAGGCTGCGTTATTGCCTTTATGGGATAAATGCGTAGTTATTTCAAGAGTCTGAAGAACTCGGCGATCAGGTCCCAGCACATTTGCACCGTCTTGATTTCGAGCTTCTCGTCGGGAGAGTGCACGCCGCGAAGCGTGGGTCCGAACGACACCATGTCCATGTCGGGGTATTTCTCGGAGAAGAGCCCGCATTCAAGACCGGCGTGTATGGCTAACACGAGTGGGTCTTTGTGGAACACGTTGTTGTAGGCCTGCACCAATAACTTGAGGGCCTCTGAGTTGGGGTTGGGGTTCCATCCGGGGTAGCCGTCGGTGTTCACCACGTCGGCGCCCACCATCCAGAACGTGGCTGACACCTTGTCAACAATAGCTTGCTTCTTCGACTCCACCGAGCTGCGCTGGCTGGTGGTGAACACTATGTTGTCTCCTTCTACCTTCACGGAGGCGAGGTTCGTGGAGGTCTCCACGAAGTCCTTGATGTCCTGCGACATCGACACCACGCCGTGCGGGCATACCACAATGGCGTTGAGGACGTCGATCTGGAAGTTCTCCTCGAAGACCTTGCCGGCAGCGGGCGCGCTCTCCATAGTGACCGTGACATTTGGATCGGTGGTGTGGAACTCCTCGCGGTAGGTCTTCTCCATCAGCGAGACGTACTTTTTCAGGTCATCGGTGAATTCCTTGGGGACAGCCACCACGGCGAAGCCTTCGCGCGCTATGGCGTTCCTGAGGTTTCCGGCCTGGATGTCAGCTATGCGCAGGTTGAAGTCGCTGTAGGCGTTCCAGAGTATGCGCGCAAGCAGCTTCACGGCGTTGCCGCGGCCTTTGTTTATGTCGTCGCCGGAATGGCCGCCGAGCAGTCCTTTCACCTCAACCTTGAAGAAGTCGCACTCTTCGTCGAGGTCTTCGTAAATACACTCCAGGGTCGCTACGGTGTCTTTGCCGCCGGCGCATCCGATGAAGATCTGCCCTTCGTCCTCGGAGTCGAGGTTCAGCAGCATCTTCCCTTTCATGAAGCCGGCCTCGATATTCTTCGCGCCGGTAAGCCCGGTCTCCTCGTCAACGGTGAAGAGGCATTCCACTGGGCCGTGCTCGAGGGTGTCGTCGTCGAGCACCGCAAGAGCCAGGGCTATGCCGATGCCGTCGTCGGCGCCGAGCGTGGTGCCTTTCGCCTTCAGCCATTCGCCGTCAATGTAGGTCTCGATGGCGTCCTTTTCGAAGTCGAACGCCTTGTCGTTGTTCTTCTCGCATACCATGTCCATGTGTGCCTGCAGCACAACTGGGGTTACATTCTCCTTGCCAGGGGTGGCAGGTTTGGAAATCAGAACGTTGCCGATTTTGTCGCGCTTTGTTGGAAGGCCGAGCTTCTTCCCGGTCTCCTCAAGCCACAGCGACATTCTCTCCTCTTTCTTCGATGGGCGCGGAATCTTTGTTATCTCATTGAAATAGTGAAAAACCTTTTCTGGTTTAAGCCTTAGCATTTCTTCATTCATAACTGTTCTTTATTTTTTGTGACTGTTTGTGGTTGCAAAAATAATCAAAATATTCACTAAATACAAGACAAAAAAACAAGCGGTAACAACAACCTGTTATGACATATATAGATTAGGAAGGTTAGGCGGGTTGGAAGCGCGCTCAATGCGCCGCCCATAGTCTTATGCCCGGTGCATTGAGGAAGTGCGCAGTTGAAGCGTTGTTAGGTATAAGATGCTTTTTTTATTTTTTACTTTTTTATATTATGAGAAGAATAGCACTACTTTTAATTATAGTTTCATCCTCTATGCTCAGAATTTCCGGACAAAAAGCCATAACCAA
Source organism: uncultured Bacteroidota bacterium (assembly GCA_902796805.1). GTDB lineage: Bacteria > Bacteroidota > Bacteroidia > Bacteroidales > WCHB1-69 > F23-D06. The sequence continues at coordinate 9,754 of CADBQG010000043.1, forward strand.
CCTTCCTGCCATTGAAAAAGGGGAAATCCTGATTGTTGGCGAGGACAAATTCCTTGACGAGATTCTGAAGATTGACCTGGAAATTGTTGAGCATTACGCTTCATTGAACGAGGAAAGCGACCTATATGTCTTTTTAGACCTGCCATCATGTTACAATATGTTTGTAGATGAATATTTCTCAAACAGAGGCAGTTCCGGGTTGAAAGAGTTTCTCAAGGAAACCCTAGCCGGCTGTTAGGCAAAGTATATATTTGAACTGTTTTCTGGCCTCCGCGCTGCAGACATGCATTCCAACAGGTTGAAGGTTGTCTGCATAAGCGGCAACAAACCGGCTGGAGCGACACTCCTTTCCATTGAACATTTAATCATGAACAGTCCAAAACTGCCTGAACATTATCGCCAATTTGCCGGAAAATGCAAGGAATTGAGGCAAAGCGAACAGTCTGGCCGGCTTGAGTTTGAAAGGCTCGTCTCGGAGTTCAGCGACATGTTCACGGATGACAAGGATAAGCTCCGGGAAGTCATGCAGGAGCGAGACTTCGCCTTCCTGACCATGCTCCTCGACGACATCGCATACACTAACGATGAGTGTGTAGAGGTGATGGGGCGCAACATACTGAAACATTATGACAGAGATGCCGTCTTCATTTCGATAAACGATGCAGCCAATGCCAACAAGCAAAGCATTGAATTCGACAACAGGTATTCGAAGGGGACAAAATCTCTGGCTTTTGCTATGGACAACTCGCCCGAATTTGCCGGGAAGGTCCGCTCTTTGTACATTACTGCCCAAAAGCTAATCTTGCCTGAAACCGTTCTGGACGGTGGCAAGGTTGTTCCGTCTAAGGCCATCACGAATATAAACTGGCGTATTCCTGAAGACATATACGACGAAATGAGAGGAAGCGACGAATCGGTGTCGATAAATTTGCCCGACCCAAAATCGAGACGTGATGTTCACTCTAAATTTGACGGTTTCATCTTGTTCAAGGAGGCTCACAGCGCAATGCCAGGAAACAAGGAAAGATTGGAACTTTGGGATTAGAACGTTGTCAGGTTCTTGAAAATCACAATTTAGGGTTTCCCTCTCTTCGTCAAAAGTTCACGGCCCTGCCGTCGGTTGCGGCTGGCATCTGCTTCCCTGCGGCGGTGAGGGCTTTCAGCTCTGCAATCAGGAAGTCCCTGAATGTTATGGTAGTGTGTTCCGTCTTGTCGAATTTGATGCCGGTCATTATGTTGTCGCCGCCGTCGGAGATGAAGTTGAGTGTTGCTATGCGGTAGTCCTTGCTGTCGTCTATGGGTTTCCCCCGTACCATGATGCCTGAAGGACGCCCTTCGGTGTATGTCACCACTGCTCCGGAGTATGGCGCGTTGAAATTCGTTGTGAAGCGCCCGAGCATTTTGCGCAGTTCGCTGCCTTTCAGCAGGATGTAGGTGATATAGTTGTCGAAAGGTGAGATCTTGTAGATGTCGCCGACAGTGACGTCCCCAGCCGGCATGGAGGTGCGTATGCCGCCGAAGTTGAGTACTGCCACGTCGATTGTGTCGAATGCGGTGTCTTTGGTGTATTTCGGAGCTCCAGTGCGGAGGATGTCGGTGAGGAGGTTAGATAGCGGGCTCTCAGGCGGGTAGGACTCAAGCTCCGCGTCGGTGCGGTAGATTACTTCCTGCATCTTCCTCTCCATCCTGTGCCGCTTCTTGTCCACATATTGCTGTAGTTTCCTGTCGATTTTCGAGTCGTAGGTTGCGTCGAGCCGTACCATCTGGTACTCGTAGGAATGCTTGTTTGTAGAAATATTTTGAGCATAGCCGGCGATGGCTATGCTCAAAAATATGAGTGCGGGCAGTGGTTTCAGGTCCATTGCCCTATTTTTTCGGTGAGTTCTGGCCGTTGTTGCCCATCTTGCTGATGCCGTCGCGCATGGAGGTGTCGGCCTTGATGTTCTCGAGCCTGTAGTAGTCCATAACTCCGAGGTTGCCGTTGCGGAAGGCGTCGGCGAGGGCCTTTGGCACTTCTGCCTCGGCGAGTATCACCTGGGCGCGGGCGTCCTGGGCCTTGGCCTTCATCTCCTGCTCCTGAGCCACTGCCATGGCGCGGCGTTCCTCGGCCTTGGCCTGCGCGATGTTCTTGTCGGCGTTGGCCTGGTCCATCTGGAGCATCGCCCCTATGTTCTTGCCCACGTCAACGTCGGCAATGTCGATGGAGAGTATCTCGAAGGCGGTGCCGGAGTCGAGACCCTTGGTCAGCACAAGCTTCGAGATCGAGTCGGGGTTCTCGAGCACCGACTTGTGGGTCTCGGCGGAGCCTATGGCCGACACGATGCCCTCGCCCACGCGGGCTATGATCGTCTCCTCGCCGGCGCCGCCCACGAGCTGGCGGATGTTGGTGCGCACGGTGACCCTCGCCTTGGCGATGAGCTGTATGCCGTCTTTCGCCACCGCCGCAACTGGAGGCGTGTTGATGACCTTGGGGTTCACCGACGTCTGTATGGCTTCCAGGACGTTGCGGCCCGCGAGGTCGATGGCCGTGGCCGCCTTGAAGTCGAGCGATATGTTGGCCTTGTCGGCGGAGATGAGCGCGTTGACAACCGGCTTCACGTGGCCTCCGGCAAGGTAGTGGGCCTCGAGCTGGTCGCGGCTGATGCTGATGCCGGCCTTTGAGGCGGTGATCATGGAGTTTACAATCAAATCTGGTGGAACGCGGCGCCAGCGCATGAGGATCAGTTGTACAAGGGAGACGTGGACACCGTTGAGGATCGCGATGAACCACAGCCGCAATGGCACCATCCAGAAGAAGATTATCAGAAGTACCAGTACGACAACGATTGTGATGATTGTTTGTGTCATATTGTTGGTTTTTTAGTTGATTTCTGAGACATAGACCTTGCCGCCGTCGATTTTCCTGATCGCTATCGGCGTGCTTTCGTCAAGGAAGCCGTGCAGCGAGACGACCTCGGCCTCAACATCCCCGAAGAGCCCGGTGCCTGTGGGGGCGAGCCGCGAGATGGCGACGCCTTCCGTGCCAACTTTCAGGCTCGAGGTGTCTATCTCGTTCATCTTGCCGTCTATCTTCGTCCTCAGCTGAAGCTTCTTCCAAGTCTTGGTTCTCATCATCAGCACAAACGACCCGACGGTCAGTATCGCCGTAAGCACGAGGGTGAGGAAGCCTATCGTGGCGCCATACTCCACAAAGGCGCCGGCAACGCCGCCTACCATGCAGAGAATCCCGACCACGGCCACAATCCCGCCCGGTATGACTAGGAAGTCGAGAATCATGAGAAAAATCCCGAGGACGACAAGCAGTATTAAAACTAAATAGTTCATTGTAACAGGTTTTGTAAGTCTGCCTGCAAAAGTAAACATTTTTTTTTATTTTTGCGTTTTGTTTTGAAGCAAACCGATTTTAAATATAAATCTGGAATCATGGAGGAAGAAAAGAGAGTTTCTGAAGAGACTGATAACGACATCAGACTGCCTGAAAACGCGTACCGCGAGCTGGATGACGGAGAAGAGTACAGACCAATACTCCTCAGCGACAGGAAGTACCCCGAACTCAACGCCTGGACGATATTCTGGGGAATCCTCATGGCGGTGATATTCTCGGCCGCCACGGCCTATTCCGGACTCCGGTTCGGGCAAGTGTTTGAAGCCGCAATACCGATTGCCATAATAGCAGTGGGAATCTCCACGGTAGCGAAGAGGAAAAGCCCGCTCTCGGAAAACGTCATAATCCAGTCGATAGGGGCCAGCTCCGGGGTCATTGTGGCAGGCGCAATATTCACTTTGCCGGCCATATATATAATAAAGGAGACCAACCCGACGGCCGGCGCCGAAATACAGGTCAACTTCTTCCAGATCTTCATGTCCTCTCTTTTGGGAGGTTTCCTCGGCATCCTCTTCCTCATCCCTTTCAGGAAGTATTTTGTGTCTGAGATGCACGGGAAGTATCCTTTCCCGGAGGCTACCGCGACAACCGAGATCATAGTCTCGGGCGCGAAGGGCGGCAACCAGGCGAAGCTGCTCCTCATAAGCGGCCTTGTGGGCGGCTTGTACGACTTCCTCATGACTACTTTCCATTTCTGGGCCGACACCATCTCCACAAGGATGACCGGCTGGGGCGAGCAGTTGGCCATGAACCACAAGTTCGTTTTCAAGATGAGTGCCGAGTCGATACTCCTTGGAACGGGCTACCTCATTGGCCTCAAGTATGCCGCCGTCATCTGTGCCGGCTCCGCGTTGTCGTGGTGGGTGCTCGTGCCTCTGCTTGGACAATACGGGATGTTTGACGCCGGCGGCGTTCAGACCCCGATGGCCACCCTCGACCCGGACGTGATTTTCTCAGGATATGTAAGATACATCGGCATAGGGGGCATAGCCATGGCTGGCATTCTCGGAGTCATCAAGTCGGCAGGCGTGATCAAGAAGTCTGTGGGCGTGGCGCTGAAGGCCGGCAAGGGCGCGGCGGCATCACAGTTCGAGAAGCGCACCCAGCGCGACATACCGATGAAGATAATACTTTTCGGATTCATTGCCGTCATCGCGATGATGGTGCTGTTCTTTTTCCTCGGCGGTATGAAGATGAACCTCTCGCAGGTGCTTGTGGGGCTGCTTGTTGTGTTCCTGTTCGCGTTCCTCTTCACCACGGTGGCCGCCACCGCGATAGCAACCGTTGGTACCAATCCCGTGTCTGGAATGACGATGATGACACTGATACTTTCGTCGTTCATCCTTGCCTCCGTGGGACTGAATGGCGGTACGGGAATAATAACGGCCCTGGTGGTGGGCGGCATAGTCTGCTCCGCGCTGTCGATGGCGGGCGGCTTTATCACAGACCTTAAGGTGGGCTACTGGATAGGCACTTCGCCGTTCAAGCAGGAGGCGTTCAAGTTCGTGGGCACGTTTGTGTCGGCACTCACCGTCGGCGCGGTCATCATGCTGCTTTCAGAGACTTACGGATATACCGGCGACAACGCCCTGGTGGCGCCGCAGGCTAATGCCATGGCCGCCATCATCGAGCCCATGATGTACGGCGGTTCAACACCGTGGATACTTTACATAGTGGGTGCCGTGCTCGCCGTGATCCTCGACGTTGTGGGCGTGCCGGCCCTCGCGTTCGCGCTGGGAATGTTCATACCACTGCAGCTCAACATTCCTCTTCTCGTGGGCGGCTTCATCGCCTGGTTCGTGAAGACCCGCAGCAAGGACGAGACTGTGAACAAGGCGCGCGGCGAGAAGGGAACGCTCCTCGCCTCCGGACTCCTCGCGGGCGGCGCAATAATGGGTGTCGTCAGTGCGATACTGAAGTACGCCGGTGTTGAGCCGTCGTTCATGTCTGAATACATCGGCTCGCCCGTTTTCAATATCCTCTCCGTCGTGATGTTCGCCGCACTGTGCGTGTATCTCGTGGCGCATTCGATGAAAGGGAACAGGAATTAGGAATTAGGGATTTGGGAATGGGATTTGTAGCGGCGCGATTTATTGCGCCGGATTGTGACCGTGGAAGGTTTTGGCGGGAATGGGATTTGTAGCGGCACGATTTATCGCGCCGGATTGTGACCGTGGAAGGTTTTGGCGGGAATGGGATTTGTAGCGGCGCGATTTATCGCGCCGGATTGGAATATAAATAGATTGTAAACACAAAAATATTTTAATATGCATATAGCGATAGCAGGAAACATAGGTTCAGGCAAGACAACATTGACAAGCATGTTGTCGAAACATTACGGTTGGGAGGCACTCTACGAGAGCGTTGAGGACAACCCCTATTTGGCGAGTTTTTACCAGGACATGCAACGGTGGTCGTTCAACATCCAGATATATTTTCTGAACAGCCGCTTCCGCCAGGTCATCGACATACGGAACAGGAAGAAGGACGTTGTGCAGGATCGCACGATTTACGAGGACGCGTATATCTTCGCGCCCAACCTCCACAAGATGGAGCTCATGGCCTCGCGCGACTTCGAGAACTATGCCTCGCTCTTCGAGCTGATGAAGAAGTTCCTCCAGCCGCCCGACCTCCTTATATACCTCAAGGCCGACGTAACAACGCTCATATCCCAGATACTGAAGCGAGGCCGCGCCTACGAGGGGGAGATCAGCCTTTCGTATCTTGAGAATCTCAACACCTTGTACAACAACTGGATAGACAGCTACAAGGACGGCAAACTTCTTGTCATTGACGTGAATGAGCTGAAGTTTGCTGAAAAGCCCGAAGATTTCGGTGTAGTGGTTGAGAAGATAGACGCCGAGTTGTTCGGTCTGTTCAAGTCCTGACAGTATAATCCTTTTTGCTGGTCATAGATTCTAAAGTCCAAGGTGCCTGAAGCAGGTGCCTGAAAATCGACTGTGGATATACATACGGCGAGTTTGAAAAAATGCTATATTTGCCGCCGTTATGAAAGGGGTGCCGCAAGGCTGAGATCAGACCCGTTGAACCTGATGCGGATAATGCCGCCGTAGGGAGATTCACAACGTTTCTTGTCCCCTCTTTCAGTGTGTTTAATTTTATAATAACAAAACTGTTAGAGTCATGTTTAAAATTAAAAATTATGAATTAGGAATTAGGAATGCGGTTTTGTCTTTCCTGATGTTGTTTTTTGTAACCGCGTTGTTCGCGCAGAAGCCGGACACGGTGCAGCAAGGCACGGTGCAGGAGGTAACCATCGAGTTCACCAGGCCCACGGTACAGCAGTCAGCCAATGTAACAACCATCTCTATGCCGCAGATCCGCGCCCAGCAGGGCAACGGAAGCGTGAACAACCTGTTGGAGATGATGCCCTCCGTGGTAACCTCCTCGGAGTCGGGCACCGGCCTGGGCGCCACCTACATGTTCATCCGCGGCATCGACCAGACCCGCATCAACACCACCTTGAACGGCGTCACCATAAACAACGCCGAGTCGCAGGGCTCGTGGTTGGTGAACCTGCCCGACATGGGCGCATACATCGAGAATGTGAGCGTGCAGAGCGGTGCCAACACCTCCGACGGCAGCACCTCCTACGGCGCGCGTATCAACTTCGTCACCCGAGACATCCCAGTGAAGCCATTCGCCGAGTTGCGCAGCTCCTACGGCTCCTTCAACACCTTCCATAATATGGTGAGCGCCGGAACAGGTCTCCTCGGCAAGCGATTCTCCATGCTCGCTTCCTTCTCCGACATCCGCAGCAACGGATATATCGACCACTCCGACGTGCGCCTCAACTCTGCCTTCCTCACCGCGGAACTCAGTCTCTATAACTTCAGGAAGAACAAGGACAACGGCAAGTTGCGCTTCCACCTGCTCTTCGGCAACGAGAAGTCCGGCCTCGCCTGGAACGGCGTGCCATACGACTCCTTGCAGACCAACCGCACCTACAACTCCTGCGGCGAGTACTACGATGCCAAAGGCGTGCGCCACTATTACGACAACTCCTACGACAATTACAGTCAGACGTTCTACCAGTTGGAATACCTGAAGGATTGGATACGAGACGAAGGTCGCCAGCGCCACAGTCTCCACGTGATGCCTTACCTGACAAGGGGTTACGGTTATTACGAGCAGTATAAGGACGACAAGAAAATCAACAAATACGGACTCGTGCCGCTTCATGAGGAGTTCAACCGAACCGATCTCGTTACCCGGAAATACCTTGACAACTATTACTATGGCGTTCTTGCGCAGACAGTAGGGAGCCATGTGTTCAAGAACCACCAGGAACAGGGCTTGCGCTGGGTGGCCGGCATGGACTTCAGCAACTACAACGGCAAGCACTACGGCGACATCGTGTGGGTGCAGCCCGACCGCGTGGTGGAGTGCCCGCCCATGCACGAGTGGTACCGCGGCACCGGCGACAAACTGCAGACCAAGATATTCGGAAACCTGCGCTATTGGTACAGGAACTTCAGCGTAACGGGCGAGCTGCAGTACCGCTGGGTTAACTACGAAATTGACGGCGTCAACGACGAGCTGACCCCGATTCCGCAGAAATACGACTGGACATTCCTGAACCCGAAGATAACGCTGCACTACCTCCTGCAGGGAGCGAAGCTCAAGCACAGCTTCGACCTCTCCTTCGCCACGGCCAACCGCGAGCCTACGCGCAACGACCTCGTGGGCGCACCCGACGGCCGCAAGCCCGTGCCGGAGACCCTCTACGACCTGGAGTTCAGCTACATGAACTACACCGACAAGTTCTTCTTCAATGCCACATTATACGGAATGTACTACAAGAACCAGTTGGTGCGCTCCGGCGAACTCGACCAGACCGGCGACCCGCTGATGGTAAACATCGACAAAAGCTACCGAGCCGGCATAGAGTTGTCGGCGGCCTACCGCCCGGTTCGCTTCTTCACCTGGCACATCAACGGCGGGTTCAGCGTAAACCGCGCCCTCAACTACACACACTACACAGAGGACTGGGAGAACGGCGGCTACATCGCCGAGAAGCTCGGCAACACTCCTCTTGCATACTCCCCGAACATCGTGTTGGGCAACGACTTTACGTTCACCCCGCTCAAGGACTTCAACATCAGTCTCATAACAAAGTTCGTCAGCAAGCAATATTTAGACAACTCAGGCGACGAGAAATACATCCTTAAGCCATACACCTACACAAACCTGCGCCTATCCTATACGTTCCATTTCAATCACCTGAAGGACCTGGAACTGTTCTTGAACGTCAATAACCTCTTCAACGCGAAATACGAGAGCAACGCGGCCGTCTATACAGGCTATTACGGCGGCGAGAAGCTGTATGACCCTTACTATTTCCCGCAGGCCGGCATCAATTTCCTCGGCGGCGTGAGGGTTAAATTCTGATGTAGCGGCGCGATGAATCGCGCCGTTGGTGGCAAATTGTTTTTTTGTAGCGGCGAGATTCATCGCGCCGTCCATTGGGATTCCTATAAAAAAAATATTCTGGGTGTATGAAAAAAAACACTATCTTTGCCCAATTTTTGATAAAGTTTAATGAAATTCGGTGTGTACCATAACTGCAACCTCGAGCACGCCTCGCCCGAAATGATAACGGGCGGGGGTAAGTATTCGATATTTAGTATTTATAATTTCAGGCGACGGAAGCCGGTGCAACAATGCCCGTTTCCGCCGCTTTTTTTGTTGGTTGTTAGAACTTAGAA
>CADBQG010000044.1 GCA_902796805.1 uncultured Bacteroidota bacterium
AAGATGATCAAGCACGCCCTCGACCTCGGGGTGAACTTCTTCGACACCGCCAACGGCTATTCGCACGGCACCAGCGAGGAGTTCTTGGGCAAAGCGCTGAAGGACCTCGGCATCGCGCGCGACAAGGTAGTGCTCGCCTCGAAAGTCTATTTCAACGAGGGCAAGCTCTCCGCCGCAGCCATCCGCCGCGAAATCGAGGGCACGCTCAAGCGCTTGGGCACCGACTACCTCGACCTCTACCAGATCCACCGCTTCGACTACGGTACGCCCATCGAGGAGACGATGCAGGCGCTGCACGAGCTGGTGCAGAACGGCAAGGTGCGGGCCATCGGTGCCTCTGCCATGTACGGCTACCAGTTCCACAACATGCAGATCTGCGCCGAGCGGAACGGCTGGACGAAATTCGAGACGCTGCAGAACCACTACAACCTGCTCTACCGCGAGGACGAGCGCGAGCTGATCCCGGTGGCGAAGCAATACGGCGCCTCGCTCATTCCATATTCGCCCCTCGCCAGCGGCCACCTCACCCGCAAGGAGTGGAACAGCGCGTCCAAACGCAACGAGACCGACAAGGTGATGCACAGCAAATACGACCACGCCATGGAGAACGACATGCAAATTGTCGCCCGGGTGGCGCAAGTGGCGGAGCGTCTCGGCGTGACAATGACGGAAGTGGCGTTGGCCTGGCTGCTGAAGCGGGGTGTCGTCGCGCCCATCGTTGGAGCCACCAAGGTGCCGCACTTCAACGACGCGGTGCGCGCCGTCGAGCTTGTCCTCAGCGATGAAGACGCCGCCTACCTCGAAGAGCCCTACAAGGCGCACGAGGTGGTGGGCGCGTTGTGAGAGTTTGTTCTTCCGCATAATGCTACACGCGCAAACGCACCAAAATTTACAACAGGTGTACAAATAACGACGAGCAATTTGTACTTGTGGCAAGGATCTCGTTCTCCTGCTTGTCCTTGTCTTCCTGCCATTCAAGTGCGACCTGCCCGATTGTCATCTTGTTTTAGTTAGACCACGCGCTGATTATCTGTATAGGCAGAGCCTCTTCAGACATCTTGCTTGCGCATCTGATTGTCTTTCCGTCGATGCTGATGGTCTGGCTGTAAATCTTTCTCGACATCTCTGACAACCAATTTGCAAAACATTTTGCAAACACTTTCTTATCTATGATTTGGAAAAGGCGGTTTATGGTGTCGTGGGAGGGGATTACATTTGACAAATCAAGGCCGTCTATCACGAATCCCGATTTCTATGCGGCCGCAACTATGACACCCCATTTTTCGCTCCGCTCAGATTCTGGCTCTGACCTTGCTACAGCAATTCTGACGAATGCACCGAACAACAGGTCGGCGGTTATCAGACTGTCCTTAATTGCTGAGAGAAAAACGCGCACAAATTTACCGTCATAATCGGTATTTTTATAATAAAGATTTGATTTACAGGTGTTTTTGAAAAGTTCATACAGAAGGTAATTGGTAAGCGGAAGCCGTTTCGGCTATAATGTGTTCTGGTCCGAAATAATCTTGGTAGAAGCTTTTATGTACGTCTTGCAATGTTGACAGAGTGTGTTTTTCGAGCTGTTGTACTACGGCTGTATCAATTTCTTTTTCTGCAACATGGAAGCAGTGCGAGACACAAAGGCAAAAATCTTTTCATCACATCCACCTCCTTTTTCCCATCATTCGCATGAGGCCGTCCCACCAGCAGGTTGGCAACAGCCAGTGAAAGAAGACTATGGCCGTGGAAAGGCGACCAATGCGGTAACGTGTGCGCGGACGGCTGGCGTTCACGGCACGGCAGATGGCCTTCCTGACCACGGAGGGGTCGGAAATGCTTGATGACTCGTACATGCCCCGCAAGTTCTGCGCCATCATCGCGCCCGTTTTGGCGTAGGCGGTATCCTTGGAGGTCTCCACGAGGTGGTCGGCCGCGATGATGCCCCAGTTAGTCTTGATGGCTCCGGGCTCGATGATGACCACGTCGATGCCGAACGGCTGAAGCTCCATGCGGAGCGCGTCGCTCAGCGCCTCGACCGCAAACTTCGACACGTGGTACCATCCGCCATAGTATAGCACCGACTTGCCCGCCACCGACGAGATGTTGACGATGCGGCCACTATGCTGACTGCGCATGGATGGCAGTACCAACTGGCAAAGCCGCGCCAGACCGAAAATGTTGACTTCTAGTTGGTTGCGTGCATCGTCCATAGGCACGTTCTCCACGGCCCCGAAATAACCGTATCCGGCATTGTTGATGAGCACATCGATACGCCCCTCGCGGTCGAGGATGGCCTGCACCCCCCGCTGCATCGACTCTTCGTCGGTAACGTCCATCTGAAGAGGGACAACCCCGAACTGGCAGAGCGGTTCCATGCGTTCCACACGGCGGGCGGCGGCATACACCTTGTGTCCCTGTTTCGCCAAGGCCTCGGCGGTATCGTATCCGATGCCGCTGCTCGCCCCGGTCAAGAGAATGATTTGTTGTTTTTTATCCATAGTAACAGTAATGATTCGTGTGTTTCCCTTGTGTGAAACGCTCCACAGTCAGTTTCTCAAGGCTATACTTTGTCTTTACAAACTTAAAATCCTTTTCCTTCCTTTCGATAAAGACAACGTTGGCATCCCGTTCATCTTGGTGATGCTTGATGAAGTCTTTGGAAAAGTGGCACTTGCCAATGCAGCGCGAATCTGCCAAGTCTATGATGTCGCACTTGCCTATGCACGAATCCACGATGTCGGCATGATGTTTCAAGTATGCACATCCATTTTCCTCGTTTTTTACAATCCGCGAAGATAATGAAATTTATTGTCTATTCGCGATGGAATCGAAAAATATTATTTTTGTCTGCTAAAAACAAAAATAAATTTTCGCTACCGAAATCAGCACAAGCGATTTCGACATATTAAAGTTTCAACAGGTCGTCTTTGCAAGCAAGTTCGAATTTTTCGAAGCTGAAAGCTGGACCTACGGCGCAACCGACAAGACAAAATCCTTGCTTGGAGGGTATTTCAGCAGCAAACCATTGTTCAGACTCAATTACGACCTGCATTTCATTCCCGTTTGAAAGCTTGTGGACGGTCAGTGAGCCGTCAGAGTCGATTACATAAATATTGAGAGGCTCTCCTGCATGAAAATACCATATTTCCACCATGTCATGCAAGCGATGAAAAGCTGATATGTCATTGGCGGTGAGCAAGTAATAGATGGAGGAGATGGCTTTGTTGCCCGTTGCGTCGTTGCCGAATACCTGACGGTAATAGCCTCCTTCAGGATGTTGTGTTAGCCCAAGTTTCTGTATGTATTCAGTTGTGTTCATGTTCATTTGAAACTATTATTTTAAATGTTTAATAAAATCTTCTTTTGTCAAACACCATCCGTGTTCCCCATGGTAGATTATTTGACGGGTCATCCCGCCGTCGATGCAGATGTTCTCGCCAGTGATGAAGCCGGCTTTGTCGGAGCAGAGATACAGCACCATATTGGCGATATCCAATGGGTTGCCCACACGGCCTGCAGGCTGCTGTACGGCATCGGCACCCTCATAAAATGAATGTTGGGTGTCGATCCAGCCTGGGGAGATGGAGTTGACGCGCACCTTTCCCGCCAAGCTTACTGCAAGCGCGTGCGTTAGCGCAGCGATGCCACCCTTGGCAGCAGTGTAACTCTCTGTCTGCGGCTGGCTCATGCGGTCGCGTGAAGAGGAGATGTTGACGATGGCGGCTTCCTTGCCGAAATGCGGTGCGAAGAGTTTTGCAAGGTAGAACGGAGCTGTGACGCCCACGTTCATGGCATATTGAAACTCCTCGTAGCTGCAATCACTTATGCCCTTCATCAGCGGCAGGGCGTTGTTGACGAGATAATCTACACGACCGTGCCGGGCAATCACTTCCTTGACAAACAGCTCCAGTACATTCTTGTCGGCAATATCCCCAACAAAATGGTCGCCTGGTTGCTTGTCGATGACACAAACGGTGGCCTCGGCTTTCAGGAACTCTTCTGCTATGCATCTTCCGATGCCTTGCGCACCGCCGGTGACAACGGCGATTTTATCTTTGAAATCCATATCTATATTCCGTTAAAAATACTCTTGCGTTGCAAATTCGTACTGTGAAATGAATACCTGCTTGAAAGAGTGCAGGTGTTCTGTTTCATTTCTGCGCAAAAGTACTGTTTTTTTTGAATACCATATCAAATTGCTTTCCCATCAATGATAATGGTTTGCGTGTATATTTTTTCGACATCTCTTAAGCCCAATTTGCAAATACTTTTTTTGTCTATCATTTGAAAAAAAAGGTTTATGGTGTTGTGGAGGGGATTCTTTATTTTTGTGTGATTACCTTTCTTATAAAACATGTCGGAGTAATTCTGGTTTGTTAAAAATCGTATCTTCGCAGTTGCTGTTCAAATCAAAATGAATATAAGTTAATTTTATTGTGAAAAAGTTATCCCTTACAACTCAAATAGGTTTTGCACTGCTTTTAGCGGTGCTTGCTGGTGTGTTGCTACGCAACCAGGCAGATTTCGTGAATACCTATATCGAACCTTTCGGCATCATCTTCCTCAACCTGCTGAAGTTCATCGTGGTGCCGCTGGTCCTGTTTTCCATCATGGCGGGCATACTTTCGATGAACGATGTCTCGAAGGTCGGCAAGCTGGGACTCCGTGCTTTGTTCTATTTTATGACAACCACGCTTTTCGCGGTGACGTTGGGATTGGTTGTTTCCAGTGTTCTCAAAGGTGTTCTTCCTATCATACATATCAGTGCGAAGGCTGTGGAGGAGGTTTCCGAAACGCCAAGGATGTCTGTGATGGATCAGCTGGTGAACATGTTTCCGAACAATATTCTCGAGCCGGTGAGTTCCATGGCGATGATGCAGATTATTGTGATAGCCCTGTTTTTCGGCATCGCGATGGTGCACGTGGGCGAGAAGGGTGAGATGGCCCGCAAGGTAACCCTCAGCTTCAACGATGTGGTGGGTAAGATATTGGAGTATATCATGGCGTTGGCTCCCATAGGCGTGTTCTGTATGCTTACGCCCGTGGTGGTGGAGAACGGTCCGGCGGTTCTGGGCTCCTACGCGGCACTCTTGGCCTTAGCATATTTCTGTTTTGCCGTACATGCCGGTGTGGTCTATACTTCGGCTGTGAGATTGTTGGGAAATCTTTCTCCATTGAAGTTTTTCAAAGGGATGCAGCCGGCCATGCTGTTTGCCTTTTCCAGCGACTCGTCAGTGGCCACGTTGCCATACACGATGCAGTGCACTGAGAAAATGGGGGTCAACAAGGACATCGGGCGGTTCGTGCTTTCGTTGGGCGCCACCATCAATATGGACGGGGTGGCCATCTATCTCGGTGTGGCCTCCGTTTTTATGGCCAACTGCTGCGGCATCGACCTCATGATGAACCAGTACTTGGCTATTGCTTTTGCATCCACGGTAGCCTCTATCGGCACGCCAGGGATTCCGGGCGGCAGTTTGGCTTTGATGGCGATGGTGTTCGCCTCGGCCGACATCCCCGTCGAGTGCGTGGCCGTGGCCGCCGGCATCGACCGCCTCATCGACATGGGCCGTACCGTCATGTCGGTTACCGGCGACGCCTCCTGCGCGGTGGTAATGCAGCGTATTATTGGAAAAAAATATGAAAAAAGCTTATGAATAAGAACTTCAATATCCGTCCGGCGAAGCCCGAAGAGTCGGGACTCGTCCTGGAATTCATCAAAAAGTTGGCCGTTTACGAGAAATGCGCCGACGAGGTGGTGGCCGATGAGGCCACCGTCTATCACTCCCTGTTCGTGGAGCGTTCCGCCGAGGTGGTTTTCGCAGAGGAGGACGGCGCGGTGGTCGGCTTCGCCCTCTTCTTCCACAACTTCTCGACCTTCGTGGGGCGCAAGGGGCTCTATCTCGAAGACCTGTTCATCCTTCCCGAGAAGCGGGGTAGGGGATACGGCAAAGCCCTTCTGAAACACTTGGCCAAGATCGCCGTGGA
>CADBQG010000045.1 GCA_902796805.1 uncultured Bacteroidota bacterium
GGGTGGAACACTCACACGGACAATTGCGCGGTGGGCAACGACCCGAGCTTGAACAACGCCACGGGCTTTTCCGCCGTTCCGGCAGGCGACTGCGGCGGTTCGTCGTTCGACTACGCGGGCGACGTCGCCTTCTTCTGGTCCTCTACGCAGGACGACAGCGGCTACGCCTGGTACCGCTACCTGTACTACGGCTACGCGGACGTGGACAGGTACTTCTACGCCAAGTATCTCGGATTCTCGGTCCGCTGTCTCCGCGATTAAAAAAAACATAAACCAAAAGCGGGATGCCTCCTATCGTCGGCTCCCCGCTTTTGACCTTTCTGGGTGAGCACCGCCCGAACGCGATAGCGCCGGGGGGGGCGAAAAAAAACGAACGCCGCCGTGGCGGTCGAATTTTGGAAAAAATTGGAGAAATAGCCGGCCAGAGTTCCTGGCGCCACGGTTCCGGGAAGAGTGCAGGCAAAACACATTCATCGGGCAGCCCACTATAGTGGTAGAGACGCAAAATTTTGCGTCTCTACCACTATAGTTAAAAAAGATGCCATTGGGGATTTTCGGATACCCTTTGTCACAGATTTAGTGGCTGCTATTTTCCGCCGTTCCGGCAGGCAACTGCAACGGTTCGTCGTTCAACAACGCGGGCAACAACGCCAACTTCTGGTCCTCTACGCAGAACAACAGCAACAACGCCTGGAACCGCAACCTGAACTACAACAACGCGAACGTGAACAGGAACAACAACAAGAACAACGGATTCTCCATCCGCTGTCTCCGCGATTAAATAATTGAAAGTTGAAAATTGAAAACAGGGCGTGGCCGGTGCGGCTGCGCCCTGTTTGGTGGTTGGTGGAGACTGGATACCCGTAGCAAGTCGTTAGGCCTGCAGGATCAGGGCGCTGACTGTGATTGCGTCAACGAACGATGGAAGTATTACGAAAATTCATGCAAAATCTATAGCAGAAAGGCTGTTTACGCGAACCCGGTTTTAACGAGACACCGTGAGACCTTGTGTGGCGAATGAGGAAACACTCTTTGCACCGAGGTTTCATGATCCCAGAAGAAACTCCTCGAAGTTGGCTGGGGTGATTTCCTTGAACAAGGCGTCCGGATATGCCTCGGCAAAGTCCTTTGGAATTTTCGCTGCTTTTTTCGGATTGTACTTGAACTCGTATGCACAGAGCCTGCCGTCGCATTCCTCTAAATAATCGATCTCTTTTTGTTTGTGCGTCCGCCAGAAATATCTGTTGCTCCAATGTCCTTCATACGCGTTGCGTTTCATCCGTTCCGCGATGACATAATTCTCCCATAATGCGCCGATATCCGTTCTTTGTGCTGCCGGGGTGAAATTCGAAATGACCGCGTTCCGAATGCCATTGTCGTAAAAATAGATCTTGCGGCTGTGCTTCAGCTCATTTCGCAAGTTGCGGCTGTATGACGGCAAACGGAAAATGATATAGCATTTTTCAAGTATATCGATGTAAGACTCCACCGTTTTCGCATCAATACCCACTGTTTGAGCCAGTTCCGAATAGCTGACCTGCAAACCTGTTTGGTAGGCCAATGCTCGAAGCAGGATGGTCATCTTGTTGTGTTTCTTGATGCCGCCAAAAGTAAGTACATCTTTGTACAAATAACTGTCGGTCAGCGTCCTTAACACTCTTCGCTCATCGCCGGGCGAGGTCACCACCTCAGGATAATATCCATACACAAGCCTGTGGGACAATAAGTTGCGTTCGCTGATAAAGCCATGCTCATCCACCATCTCCCGAAAGGACAACGGATAAATCTTGTATTCCCATTTGCGCCCCGTCAGTGGCTCGTTCAGGCGGTCGGCAAGTTCGAATGCGGAACTGCCGATTGCAACTAACTGCACGTCCTTCAAATAGTCCGTCACAAGTTTCATCCTCAATCCTATGTTGTTGATTTGTTGTGCTTCGTCAATGACGAGTATCTTTTTTGAACCCATAACGACGCGCCATTGGTCGGTGTTAATCTCTGACACCAACGACTGCACCCCGGGGTCGTCCCCATTTAGCCATACGACATTTTCCTCATTGGGGAAAAGCGCGTGCAGCAGACAAGTTTTCCCTGTCTGCCTACTGCCTAAAAGGATGATGGCTTTGCCCTTAAACAGTTGTCTATGAATTTCATCCTGTAGTAAACGGTGTATCATGTCCGATTTTTTTTCGCTGCAAAGATACAACAAAGATTCGACATTCCGCAATTTTTCCAAAAACCAAGGAATTAATTCCAAGATTTTACCAAAAATCATGGAGTCAATTCCTTGCTTTTCCAATAACCCAGATGCTTCTAATGAATGTGTAGGCCTTCTTCTGGCTTCGCCCGTCCATCGTGTTGTCGCTGTATTATCGGATGGATTTCTTGACGCGGCTTCAAATAAATTACATAACATAAGGTGTTGCACCAAAAAAAGAATATCTTTGCGGGCCACTAAATTTAATACAGTTCATTTATAGTCAAACAATTAAATATTCTTATCATGATTAGTGCGAAAATTCAAGAGGCTATCAACGCCCAAATCAACGCGGAAATGTGGTCCGCTTACCTCTACCTGGCCATGTCCATGGATGCTTCGAACAAAGGATACAAGGGCATCGCCCACTGGTTCCGCAAGCAGTACGATGAGGAAATGGAGCACGCATTCAAGTTCATCCACTACCTTGAAAGCCAGCAGGCCCGGGTGGAGCTCAAAGCCATCGACAAGTTCCCGACCTCGTGGAAGTCGCCGCTCGACATGTTCGAGGAGACCCTCAAGCACGAGAAAGTCGTGACCGGTCTCATCCACGACCTCTATGCCCTGGCCACC
>CADBQG010000046.1 GCA_902796805.1 uncultured Bacteroidota bacterium
CAGCAACGGAGCAGGAATTGTGAGCATTGCAATCTGCGACATGCAGGGAAAGATTGTGGCCGCAGGCAAAGACCTGCCTCTTAACACCGGCCACCTGCGCCAAGGCGTATATTTCATCAACGTAATCGACTGTAACGGAAATAAATATCATCATAAAATCATAAAAAAATAAGCGCTATGGAAAGGAATATTAGAATAAAATGGACAAGGTTGCTCATCTTAATTTTTGTCATACTTGTATCTGCGACAAAGGCGGATGCACAGCAAAAGTGGGATGGCTATGGACCTGATTTTCTGCCACTTGAAAACAATGGTGAATCTGATACAAACACAACTTTTTACAGTGTCTCACACCCGGCGGCCAATATTGTTTATTTGTCATCCGGTAGAAACAGAGGGCATTTCAGAGACTCAATTCCAGGAATATTGTGGAAATCTTATGATAATGGCGAAAACTGGCAAATAATCTACACAAGCGACAGCACATTCTTTTTAGACTTGTTTTTTTACGATGAAAACTATGGATTGGCTACGAGAACTCGCCTGATTAAAGAAAACATGTTTCACATCGATTCGATGATGCTTACAACTGACGGCGGAGTGAGCTGGAAAGCAATATCATCGAAGCCTGTGCGTCAATTGCAATATATTTCCAAAGATTCAATATTGGGAAAAAGCGGAGGAAAACTTCTTCTTTCAACAGATGGTGGCATGTTGTGGGACACAATATTCAGCGGTTCTTTTTCAAGTTTTTCCTACGTTGACGGTTGCATATATGTAATGCAGGGAACAAGTCATCAAACTTACAGCTATCTTTATCCAGGAATAAAAGTTTTCAAGTCGTCAAATTACGGAAAGTGGTGGATAGAGCTGACTTCTCATGGTTTTCCTATGAGCAATGCTAAGATTCCATACTCACTGACGGACATGTATTTTTATAGAAACGGTCATGGGGTGCTTGTTGGTACTGAACACATCTACACCAAGGATGATTTCAAAACACATGAACGTATTAAAACTTTAGGGGAAGAAAATGTCTATTACAGTAGTAAATTTTTGAAAAATGGATACAGAATTGTAGCATGTTCGCACGACTGGAAACTTTATTTCAATGTTCTTGACTTGTCGAAAGACTTTGGGAGACATAGAGGTACTTATCAACTTACAGACTTTGGGAGAGATGATCTTAAGACGTATTCATCATTCAACATTGATGCTTGTGAAGAGGATACAACATTCTTCGTGATTGCTTTACCTTATGACTATACTTCTGACAAATTCTTTAAATCACTTTTATACAGAGTAACCCCTTCTGATTTCGACTCCCTGAACTTGGTCCCCTTGGATGTGCCAGTTCGTGAAAACATCGTGTCAGTCGCTGTTTCCCCGAATCCCGCAACAGAAAAGATCACGGTCAAGAGCAGTGAGGTGATTGAAAAAGTGGAACTGTTTGACATGCTGGGGAACAGAGTCGCTTTATATAATATTGCCGGAACCAACTTTGAAGAACGATTCGACGTGTCGCGCCTTGCAGGAGGCACGTATGTCGTGAAGACTCACACACGCAAAGGCGTGTCGAGCGCAAAATTCGTGAAATATTGATGCGCCAAGGAACAGAGCGGCTCACGGCTCAATCAACGGATAGTTGTTAAAACGATAAAGTATGAGTGGAACTGAAGTCTGTTTCTTCAGACTTGCGGATTTTCTACAGGCAAAGGGATGAACGCTGGAATCTTTTCAGTCTTCAATGGCTGGCCACGGATTAACCTCTATGCCGGCCATCTTCATCATCTGCAGATGGGCTTCCCTTGCCACTCTTTCCAATTCGTCCTTGCGTGAAGCATTCTTGTCGAACCAGATAGGTTCTCCAACGTGCAGGGTTACGCAAGGGTAGTCCTTCTTGCCGAACAGCCTGTAAATGCCTTTGCGTTCCCTGTAGGTGTAGACATTCGGCACTATGGGCCTGTTGTATTTGTAAGCCATTGAGAAAGCCCCGCGTTTGAAAGGACGTATGGGCGCGTACATGTCCCAGCGCACAGCTTCGGGGAAAATTATGAACCAGAATTTCTCTTTTGCGAACTCATCGAAAGCCTCGTTGAACTTTCTTATCCCTTCGCGGGTTTCGGCAATGGGGATTCCTCCGGCCTGGCGAAGTATCCAGCTTCCGAAACCGTTGAAATGCTTGGCAAACATGGGGATTTTGACCCTTTTGAAGCGTTGCCATGCCGAGTGTACCCCGAGCGCGTCGAAGACGAAGACATGGTTGCACACGCACACAGCCCCGTCATTCAGAATCTTCTTGTATTTCCTGACGTTTTCCTTACCCTCGATCTTCAAACCGAAATGAAACCTGTTGTAAAGCGCTATCAAACACCACTTCACAAAGAAACCGGCAATGCCGTTCAGCTTGAAGGCAAAAGACTTGTCGTTATATGGGAAAGTTTCGTCGAAAACAAACTTACCTTTCGAAGAGTCTTCAACATCAACCTTCACAAGTCGCTTGAATGGGTCGTCCTTTGGGTAATCGATGCCGATATCCGGCACGTAAACACCATCTTTAACCTTAAATTCCCCGTATTCCATGATAATATTCCTATTTTTCCGTGATATTTGTCATGGAATATGTAGTCGTTGTGCCGTTGAACTCTTCCAACACAAGTTCTGTAGGCAGATTATCGGATTTTCTGTAGGTTATGACAATTTTGGAGTATCCTTTAGCGGCGGTTTTACGCGCTTTGAGAGTTACAACTTTAGATGAACTCTTCTCACTTACGGTGAAGTCGGCGTTGTTGTCGGCTGCGGCTTGCTTGAAGTCGCCTGTTATGCAGTTCATCAGAGTGTTCCTCTGCGCGCGCATTGCCGCGTTTTTCTCAGTGTCGACAACGCTTTTCTTACCCTTGATGTTAACTTTGATGGTCTTGCCCTCGATGATGAAATAGTCGCCTGCGGGCTTAGTGTAGTTCATCTCCAAAGTCTGCGAAGACGAGTTCAGCTTCAGTTTCCCTTCCGAATGGAAAGTCTTGCCCGAGGCCTTGATGAACTTGGTCTGCTGGAAATCGCAGCTCACATTCTGGGCTGACAGCATGGATACTGCCGTCAAAAACAAAATCGCCAAAATATTTTTCCTCATAAGTTGTATTTTTGTCATATACTTTCAAAAACAATCCGCAAAGATATATTTTTTTGGATTGCGCCGGCCAAACAAAGTGTGGCTCGGAACGGGAAAATGATTATCCTTGCGTCTGAAAGTTTAAATTATAGGGTATAAAAAGAAGCATTTTCGGCATCATGTGCCCGCTTTCGTGCAGGTTCGTCCAGAAAGATGGCCAAACCGCAGGCGTGCCCGCGAATGATGGCACTGGCGCGCCCGTGTCCGAAATTTGTGTACCTTTGCCGCCTGAAAAAACAGGTTATATGTTGATAGTGCTTTCAGCCTCTTTGTTGCCGGTGGCGGTGCTGCTGCTGTACATCTACCGCCGCGACACCTTCCAGAAGGAGCCGTTCCGACTCCTCGCCAAGGCTTTCTTTTTCGGGATACTCGCGGCTGTGCTCGACACGGCCGTGGCCTCGCTTTTCAACAACCTTGTGCCGCAGCCGCCCGTGTCGCCGCTCAACGACGCGCTCTACACTTCCCTCGTGCTGGCGGCCCTGCCCGAAGAGCTTTGCAAGCTCGTCATGCTCTACCTCTGCATCTGGAAGAGCCCCTTCTTCGACGAATACTTCGACGGCGTAGAGTATTGCGCCTTCCTCGGACTCGGGTTCGCGGCCATAGAGAATGTGCTGTACGTGCTGCAGGGCGGACTCGGACTTGCAGTGTCAAGAGGGCTTTTCGCCGTGCCGGCGCACTTCTTCTTCGCCATATTCATGGGCTACTTCTTCTCGATGGCCCGCTTCAGGTACGACAAGCGCAAGAAATACCTCCTTCTCGCCTACTTCATCCCGGTCATCCTGCACGCCATATACGACCTCATACTGATGTACGCCAACAACCTCTCTTCGGGCGATTATTACGTTGAGTCGACAGCCGTTGACGGCTTCCTCTCCCTCGTGTTCATTGTCTTCTTCTTCTTCGTGTGGCGTTCGGCAATTGCCCGAATCAACAAAATATCAGGCAGATAGACAAAAAAAAGCATGGACTTCACAGTTAAGAGATTCAACCAGCTTGAAACATCGGAACTCTACGAGATCCTCAAGGCCAGGTTCAGCGTGTTCGTGATGGAGCAGCACTGCTTCTACCTCGACATGGACGACACCGACTACGAGAGCATCCACGTGTTCGCGCAAGACGGAGGCCTGGTCTCCACATACGCGCGGATATACCCCGAGGGAACTCCGGGGGGTTGGCACGTCGGTCGCGTGCTGACGATGGAGAGGGGCAAGGGACACGGTCTGGAAATCATGGAGAAGGTCATTGAAGTTGTGAATGACCTGGGTGCCTCAAAACTGAGGCTCGACGCACAGTGCCAGGCCAAGGGCTTCTACGGGAAACTCGGGTTCACAACATGTTCCGGCGAATTTATGGAGGCGGGCATCCCGCATATCATGATGGAAATGGATTTCAAGAAAAAAACAGACATACTATGACAAATAAAGACGTGCCGGTACTTCTGCTTACCGGATACCTTGGGAGCGGCAAGACCACTCTCGTGAACAACATACTCACAAACAGGAAAGGCATACGCTTCGCCGTGATTGTGAACGACATCGGCGAGGTCAACATCGACGCGTCGCTCATCCAGAAAGGCGGCGTCGTGAACGAGAAGGATGACAGCCTTGTGGCACTTCAGAACGGCTGCATCTGCTGCACCCTGAAGATGAACCTCGTGGAACAGCTCTCCGACATCATCGCGACCGGAAAATTCGACTACATTGTGATTGAGGCGAGCGGAATATGCGAGCCGGAGCCCATAGCGCGGACGATATGCACGATTCCGAGAATGAACAGGGAGTACACAGCTCACGGCACGCCGCGCCTCGACTGCATCGTAACCGTTGTGGATGCCCTGCGGATGCAAAGCGAGTTCAACTGCGGCGACGACCTACGGAAGAAAGAAATCGGCGACGACGACATAGAGAATCTCCTCATACAGCAGATTGAATTCTGCAACATTGTGATTCTCAACAAGGTTGACGAAGTCAATGATGGCGAACTCGCCCGCATACGGCAGATTGTCAGCCATCTGAGGCCGAACGCAAGGATTATAGAGACAAACTACGCCGACGTTGACCTCGACGAGATCATAAACACCGGCGCATTCAGCTACGAGCAAGTGGCCACATCGGTGGGCTGGGTGCGCGAACTCGAGCGCGAGACCACAGAGGAGGAGGAGCGCGAGGCCCGCGCCGACCATCACCTCGGGCACCACGACGAAGATGAAGATGACGGACACGGGCATCATCACCATCATGACGAACACGGGCATCACCACCATCACGACCACGAACACGGGGAGGCTGAGGAATACGGCATATCCACGTTCGTGTACTACAGGAGAAAGGCTTTCAAAATTTCCGAGTTCGACAGGTTCCTGGCCGACAGGTGGCCGAAGAACATCATTCGCGCCAAGGGGGTGTGCTATTTCAAGGAGTACCGCGACATGTCGTACCTTTTCGAGCAGGCCGGCGTGCAGCAGAAACTCACCGAGGCCGGACTGTGGTACGCCACCGCACCCGAGGAGGAACTCGAGCAGCTGAAGGCGCAGGACCCGGCATTCGACCGCGACTGGGACGAGGTGTACGGCGACAGGATGATAAAGATTGTCTTCATCGGACAGAACATCGACAAGGAGGCCATCGCTTCCGAACTCGACAAGTGTCTCGAATAAAACTCAAAAAAAAAACGCTATGGGAAGAATTCTGCTTATCGGCGACATCGTGGGATGCGGCAATCTCGGAATGTCGGCTATGATTCCGATACTCTCCAAGATGGGCCATGAAGTGTGCAGGCTGCCCTCGTCGCTCGTGTCAAACAACTTCTGCTATGGAGACTTCGCTGTACTCGACACAACCGAATACATGCGCCGCTGCATCGACATCTGGGAAAAGCTCGACTTCCGCGCCGACGCCGTGGCAACGGGATACTTGGTGTCGGAAGAGCAGACCAGGATTGTGTCCGACTACTGCGCCCTCTTGAAACAGCGCGGCGCAGTGATTTTCGTGGATCCCATCATGGCCGACGACGGCAAACTCTACAACGGCGCCACAGAGAATACTGTGGAGTACATGCGCAGGATTTGCGGCGTGGCCGACATAATACTCCCCAACTTCACGGAGGCCAAGTTCCTCACAGGGAGGTTCCTCGACAAGGACTCCCTCTCGAAAGACGAGGCGATAGAACTGGCTGACGGTCTTCACGCCTTGGGCTGCGAAACCGCAGTAATCTCCAGCATGGTGGTCGACAACGAGAACTGCACCCTCCTTCACGACTGCAAGAGCGGGCTTTTCAATCTCTTCAAATATGAGAGGATACAGGCACAGTTCTCAGGCACCGGCGACGTCTTCTCATCGTTCCTGATAGGAAACAACATCAAAGGCATTTCGGTTGACGAGTGCGTGCAGAGAGCCATGGACGCCGTCTATGAGATGATTCTTGCCAGCATCTCATTCGCTAACCCGAGCAACGGAATACCTGTCGAAAGGCTCATGCAGTTGATTCGCTGACACATTCCGCCAAAACCGCACCCTCACACTCCCCCACTCCAATATCCCGGAGAACACCATTCTTTTCACATTGAAAGGCCGAACCGCCGCCACACAGGCACAGTTGACGGCAATGTGATGTTTTTTCTAAAAATACAATAACAACGTCGCTCTAATTTCGGAATTTATGTACATTTGCAGTCCGAAAATTAAGTAATATTTGTTAAATAATAAATCTGAAATTCTATGAAAAAGTTAAGTTTACTTTTGACTTTATGCATGATGACTCTGCTTGGACAATCCCAGGAAGTCATCACTGCGTGGACCTTCGACGACCTTGAGGCCTCGCCTTCAACCCCGAAAGTGATATATTCCAACGACGGATGGGAGGAGGGTGTTTTATACGCCGACGGCACCAACGGCTCCAGCGACTTCAACAGCCAGGCACCCGAGCTGAACGCCTTTAACGGGACAACCATGAACGATCCGAGGGACTCTCAGTCGGCCTCGAAAGATTTCGCTTTGGTGGGAAACTCGGCAAACGGCAAATCCATTGTGTTCAAGCTCTCCACAAGCGGCTATCAAAACATCCAGCTCACATACGCACAGCGCGGCTCCGACAAAGGCTTCAAGAAAGAAGAATGGTGGTACAGCACCGACGGCGTTAATTTCGTCTTCTTTGATTCGATATCGCCTGCAAACATCATCACTTATACACTCAGGACCGTGGACTTCACTTCAGTAACGGAACTCAACGACGCCGAGACCGTCTATTTCAAAATGACGGTTTACGGAGCGACCACATCTGCCGGCAACAACCGCATCGACAACGTGGTTTTCCGCGGAAACCTTGCCGGTCCTGACATCTACCCCCCTGTAATCACCAAATTCACCGTTGAAAGCCCCAGTGTCCTCAAGATAGTATTCAACGAGAATGTGGATCCGGAAACCGCTGAAAACACCGACAACTACACTATGGACGGCTACATTTTCACAAGTGCAGCGCTGACCGAAAGGACTGTTGTACTCACTCCGTCGCTGGCTCTTGCCGAAGGCCTGTCGTACACACTGTACGTGTCTAACGTCGAGGACCTTGAGGGCAACGTGATGACTCCCGACACCTTCAACTTCACATTCGGCGTTGACCAGCAGTACCACGTTGGCAGCATTGCCGAACTCCGCGCAAAGTGGAACGGTCCCACCTCCACCGACTCGGTCTATAAAAACAACACCAAATACAAACTTACAGGAAACGTGTTGGTTACTGCCATCAACCAGTCTTACCGCAACCAGGTCTTCATCCAGGATGAGACCGGCGCGATCGTCATCGACGACTACGACGGGCTTATAGAGACCGACCTCTATGTAGGTGACGAAATCACCGGGCTTTACGGGACTTTGACCAACTACTACGGGCTTCTCCAGTTCGTGATCACCGACGTTTTCACCTCCGAACAGATAACTCTCTTCAACCCGATCGAACCTCTTGTATTGACACTCGACCAGCTTCAGGACATCGAATTCATGAACAACCACCAGTGCGAGCTTATTCGTGTGGAGAACGTGACGTTCACCCAGACAGGCACTTTCGAGAACGGCAAGAAATACGACCTCAGGCAGGGACAGACCACCGGCACGGGCGTGTGGATGCACATCTACAATATCCCCGACCTGATCGGCGAGGCGATACCGACCGCACCGGTGTACATCACCGGCGTGAACAAGATAAGCTACGACAAATATTACCTGATACCCCGCGATGCACCCGACATCTCGACCACAGGCATCGAAGACATTCAGTTCGACGATGGCGTAACTCTCTTCCCCAACCCCGCCGTGTCGACCATCACTGTCAACAGCGGCAACATCTTGTTCACCAAGGCTTCAATTTACGACATCAACGGCAAATTCGTGCTCAGCACGCAAGTAAAATCAGACAATCCTGAGATAAACGTCGAAAATCTTGCACCGGGGCAGTATTTCCTCAAGCTTTCCGGCAAAGACAAAAAAACCGCAGTCAAGAAGTTTGTGAAAGAATAACATCGGTTATAAAACAAAGTCCCATGGCTGGAATTGCAAAAAAAATGTACCTTTGCCACACCATTTTTTTACACTAACAAATACAAGATAAACATGCAAAAATTTGATCCCGCAACCAACATCCAAGCGTTGGACAAAAAAGACGCCTACCGCGGCGTGAACCCTGCCATCTGCGACAGCGCAACCTTCATGTTCGAACAGGCCAAGACCATGACCGACACTTTTCATGGCGAGACTGAAGGCTATTATCTATACTCAAGACACTGGAATCCAAGCACGTACGCTCTCTGCGAGTCGTTGGCGGCGATGGAAGGCACAGAGGCTGCCTGGGCCACCGGCTCCGGCATGGCTGCAATCACCGTTGCACTTCTTCACGAGGTGAAGGCCGGCGACCATATCCTCTCAAGCATGACCACCTACGGCGGCACATTCGCGTTCCTCAACAACTACATCAAGAAGTTCGGCGTTGAAGTTGACTTTGTGAACATGCAAGACCTCGAGGCTGTCAAAAAGGCCATCAAACCGAACACCAAGGTTCTCTACACCGAGACAATGAACAACCCGCTCCTGCGCATCGCCAATCTTCCTGAATTGTCGAAGATTGCTCACGCAAACGGTGCAAAACTCTTGGTTGACAACACTTTCACGCCTATGATATTCTCACCTTACCGCCTCGGCGCCGATGTGGTAATCTACAGTATGACCAAATACGTCAACGGCATGAACGACTGCGTTGCCGGTGCAATCTGCGGCACTGCCGAATATATCAACTCACTAATCGACGTCAACAGCGGTACGGCAATGCTTCTCGGTCCGGTTCTCGACCCGATGCGCTCTTCAAGCATCCAGAAGAACCTCCACACCTTGCACATCCGCATGAAACAGCACAGCGCAAACGCGATGTATCTTGCAAAGCGTTTCAAGGAAACCGGCATCAAATACAATTATCCTGGTCTTCCTGAACATGAAGACCATGAATTGTTCAAGTCGATGATGAACGAGGAATACGGCTTCGGCGGCATGATTTCAATCGACATGGGCACAGCTGCCAAGGCAAGCGCAATCATGGAGAAGATGCAGGAACTCGGCGTCGGCTACCTCGCCGTCAGCCTCGGCTATTTCAAGACCCTGTTCAGCAACTCCGGAAAGTCGACATCTTCGGAGGTTCCCGAGGAAATCCAAAAGGAGATGGGCATGAGCGAAGGACTTATCCGCTTCTCGGTCGGCCTCGACAACGACCCGGAGCGCACGTTCCAGCTCATCAAGCAGGCTATTGAAGCCACGAAATAAGAGAACTTAGAGATTAGAGTTTAAAACCTGTAGATTAGAGTTTAGAACTTGGAAAGGGCTGCGGTTGTGCGGCCCTTTTTTGTTTATATTGAGTAAAACTGCACCTTGTCATAAAGCCAAAATTCAATATCCATCCATTCTCAAGTTCCGCAAGTTCCTTTTATCATGCTTATAGTAGGGATTTCAGATTGCTCGTTTTTGTGAATGCCTGGTTTTCAGCGCAGGCAGCCCTGACGGGCTGTTTCACGAACGAATCGGGCTCCTACATGTTCAGGACCTATCAATTCAACACTTTGACAGTCCGGCGCGATGAATTGCGCGGCCACTGAACAAAAATGCGGCTGCGTTCCATAGACGGAACCCAGCCGAATAAGCTTTTTTGAAAATATAAAAATGGAGGGACGGAACACATTTATGTCCCGCCCCGAAGGTTGCATTTGTTTAGTTGTCCTTCACGCAGCGAACACTTAATCCCAGGTTCTTGTCGTAGCCTGAGTTTACAGACACATTCGGCTGATTGTTATTCAACATCATGCCATACACGGTTTCA
>CADBQG010000047.1 GCA_902796805.1 uncultured Bacteroidota bacterium
TGCCAAATTGAGTGATAGTCAAGGATTGGGTGTTAGGAATTGTGTTGGTGCGTGTGTTATTCAGTTTGCGGGCCGGGCGGGCCGACTGTTCCTCGCGGGCCTTCAACACGCGCGGCCGTATCACGGTGGCGTTCTTGCCCGTGATCAGTTCTGGCAGGATAGGGGAGGAGTAGCCGTAGCGCGGCCCTGAATTCTAGTAGTCGTTGGTGGCCCAGAAGATGTTGGTTCCCGTGGTGCGGTCTTGCAGCAGTATCTTGAGCACTTCCGGGCAGCGCATACGCAAGGAGTCCTCGCTGATGTCAGCAATGTTCATCATTTGGCAAATTAAGTTGCAAAGATAGCGAAAAAAAACGCTGTTTTGAATCATTCCAGCAATAATTTTCAAGGCACGGAGGCTTGTTTCCAGGGCGGTGTTTGAGTTCTTAGGAAACAGAGGTGTTTCTATCGTTCTGTTTATCAAATAAAAGTGTACTTTCGCGCTTTCAAAAAAAGTAGTGTAATAAGCATGAAACCTTGGCAGATAACACTTTTCATCTTTCTGACAATCATATTGTTAGGTGTTATCAGTTTCTTTTATCCGAAGCAAGGCGTCAAGCTGCTGGGGCACGACATAAACTTCCCTGCCATTGAGGAAGTGCTGGCCGGCGGTGCCGACACGTTGCCCGAAGCCGTTTTTGAGGAGGAGGAAGAGAAGAGGATTCCGGAGCCCACCATTTTCAACCGCAAGAAGCGCGAGGCCATCATCGCGGAGATTGCCAGGGAGGACTCCATAGAGAGGGAACGCGTTGAGAGGCAGATTGACACGATAGAGTCGATAAAAAGCGTCGTCTCGGAGGCGGGTCATTTCTATTTCCCGGGTGGCGACGTGTCGTATTTCGACGGTTTCTTCGCACGGGCGGTCTCGGCGAGGTCGAGGGGCGAGGTGCTGCGGGTGCTCCACTACGGCGACTCGCAGATAGAGATGGACAGGATGTCGTGCAATCTGCGCGCCTTCTTCCAGTCGCGTTTCGGCGGCGGCGGTCCCGGGCTTGTGCCGGTGGTGCAGAGCGTGGCGTCGTATGCGGTGTCGCAGTCGGCTTCGGGCCCGTTCATGCTCTATTCGTCGTATGGCGACGGCGCGCGCGCCCGCGGCAACTACGGCCACATGGTGAAGTGCTACCGTCTCACCGGCAAGGGGTCGTTCACGGCCAACGCCTCCACGAACAGGCGCACCGACGCCCGTGTCAAGAGGTTCTCGAAGGTTACCATGCTTTACAACGACCGCGACGGGAACTTCAGCGCCACGCTGTCGGACCGGAGGCACGGCTACGACTCGTCGGCCTCGAGCGGCGGCGTGGGCATACAGTCGATGTGCTGGACAACCGACTCGGCCACATCCTCGATACGCATCAACATGCAGGGCGCGGCCGACATCTACGGAATAATGATCGACGACGGCCCTGGCGTGAGCGTCGACAACATTCCGCTCAGGAGTTCCTCGGGCAACCAGTTCACCTTAGTGACCGACAGCATACTGCGCAAGTGCTACAGTCTGTCGAACGTGGGGATGATAATCCTCCAGTTCGGCGGCAACTCCGTGCCGGCGATATACAACGCCAAGTCGATAAACGACTACTGCGAGCTGATGCAGGCGCAGATAAGGAAGATACGCTCGGCGTGTCCGGGTGCCACGATTCTGTTCATCGGCCCTTCCGACATGAGCACGTCGTACAAGGGGTCGATGCAGACCTACAGGCTTCTTCCGGAACTCATCGACAAGTTGAGGGAGATGTGTCTGAGGAACAACGTGGCCTATTGGGACTTGTTCGAGATGATGGGCGGGAGGAACTCGATGGTGGCCTGGGTTAGGAAGGGCTGGGCGGGTCCCGACTACATACATTTCACGAGTACCGGGGCGCAGAATGCCGGCAAGCAGCTGTCCGACAATTTCGCCACGATGTACGAGATTTACAAGACGCGCCGGCGCATGGGCAGCGAACAATTCGACAATCTATGGGAGGCCGCGGAACAATAACCACACTGTTGCTCGCCGTCGCGCTGTTCTCCGTCGCCTTCGCGCAGAATGGCGGTGCCGTGCAGTCGGTCGCGGCGTTCGATTCGGCATATCCGTTCATCAACTACGGCGCCGACACCCTGTATGTTGCCCGCGACGGCGCGGCTTTGGAGGCTTTCTGCGGGAAGATGGCAGATGTGGTGCGCACGCGCCGGGGCAACGTGCACATCATGCACATTGGCGGGTCGCATGTGCAGGCGGGTACGATGTCGAACAGGATACGGAGGCGCGTCCTCGACTACTGGGGCGGCGCCCCGGCCTCGCGAGGGTTTATATTCCCGTACTCGGCGGCCAACGCCTGCAACAACCCTCGCGACTATTCGGTGTCGCGCTCCGAGCCGTTCTCGTTGGTTCGCAACGTGTACGCCGAATATCCATCTCCGCTGGGTCTTTGCGGCATATCGGTGTATTGCACCAACCAAAACCAATCCATCACCGTGAAGATGAACGAGGCCGGCTACGACAGCGACACAATCATAATTCTGGGCCGTTCCAACGGCTTCTATATCGACCCCGTGCTGAAGGAAGACACGATATATCATTTTCCCGACGAGACCGACACCGTGAACGGCAGGTATTATTTCCATTTCGGCAGGCCCGTGAACGAGTTCACGCTCTACTTCCCTTGCGGCGTGGCCGACACATTCTTCCTCAACGGCATCCTGCTCAAGAACGGCAGGCCGGGGATAACATTCTCATCCATCGGTGTCAACGGGGCGGCGGTTCCGTCGTACCTCCGTTGCGCCAACTTCGGCCGCGACCTCTCGCTGCTCCCTCCCGACCTGGTGATATTCGGCATAGGAGTGAACGACGCCTTCGACCCCAAGTTCGACACTGCCGCCTTCAAGGCCAACTATCTGAGGCTCATAGCCCGCATAAGGGAGGTCAACCCCGAATGCGCTTTCATCTTCCTGTCGAACAACGACACCTGGAAGAAGAGCGCGAGGGGACGCTACAGAGTGAACGGCACCGGGCCGTTGGTCAGCGAGACTATGGTCAGGCTTGCCAACGCCACGGGCGGTGCCGCCTGGGACCAGTTCTCCGTGATGGGCGGGTTAGGCTCGATGTCCAAATGGCAGGCTGCCGGATTGGCGCAGAAAGACCGCGTGCACTTCACGGCCGACGGCTACAACCTGATCGGCGACCTGTTCTATAACGCCTTCATTCGAAACATCAACAACTGCCGGCAATGACACTCGACAACATAACCCGTTTCCTTGTGAACCTGTTCTCCTTCGACGAGAAGTACCCGCTGCTGTTCACGCAGTTCAACTTCTGGGCCTTCTTCGCGATTGTATTCGCAGGGTTCGCCCTGACGCACCGCCGGCGCCTGCTCAGGAACTCGTTCCTCTTCTTTGTGAGCGTGCTGTTCTACTACAAGACCTCCGGGCTGTTCGTGTTGATACTCATATTCGAGACCGTTCTCGACTATTTTCTCGGTATCTTGATGGACAGGGCGCGGCGCGGATGGGTGCGGAAGGCACACATGGTTTTCGGCGTTGCAGTCAACCTGCTGGTGCTCTTCTATTTCAAGTATGCCTACTTCTGCACCGACGCATACAACACCATGGTGGGCAGCGACCACGAGGTTGTGAACTGGCTTGCGCTGTGGGCCAACGAGTTGGGCGGCTGCAACTGGTTCGACGCCTCCAAGATACTCCTCCCCGTGGGCATCTCCTTCTTTACGTTCCAGAACATCAGCTACCTCGTGGATGTCTATAAACACAAGATCGCCCATGTGGGCAACATCCTCGACTTCGGGTTCTATGTGACGTTCTTCCCGCAGCTCGTGGCAGGCCCGATAGTGCGCGCCGACCAGTTCGTGCCGCAGCTCTACAAGAAGTTCTTCCTTACAAGGCGACAGTTCGGCATTGCGGTGTTCTGGATTCTCAACGGCCTTGCCAAGAAACTCATCATGAGCGACTACCTCGCGGTGAACTTCGTCGACAGGGTCTTCAACAACCCGTCGTTGTTCACCTCTTTCGAGAACCTCTCGGCACTCTTCATCTACTCGCTTCAGGTTTACGCCGACTTCTCGGGCTACACTGACATTGCCATCGGGGTGGCCATGCTCATGGGGTTCTATCTTCCCAAAAACTTCAACTCGCCCTACAAAGCCACGAATCCCGGCAATTTCTGGAAGCGGTGGCACACATCGCTCTCCAACTGGCTCAAAGATTACCTCTACATCCCGCTTGGCGGCAACCGCAACGCCACTTTCGGCACCTATTTTTGCATCTCTGTCATAGCTGTGGTGATAGTTCTTCTTACGAAAAACGCCGTTGTCGCGGCAATTGTCGGTGGCGTGGCCGCAACACTCGCCGTAGTCTCGCTCGCAAGCAGAAAGGCAAGGCTCAAGATCAGCACCAACATCAACATGATGAACACTATGCTCCTCGGCGGCCTGTGGCACGGCGCGTCGTGGAATTTCATGATTTGGGGCGGCCTCAACGGCATAGGGATACTTTCGTACAAGATTTGGAAGCGTTGCAACATGCTTGTGCGCAGCACCATATCGGCGGCGGTATTCGTCACTTTCCTTATAACCAACTACATTTTCGGCAGGCCCGTGCTTGTGATCGGCGCGGTTTGGAGCGGCGTGTGGTTTTTCGCCACGTTGGCAAAGACCGCGTACTCTCTTATCTGGCCGGAGAAAGACTTGCCATGGCTCGACAAGGTGTGGGGCGTTGTGCAGACTTTCGTCTTCATATCTTTCACAAGGCTGTTTTTCCGTTCCGGCTCCAATCTCGATCCGGCCATCGCCAACGAGACCGCCTGGGAGACCGCCAAAAGCATGGTGAACAGTATCGGCGGGCAGTGGAACCTTGCGGCCATCCCCGACATACTCGCCAACTACAGGGGCGTTTTCGTGATGTTCGCCATAGGTATGGCGATACACTGGCTCCCCGAGCGCTGGAAGCGCTGGTACCGGATAAACTTCGCCATGCTGCCGCTGTGGGTCATGATCCCCGTCGTGGTGGCGGTGGTCTTCGTCCTTTACCAGTTTGTTACCGCCGACCTCCAGCCGTTCATATATTTCCAATTCTGACGACTGTCCCCCGGTTTCGGCCTGTATCCTGTAGCGGCGCGATTTATCGCGCCGTGTATGTCGCGCCGCTATGTCCAGAACCCCTTGATGTTGCGAAACTGTGGCAATAATGGTGAAGTTGTCGTCCCAATATCCCCATTTTTGGGGATATGAAAATATGTGCAATATTGCATTTTTGCAAAAAAGTGTGAAAGATGGAAGAAATTATTGATAAAAGGCAGACTTTGGCCGACATTAAGACGGGCGAATATTGCGTTGTGGTGAGCATCACAGGACACGGCAGTTTCAGGCACCGCCTCATGGAGATGGGCTTTGTGAGGGGCGAGAAGGTGAGGGTGATACGCAACGCTCCGCTCCGCGACCCCATTGAGTACGAGATCATGCAAGGGCATGTCTCGCTGCGCCGCGTGGAGGCCGAGCGTGTGGAGGTGGTGCCCATCGACACCGAGATCGCAGGAAACTACATGTTCCACGGCACGATTACCGAAGAGACCGACCGCATCATAGGCCGCGTGGGCAAGAAGATACGTGTAGCCCTTGTGGGCAACCCCAACTGCGGCAAGACGTCGTTCTTCAACCATGCCACCGGAATGCGCGAGAAAGTGGGTAACTACAGCGGCGTCACCGTCGACTCCAAAACAGGATATTTCAAGTACAAAGACTATACAATCGAGCTTGCCGACCTTCCCGGAACCTACTCCCTCACCGAGTACACCCCCGAGGAACTCTATGTCAGGGAGTACATAACAGAACAGCGTCCCGACCTGGTGCTCAACATCGCCGATGCCTCAAACCTCGAGAGGAACCTCTTCCTCACCACCCAACTCATCGACATGAACGTGCCGATGGTGATGGCCCTCAATATGTATGACGAACTCGAGAAGAACGGCGACAAGCTCGACATCGCAACCCTCAGCGAGCTGTTCGGCTTCCCCATAGTACCCACCGTCTCGTCGCGCGGCAAGGGCATCGAGGAGGTGATGGAGAACATCGTGAACGTGTATGAGAACCTCGAAGGATACACGAAGCACGTGCATGTGAATTACGGTCAGGACCTCGAGAAGTCTATTGAGGCCATCAAGCAGGTGCTGCGCAAGGACCCAAGGCTTTCGAGCGAGTATTCCACACGCTACCTTGCCATTGAGCTGCTTGCCGGCGACAAGAACATTATCGAGTTGATAGGCCGCTACGACAATGCCGAGGAGGCCAGGAGGGTGGCCTCCGAGCAGCGCGCCCTGATTGAGAGGCAGTACAAGGAGGACGCCGGCACGATAGTGGCCGGGGCGAAGTACGGCTTCATCCGCGGCGCCCTGCTCGAAACCTTCACTATAGGCAAAGACAAAAGCAAACAGCCTGCATATTCTGTTGACAGAATCTTGACACACAAATGGTTGGGCTTTCCAATCCTGATATTCTTCCTCTGGTTCATGTTCCAGATGACGTTCACGCTGGGCGCCTACCCGCAGGAGTGGCTCGAAATGCTCTTCTCCTGGCTTGGCGGATGCGCCGACAGGTTCCTCCCCGACGGGATTGTGAAAGACCTTCTCGTTGACGGCATAATAGCGGGCGTGGGCGGCGTGTGCTCGTTCCTGCCCAACATCCTCATACTCTTCTTCTTCATCTCCGTGCTCGAGGACACCGGCTACATGGCACGCGCCGCGTTCATCATGGACAAGCTGATGCACCGCATGGGCCTCCACGGGAAGTCCTTCATCCCCTACATCATCGGGTTCGGCTGCAGCGTGCCCGCGATAATGGCCACCAGGACACTTGAGAACAAGAAAGACAGAATACTAACCATCATAACAGTTCCGTTCATGTCTTGCTCCGCGCGACTTCCGGTGTATTTGCTGCTGATTTCCGCGTTCTTCACAAAGCACCAGGGCCTGGTTCTCACATCAATATATCTTTTGGGAATTGTTATGGCAGTCGTAACTTCCTTGATAGTCAAGAAGGTGTCGTTCAAGAACGAGCGCGACCAGTTTGTTATGGAGTTGCCGCCATACAGAATCCCGACCTTCAGGAACGCTGTGATACACATGTGGGACAAAAGCGTGCAGTACCTCAAGAAGATGGGTACCGTGATACTTGTAGCCACGGTGATAATCTGGGCACTCGAGTACTTTCCGCGCCACAGCCCCGAAATCGACAGGTACACCGCCCAGATAGAGAGCCTTGCCGGCGACTCCTCTGTTGACGAGGAGAGCAGGGAGGAGCAGATCCGTCAGCTCGAGCTCGACCGTTCGGCCTGCCAGATAGAGAACTCCTATATCGGCAGGTTCGGCAAGTTCGTGGCTCCGGTGTTCGCGCCGCTCGGCTTCGACTGGCAGATGGGTGTGTCGATAATAACCGGCTTCGCGGCGAAGGAGATCGTGGTTTCCTCCATGGGTGTGCTTTACCACAGCGACGCCGAGGCAGACGAGAACTCGTCGGCACTCCAGCGGAGCATAAGGGAACACAAATGGCAGTCAGGGCCCAATGTGGGCAAGCCTGTCTTCACCCCCGTGGTGGCATACGGCTTCATGGTGTTCATACTGCTGTATTTTCCGTGTGTGGCGGCAATTGCGGCCATAAAGAAGGAGGCAGGCACTAAATGGATGGTCTTCACCATCTTCTACACCACGACCGTGGCGTGGATTGCCGCTTTCATAATACACCTCTTCGCTTGACGTACGGCCTCATGGCTGTTTTTTCACTACCATAATCGCGTTCGACACCGGCCGCTCGCCGTAGTGGTCGAACCGGCCGTTGTCGGAAGGGTGGTTGGCAACGCCCCTCCTTCCCCCGGCGTTCAGAAACAACGTAGTGGAGCCGCCGCCGTCGAGGTTTATGGCGTCGCGGCAGCCGAGAGTCTCCATGAACTCCTGGAGTTCGAACAGGGTGAGTCCCTCGGCCTGTCTGAAGCGCCCGTCGGCAACCACGAGCAGAACGTCGCCGCTGTCGAGGATGCCAAGGGCGGTGCGGTTGTGCCGCTTGGTCACGAACGTCCTGTCGCCGCGCAGGGGCTGCCGCACGTGGTCCTTGATGAGGAGCGGCCCCGCGGTCATCACGTTGCTGAAAGGCAAGGTCTCCTCCCATCGCCGCGAGGAGTCCGTTTTCACGATGAAGACGCTGTCGCCCTCGATGCATATCGCGCCATACTGGTAGTATTTCCTGTTCACGGTGTCCTTTCCCGGGGTGTTCTCGCCCTTGTCCACGCCGTCGATGCGGAGGTGGCAGATTGGGAAGTGCTGTTCCATGTCGAAGAACGAGCCGTTAACGGCCGCCGCCGCGCCGTTTTTCAGCGCCATCGCCGAAGTGGGCGTGCGCCTCTCCTCGTGGGCGAACCTCAGCGAGTATCCGGAAGAACGTTGCACCTCGAGAATGAAGACAGCCTGGTTGGAGCCGAACACCTGGCTGCCGTCAAAGGTCATGGTGCGCAGCACAAGCCCGTCAAGGGTGTCCACAGTGCGTGAGCCGCGGGAAGCTGTGGTGTTGTCGCCCTGGGCGAACACCGCCAGGGTTGCCAGAATGGCGCATAATGTAAGAAAACCGCGTCGTATCATTCCGCAAAAGTATATAATTTCCAGATACGCCCGCAAATCAAAAATGCCCTTTTTTGAGCCGCAAACGCCCGATTTTTGGATTTTGCCCTTGTTTTCTGTTGATAAAATCTTTGTGCTGAAAGCATTGTGTTTCATAAAAAATCGTAAATTTGTGGTTTCTGATGCGAAAATGCAAGTAGTTGATTTTTAAGAGTTTGAAAAATAAACAGAGAAGATAGATGGAAGAGAAAGACTTTATTGATGAGAAAATAGTTCCCTATAACATCGAGAACCTGATGAAAACGGCGTACATCGACTATTCGATGTCGGTGATTGTGTCGCGTGCGCTTCCCGATGTGCGCGACGGCCTGAAGCCCGTGCAGAGGCGCATAATCTACGCCATGTGGGACATGAACATAACAGAGAGCGGCCCTTACAGGAAGTGCGCCAGAATCGTGGGAGAGGTGCTCGGTAAATACCATCCGCACGGCGACACCGCCGTGTACGACGCCCTCGTGCGCATGGCGCAACCCTGGACCCTCCGCTACCCGTTCGTCGACGGGCAGGGAAACTTCGGCTCCGTTGACGGCGACAGCCCGGCAGCGATGCGTTACACCGAGGCCCGCCTCCGCCGCTCCTCTGAGGAGATGGTGGCCGACATTGAGAAGGACACCGTCGACATGGCCCTCAACTTCGACGACTCCATACCGGAACCCACCGTGCTGCCGGCCAAGATACCCAACCTGTTGGTGAACGGCTCCTCCGGCATCGCCGTGGGCATGGCCACCAACATGGCGCCGCACAACCTCGGCGAGGTGTGCGACGGCATCTGCGCCTACATCGACAACAACGACATCTCCATTGAGGAACTCATGCACTATGTGAAGGCCCCCGACTTCCCGTCGGGCTGCATAATATACGGCTACAAGGGCGTGCAGGACGCGTTCCAGACCGGCAGGGGACGCATTGTCATGCGAGGCCACGCCGAGATCGAGACCGAGCACGGCAAGAATTGCATAGTTGTAACCACTCTGCCATATATGGTGAACCCATCCGACATGATCAGGCACACTGTGGAGCTTGTGAAGGACGGAAAGATAGTTGGCATCACCGACGTGCAGAACCTCACCAACAAACGCAATGGAACACGCATAGTGTACGACCTGCGCAAGGACGTGGTGCCTGAGGTCATCCTCAACAAGCTCTACCAGATGACCGCGCTCCAGTCGTCGTTCAGCGTCAACAATGTGGCTCTCGTTGGTGGACGCCCGATGACCCTGAATCTCAAGGACATGATTTCCGAATATGTGAAGCACCGCCATGAGGTGGTCATCCGCCGCACCGAATACGACCTTAAGAAGGCGGAGGAACGCGCCCATATCCTCGAAGGCTTCCTCAAGGCCCTCGATATCATCGACGAAATCATCGCGCTCATAAGGGCATCGCAGACCCCGCAGGAGGCGCAGCAGGGCATGATCGAGCGCTGGGGCTTCACTGAAATACAAGCCAAGGCCATCGTGGAGATGCGCCTGCGCCAGCTCACCGGCATGGAACGCCAGAAACTCCAGGACGAATACGATGAACTGATGAAACTCATCGCCCACCTCAAAAACGTACTTGAGGATGTGGCCCTGAGAATGCAGATTATAAAGGACGAACTCCAGGAAATAAAGAACAAGTTCGGCGACGAGCGCCGCTCGCCCATCGAGTACAGCTCTTCAGAGTTCAGGATTGAGGACACGATCGCCGACGAGGAGGTTGTGATTACAATTTCCCACCTTGGTTACATAAAGAGAACTCCGCTCGCGGAATACAAGGTGCAGAACAGGGGCGGAAAGGGTTCGAGAGGAAGCAGCTCGCGCGACGAGGACTTCATCGAGCATCTCTACATGGCAACCAACCACAACTACCTGCTGTTCTTCACCGAACGAGGCAAGTGCTTCTGGATGAGAGTGTTCGAGATTCCTGAAGGCCAGAAAACCTCGAAGGGAAGGGCAATACAGAATCTGCTTCAGATTGAGGACGGCGACAAAATCACCGCCATCATCAACCTCAAGACCATCGACGATCCCGACTATATAAACAACCACTTCATCGTGCTGTGCACCGAGAAGGGCGTAATCAAGAAGACCTCCATCGAGGCCTATTCGCACCCGAGGAAGAAGGGCATAATAGCCATCAACGTGCGCGAGGGCGACCGCCTGCTCGCTGCAAGGTTCACCGACGGCAACAGCGACATCATGATGGGCCTCTATTCCGGCCGCGCCATAAGGTTCAAGGAAAACGAGGAACTGCGCGCCATAGGCAGAACCGCAGCCGGCGTGCGCGGCGTATCGCTTGACGGCGACGACGACCGCGTGATTGGAATGCTCGCCATCGACAACAACCGGAGCAACGTGCTCATTGTGTCGGAAAACGGCTTCGGAAAACGCTCGCTGCTCGAGGACTACAGGATAACGCACCGCGGCGGCAAGGGCGTGAGCACAATCAAGATAACGGAGAAAACCGGAAACCTGATTGCCATCAAGGCTGTAACCGATGAGGACGACCTCATGATCATCAACAAGTCGGGTATTGCCATCCGCCTGCATGTGGACCAACTAAGGGTTCTCGGGCGCAATACCCAGGGAGTGAAGCTTATCGACCTTCGCGGCAAGGACACCATCGCCGCCGTTTGTGAGGTGCCGCGCCAGGAGGACGAGCCAGATGACGAGCAGCCCGAAGGCGACAGCCAGTTAAACACCGGAGCCGGAACAGAGTCTGAAGCTTAGTTAAACTTTGAAAAGATGAAAAAGACAGTCCTGTTCCTTATTTCAGTCCTCCTCACAGTCGGCGTTTTCGCGCAGAAACCGTCGCTGACAAAGGCTTACAACAGCTTTTACGACAAGGACTACGACAAGGCGAAGGTGCAGATTGACCTCTGCGCCGCCGACGAGAAGCTGTCTGCCAAGGCGCAGACCTGGCTCTACAAGGGCAACATAGAGTTCCTTCTCGCAAACCGCGAATACTCGGCGATGCAGAAGGATGAGAGTTACAAGACCAAGTATCCCGACGCCCCGGAGGCCGCGTTCGACGCCTTTGAACGCGCTCTGTCGCTGAATCCCAAGGTGGAGGCCCTCGACATGATGTCGGCACAGGACGCCCTCAAGCAACTCTACCCTTACCTCCTCATCAGCGGCGTGAACAGTCTCCTCGAAAAGGACTACCACGCGGCCAAGAGAATCCTTGAAAAGGGCATTCAGAGCTATGAGATGGACAAGCCTCAGTATCCCATGAACGGCGACCTCTACTACTACTATGCCTACACCCTTGAGATGCTCGGCGACACTGTGGAGATGCTGCGCAACTACAGGAAGGCTCTTGACGACGGGACCAAAAACCCCTACGTGTTCAGCAAGCTTCTCGACGTGTACAAAAGGAACAACGACAAGCAGAATGCCGAGAAAGTGATTCAGAGCGCCAAGAAGTCGTCGATTGACGAGGTCAACATGCGTATGTTGGAGACTGACTATGCATTCTGGTCGGGCGACTCCGCAAGAGCCTCGGCGCTGCTCGGCAGTATCGACGAGAGCAGGCTGAACTCGGCAGACGAGCTCGTGAACGTGTCGAATTTCTACATAAAGGAGAAGAGGTACAAGGACGCTGACAAGCTCCTGAGGCGTGCCAATGCCATAGAGCCTGGCAACTTCGTTGTTCTCTATAATCTTGGTGTGTGCAACTACAGGCTCTCCGAGGAGTATTTCGAACTCCAGAACCGCCTCTCTCTCAAGAATTCTGCAAAAGAGGAGATAGACAATGCCAGGAATATCTCTTCAGAATACTTGCTCAACG
The DNA here is from genome assembly GCA_902796805.1 of uncultured Bacteroidota bacterium. Classification (GTDB taxonomy): domain Bacteria; phylum Bacteroidota; class Bacteroidia; order Bacteroidales; family WCHB1-69; genus F23-D06. Next base: position 12,458 of record CADBQG010000047.1, read on the forward strand.
CAGCCGGCTTCTTCGAGATGGCCAACGAGCTTCAGCCCGGCGATTTAAACTTGCTCTACACTTTGCGCTCTATATACGTGAGACAGCAGGACAAGGACAAGGAGGATAAGATAGAATCTCAAATCAAGAAATTGGAAAATAAATAATCAATCACATTAAAAAAATGAAAAAGATGAAAAAGTGGATGCTTGTTTTAGTTGCACTCTTTGTTAGTGCAAGCGCTTTCTCGCAGACCTATACTTTGGACGATGTATGGCAATGCCTCAGAAACAACCAAGTTCCGAAAGCCAAGAAGTTCATGGAGTCGATCATGGCGAACAATCCCGACGACGCCGCCACGTGGCTCATGCAGGCCAATGTGAACGTGAATCTCTACACTTACGACCAGGATCGCCGTAAGAAGGATCCATCGGTGGCGCTGCGCTACCCCACAGCCCTCGAGGACGCGTACGCTGCATTCATGAAGGCGGTGGAGCTTGACCCCAAGGTTGAGCCTAAGACCGGCATGTTGGGCGCAGTCAAGGGACAGGAACTCCTCGCCGACCCCTTCTACGAAAAGGCTTCAGCGGCAGCCAAGAAAGGCAAGACCGAAGATGCACTGAAATACTACCAGCTCGCTGCAAACTGCTACGAAATTGCGAAAGCCAAGTCAAACGCCGCTGTTTGCTTCCTCCAGATGGCCATAGTGCACAACCAGGCCGGCGACAAGGAAAACTACGAGAAGATGCTCGAAAAGTGCATCAGGACAAGCCCTGAAGTGTCGGAGGCGGCTTACGTTGAACTTTACTACCTCTACAAGGACAAGAAAGACACCGTTAAATGCGGCGAAATCCTTGCAAAGGCCGAAAAACACTTCACCGGCGACAAGGAGGTTGGATTGTACGAGCCTATGATGGATTACTATTCTACAACTGGGAACACGGAGAAACTCCTTGCCCTTTGCGACAAAGTGATAGCAGCCGGCGATCCCAAGATGGTGCCGATCTGCGCCACATACCTCACCAACGCGAAGTCGTATGCAAAAGCGGAACAACTTCTCAAGGCTGAACTCGAAAAGAACCCTAACAACTTTGAACTTTTGAAACAGATGGGATACCGCTACGCTCTGGAATATTATGACATCCAAGACCAAAGGCAGGCTGCCATGAACGCCCGCCAGTACGAGGAAGCTACCAGGCTTTTCCAAAGCCCCGAGCGCAAGGCCGCCATGGAGAATGCTCACGAATGGTGCGAAAAGGCATATCAGGTTAATCCCGACAACTTGGAGAACAACAGAATACTCCGCGAAATGAAGATATTGCTCGGACTCACGGTGCCTCAGGAACTCAACGACAAGATAAACGCCCGTATGCAGCACTAAGCCAAAGCGCTTTCTGATATTTTGCAATCTAAACAGGTCGCTCTCCATCAAAATGGAGGGCGACCTGTTGTTTTAGTAAAGTCAGCATTTCTATACTCATTGTCATTTTATTGATATTTTAAAAATTTTCTTACGGTTGGCAATTTCAAATGCAATTTTGAGAAAAAGCAATGGAAAGAGTAACATGCTCATCATTTTTGCTATTTGATGATTATGTACGAAAACAGTGATTATCAAAGTTATGACGTATAGAACAATCAGAATATTGCAGAGTTCGTCTTTTCTGACAAATTCAATTATTAAATCATTTTCATTTTTCAAAACTTTATGCGTTGAAGAAAAATATAGCTGTTTTAACATTATCTCAATTTCTCCATCTTCAACTTCAACGTTCTTAGATGATCTACCCTGGCAACTTCCACAATATTTACCGTTGATATAAATGTCAGTAAAACTCAGGGAAAAACTTTTGTTCAAAAATGTTATGGTTTTCATAGCAATAAAGTATTTTGTTATACGGATTCTTGCGGTCGCTCTTGACAATCCCTTTTAGCTGCCCACGACATCATAATGGAACTCAATGCATATTCATGTAGTCTTGTAATATCTGACACCAATGAATATGGTAATGGAGAGTTATGCAATTCTCTGTTTAAGTAAGGAAAAGGAGACAATCATTGTGAATGTTCGCTATTTCAGTTGGCGACAAATCTGAACACAAACTATTTTGCCTTTCGCAATTAAAATTACAGTTTGTAAATGAACAGTCATTGTAATACATAATAAGTAAATTATATTGTTAATGAACAAGCGAAAAAAAAAATTCTATTTAAGGTGTATTATGTATTAAAAAAAAGAATGAAACACTATGTTTTTAATTGTTGGTGAGTAAAAATGTGTTAAAAATACATTACAATGAATGAAAAGACTGCTATTGATTGAAAAAGAAAAAGGCTGTAAAGGTCAGAAAACCCTTAACAGCCTTGTGTTTTTATTTATGGCAGTTGTGTTTTGCCTGCAACTCAGCCAAAACAGTTTTACCAAGCGAACAACGGACGGTCGTGCATCATGTCGTTGACGGTTTTGCGTGTCTTGGCGATGAGGTCCTCGTTCTCGAAGTCGCAGAGAACGTTGTCAATCATCTCCACGATAACGGGCATGTCGTTCTCTTTCAGGCCGCGGGTAGTGATTGCCGGTGTTCCAACGCGGATGCCGGAGGTCTGGAACGCCGAGCGGGTGTCGAACGGCACCATGTTCTTGTTGATGGTGATGTCGGCTTTCACGAGGGTGTTCTCGGCGACTTTCCCGGTCATTTCGGGGAATTTCTTCCTCAGGTCGATGAGCATCAAGTGGTTGTCGGTGCCGTTGGAGATTACCTTGTAGCCTCTTTCAACGAAGGCGTTGGCCATCGCATTGGCGTTGAGTTTCACCTGTTTCACGTATTGTGCGTAGTCGTCGGTGAGAGCCTCGCCGAAAGCCACAGCCTTTGCTGCGATTACGTGTTCGAGAGGTCCTCCCTGGCAGCCCGGGAACACTGCGGAGTCGAGGATTTGCGACATCATCTTCACAACGCCCTTTGGAGTTGTCTTGCCCCACGGATTCTCGAAGTCCTTGCCGAGTATGATCAGTCCGCCGCGCGGTCCGCGAAGTGTCTTATGCGTGGTAGTTGTAACTATGTGGCAGTGCGCCACGGCGTTGTTCAGCAGGCCCTTGGCTATGAGTCCGGCGGGATGTGATATGTCGGCCATGAGGATGGCGCCTATCTTGTCGGCGATCTGGCGCATGCGTGCCCAGTCCCAGTCGCGGCTGTATGCCGAGGCGCCGCCGATTATGAGTTTAGGTTTCTCGCGGAGTGCAACCTCTTCCATCGTGTCGTAGTTTATGCAGCCGGTCTCCTCGTCAACCTGGTACGCAACAGGATGGTACAGTATGCCTGACGAGTTTACAGGGGAGCCGTGAGAAAGGTGTCCGCCGTGGTTGAGGTCGAGGCCCATGAATGTGTCGCCCGGGTTGAGGCACGACAGCAGCACTGCCATGTTGGCCTGTGCGCCGGAGTGGGGCTGGACGTTGGCCCATTCGCAGCCGAAAAGTTCCTTCACGCGCGCTATCGCCAGCTCTTCCGACTGGTCGACGATCTGGCAGCCGCCGTAGTAGCGCTTGCCCGGAAGTCCTTCCGCATATTTGTTGGTCATCACAGACCCCATGGCTTCCATAACCTGGTCGCTGACAAAGTTTTCAGAGGCAATCAGCTCTATGCCGTTTGTCTGGCGCTCGCGTTCCTGTTGGATGAGGTTGAAAATTTGTTCGTCTCTTTTCATATTTGTAGTTTTTTGAATTTTGATTTATGAAATATCGTGATACAAATGTCTGTCTAAATGTAGCGGAAACGGTTTTTACAACCCATTTCAAGCAGGTTGCAAAGATACAAAATTATCTTTAGTACATGACATAATTTATAAAGTGCTGTTCATCAGCTGGTTATAAATCGAAAGGAACGCGGGTATCGGTATTCCGTGGTCGTACCGTGCCCTGACCAA
>CADBQG010000048.1 GCA_902796805.1 uncultured Bacteroidota bacterium
AGCTCGCGGATGGCCTTCTCCGCACGCTCCTGATTTCGCGCCCCGATGATGATTCTCCAGCCGCTCAAGCCGAGATGTTTCGCTATGCCGAACCCGATTCCTTTGTTGGCTCCCGTGATGAATGCAGTCTTTTCTTTCATTTTGACATTTAGAAATTTGTTTGACAAGAGGCAGCGAAAATACAATTTTAATATTTCTCCCGCAGACCTTGCAGACTGACACAGAGTTTTTCTTGCGCAAATCGGCGTGCGGCGAAGGGCATCCGATGGAGGCTACTTCTGCTTTTGCGCCTTGACGACCAGACGTTGCCCCAACTCGTAAGCGTTCCGCAGGTCGGACTGCCAGTGTCCGTCACGGTACTTGCGCTTGTCCTCCTCTTTGAACATGGTCATGGCGTAACGCGAATAGTCGTTGAACTGGTAGGTGTTGCAGGCGTAGAGTGTCTCGCTGTGGCCGAAGTTTTCCCTCAACTGCTTTTCACAAGTGCCAAGCAATGTTGGATATTTCCAGTCCTCCATTGCCTCCTCTGGTATGTTCATCGTGAAAATCATTGCTGTCTGCTTATCATTGATGGGACGGCGGCGATTGCCCTGCTCGTCAATGTCGTAGGTGAAATTCGGAAAGACCAGCCTCTCGAGGAAAGAACGTGTCTCACCCGTGGGATAACTGAGATATACGGGCGAGCCGATGACAATCACATTCGCCTCGCGTACCCTTTCAAGCACTGGGCGCAAATCGTCGCGGATTGCGCAAACCCCGTCTGTCTTGGCCTCTTTCAACTGACAGGCGAAGCAGCTCTTGCATCCCTTGAAGTCAATGTCGTAGAGGTTGACCATCTCCACATCGGCGCCGGCCTCACGCGCTCCTTCCATTGCGCTCTCCAACATTTTGAATGTGTTCCATTTCTTCCGCGGCCCACCGTTCACGAAGACCGCCTTAGTAGTTTTGTTATCCATATCTTCATGTGTAAAAAAAACAAGGTGCAAACCTTGCGTTTAAAGTTCTGCAAAGATAATAAAAAAGGTATTGGAAGTTTGATTTCATGGCTCAAAGTTTACGGAATACGAATCTGTTTCTCCAGCCACGCATGGAAAAATTTCACCATAACCCTTTTTCAAACAATGTTTTAAATTGAAATATCGCCACCTTGCCCTTGAGCCACATAAACAAAAAGTCCAGAAGAATGTTTATGCATGGAATCAATGCCAAAAGATAAACAGCCATTGCGATAAAACAATATCGTAAATTCCCACGTTCGCGAATGAATTTCAAAAGGAGAAGGAGCATTTGCAATATAGCCGTGCACATAAGATAGTAGTTGCTGTATCTGTTTGAAAAATCCGTCACCATTTGTATGACGAAGTTGACCGGTATGAAAAAGAGTACAGAAGCCACGCCGGCATTGAAGTAGGTTTCTACGCCTCCGCTTGCCGATATGCCGCAGATTGCAATATATGAGCCAATCACGACGTATCCGGTCAGGAAAGTGAAGGACAGTTCCCCGATGAGACTGCGAATAAGCCCGCCGACCCGCTCCGTGTACCATTGTGATGAACTGCTGAGCAATTGAAAACTGTTGCAATAATAATGGATAAAAACGAAAACATATACCAACAGCAACGTCGTTAAAATACATGACAAATCCCGTCTTTGGTATAATTTATCCATGTGCCATTCACCCGTATAACACTTGCTGTTTTTGGGGACATTGTGGTGGTTGGAAGTGCCCACAGTGTGTCTCCTTTGTTTAGTTCTATGACAACCTCTTTGGCATAGTCGAAGAGCGTTGCGTTGTCGGAAAGCACTATGTATCGTCCCATCCACATACCCTGGGCCGAAAGAGTGGAGAAGATGATTATGGCAAACAACACAGCGTGTCTTGCAAGGATAAAATTTCTTGGAGGCTCGAAAATTATGTTCAGAATATTCATGCAAAAGTCTTTGTACACGACAAAATTACTTTTTTTTCATATACCGGGAATCAAACATGAAAAACCGCCTAAACCATTCACCATAAAAAGAAAAGCACTCACGGCAGCCGCCACAAGTGCTTGTTATTCAGTGTGATTCCGTTGCGACTCGAACGCAAAACCTGCTGCTTAGAAGGCAGCTGCTCTATCCAGTTGAGCTACGGAACCGCAACGATTCCCGTTGTGTCGGGATAGCAAGATTCGAACTTGCGACCTCCTGCTCCCAAAGCAGGCGCGATAACCGGACTACGCTATATCCCGTCTTTTATCTGGCTGCAAAAATACACTTTTTTTTTCAATTTATAAAGCTAAAATGAAATATTTTCAATTATTGAGAATCAGTGGTTTACATAAAACCGACAGAGAAAAACCAACTTTCGAATAAAGAATTAAATGTTTTTTTTGATGTTTTTAGAAAAACGAGCCGCATTTTGACGTAACAGTAGCGTATAAAGCCCTTTGGTAAAATCACTGTTCTCCCGTATAGATTTATTTACTTTCTGACAATCATAACTTTATCACAGAAAGAACAGCGATACTCCCACAACGCTTATTACCGCCCCGACAACCTCCCTGACTGTAACTTTCTGGTGGAATAGCAGGGCCGAAGGGGCGATGATGAGCACCGGCGTGAGGGCGAAAATTGTTTGCGCGACGCCGGCGTTTGTGTAGAGTGTGGCTAACAGCGATGCGCTCACTCCGATGAAAGGGCCGAAGAGTGTCGACCATAAGGCGCACCACATGGCCTTGCGGTCGCGCACCGCGCTGCCGAGCTGCCGCAGCCCTTGCCTGCCGAACAGCGCCAGTGAGATGTAAAAGCCGGCTATTCCTATGTATGAGCGGATCAAAGTTGCCGCAAAGGGAATGCTGTATTTAAGCGGCAGCGGGACCAAGACCCCTTGCGGTGCATACTGAAGGGATAGCGAGGCCGCCATGACAGATTCTTCGTAATGCAGCAGCCCTGTCTTGCTCAGCACGAGGCCCACGCCCTGTCCTACACCGGCCATGGCCGCGTAGAACACGCCCTTTGCCGGCAGTTTCAGCCGCACGCCGCGGCTTCGGCCCTCGCCGTCCTCCCTGGCTAATACCGACATGGCTATGCCGCCGAGTGTAACCGCCATGCCGAGCACGGCCGTGGGGTGCATCCGCTCGCCTATGAGCAGCCTTGCGGTTATTGCGGCAGCGGGTGCCGAGAGTGTCATGAACAACTGCCCGAAGCGCGCCCCGATGTGTATGTAGCCCTGCATGAGGCAGTAGTCGCCGATGACGTACCCCACAAGTCCGGAGAGCAACAGCCATCCCCAGGCCGCGCCGTTTGCGAAGCGAGGGTAGGGCGCACCCATCACCAACCAGAGGGTGAACGCCAGCAGCACCGTCGACATTGTCATGCGCACGGCGTTGAAGGGCAGCGAGCCCATCCTTCTGGACCCGACCTCCGCGAACAGAGCGGTTGCCGTCCACGAAAATGCCACGAAAAGGGAAATCAATTCACCTGTCATCTCCGACTCAAATGTTCATTCATTTTTCCGGCGGCAAAAGTATGGAAATTTCAGACAGGAAGACTTCGTTGTAAGCCGCCCTCAAAAAACTCATGCAGATGTTGGGTTGTCAAAGTAATTTTTGTATCTTCGCGCCGGTTTTCGCACGGCTTGCGCCACGGTGCTTTAGTCCTGGCGGCAACTTCTTCAGTCTAAAAGAAAAAACAAATAACGCAGAAATGAAAAAGAACCTAACAATTGGAATGCTGATGGTGCTTGTGTGCGCCTCGTTTTCCGCAAAATCACAATCTGAAATGACAAAAGAACAAAAGATCAGCTACGCCATCGGCGCGAACTTCGGAATGAACGTGAAGCACGACGGCATCGACATCAACTACGACTCGTTCGTGCAGGGCATGAAAGACGCCATCGCCGGGCAGAACAAGCTCTCCGACCAGGAGATGCAGGAGGCGTTCATGCAGCTTCAGCAGGACATTGAGGCCAAGAAGAAGAGCGGCGCCGCCGCCGAAATTGAGAAAGGCCGCAAATTCCTCGAAGAGAACAAGAAGAACCCAGAGGTGAAGGAGACCGCATCCGGGTTGCAGTATATCGTGATCCAGGAGGGCAAGGGCGAAAAGCCGACTGCCACCAGCCGCGTTACAGTGCATTACACGGGAACCCTGATCGACGGCACCGTGTTCGACTCCTCCGTGGACCGCGGCGAACCCATCACTTTCGGCCTCAACCAGGTTATCCGAGGATGGACCGAAGGCCTCCAGCTTATGACCCCTGGCTCCAAGTACCGCTTCTTCATCCCCTACAACCTCGCATACGGCGAGCAGGGTGCCGGCGGCACAATCCCGGGCGGCGCCACGCTCATTTTCGATGTGGAACTGATCAGCTTCGAGTAGTATGCGCAGGCTTTTGACGATAATTGCAATTCTCTTTGCAATATCATTCCAGAACGTCGCTTTCGCACAGCAGGATTGCCAGGAAATCGACTGCACCGGACAATGCGGAAGGTTTGTCGATGATGACGGCGACGGTTTCTGCGACCACGGGTTCCTTTCCGAACCTGAAGTCCATGAGGAACAGAGCGGTAGCGGAAAAAGAGCCGCAGTGGTTGCAGTGGCCATCCTCGCGGTGGCAGTGGCGGCAGGAGTGACTGTGGTTGCGCTTCGGAAGAACAAACGGAAAGAATAACAGACTTATCGGAGGCGCGGTGTTCTGCGCCTCTCTTATTATACAAGACAACATTCGTTATATGGTTTTTGAACAACTTATTGCCGACAAATTGAAATCTGTACTGATGAATTTGTACGGAATAGAAATTGAGGCCGACAGGAACATTGTTCTGCCGACAAGAAAAGGCTTTTCAGGAGACTTCACTGTGGTGGTGTTCCCGTATGTGAAAACGGCCCGGAAGTCGCCAGACGCCATAGGGCAGGAGATAGGTGGTGCACTTGTCAGGGAATTGCCGCAGATTGAAGACTTCAACGTTGTGAAAGGCTATCTGAACCTGAAACTTGCAGATTCCTTCTGGCTCGGATTGCTGTGCGAGGAGTATAGCAACCAGAACTTCGGGAAGTCGGAACGGCAAGCCTGCCCCCCCGTTGTAATTGAGTATTCATCTCCCAACACCAACAAGCCGCTCCACCTCGGCCATGTGAGGAACAACCTTCTCGGCCATTCTGTATCAAAGATTCTGGAAGCCTGCGGCTACCCAGTGGTGCAGGTCAACCTCGTGAACGACAGGGGAATACACATTTGCAAGTCGATGCTGGCATGGCTGAAGTTCGGAAACGGCGAGACACCAGAGTCCTCCGGCATGAAAGGCGACCACCTTGTGGGCAAGTACTACGTTGTCTTCGACCAGGAATACAAGAGGCAGCAGAAAGAACTTGTTGCGCAGGGCATGAGCGGGGCGGAGGCCGCCGACAAGGCCCCTGTGATCCTCGAGGCAAGGGAGATGCTCAGGAAATGGGAGTCGGGCGACAAAGAGGTGCGCGGCCTGTGGTCGATGATGAACGGGTGGGTGTACGACGGCTTCGCCAAAACCTATTCGCGGCTCGGCATCGAGTTCGACAAGACTTACTACGAGTCTGAAACCTACCTTCTTGGCAAGGACATTGTGCAGGAAGGCCTCGAAAAGGGTGTTTTCTGCAAACATGAAGACGGATCTGTGAGAGTTGGTCTGGAGGAGTTCGGACTTGATGAGAAAGTGCTGCTACGAAAGGACGGCACATCGGTGTACATCACTCAGGACCTCGGAACGGCACAGCTCCGCTATGAGGAGTTCGCGCCGCAAAAGATGGTGTACGTTGTGGGCAACGAGCAGAACTATCATTTCGATGTGCTGAAAACCATTCTCGACAAGAAACTCCATAAACCGTCGGGCAGTTGCATATACCACCTTTCATACGGAATGGTGGAGTTGCCTTCAGGCAAGATGAAGTCGAGAGAGGGGACGGTTGTGGACGCCGACGACCTCATGGACGACATGTTCTCGGAAGCGAAAAGTGGGACGGAAGCTCTCGGGAAATTCCAGTTCTCGGAGAACGAGGCTGCAGAACTTTACGAGATGATTGGTCTCGGTGCGCTTAAGTATTTCATACTCAAGGTGGATCCTCAGAAGAACATGCTCTTCAACCCTGAGGAATCGATAGATTTCAACGGCAACACAGCTCCGTTCATACAGTACACGCACGCCAGAATACGCTCTATAATGCGCAAGGCCGCCGAAAACGGCATAGACTCCGCGGCTGAATTGCACACCGTTGCCATAAACGACGAGGAAAAGGCCATTTTGAATGTCCTTTACCAGTACCCTAAAACAATTTCCCTGGCAGGCGAGAACATGAGTCCCGCGCTCGTGGCCAACTACTGCTACGAACTGGCCAAGACCTTCAACCACTTCTACCAGGAAACACCCATATTCAAGGAAGAAGACCCCGAAAAACGTCTGCTCAGGCTGAAAATATCCTTGATGGTTGCTAACGTGATAAAGTCGGGCATGGATTTGCTCGGCATCAAAGTCCCCGAAAAGATGTAGTCGATGAACATGAAGTTCGAAGAGTTGCGTGCAAGGTACCCAGTGTTCACTTATGAGGGATATGATTTTCGCGTTGAGGGCGGAGTACTTCATCTTGAGTTCGATTTCAGAATCGGCGAAGATATAAGGTTCGCCCCGAAGATGTCTCTTTCGGCCGGGAAGCATATTCCTGAATGGTCGTTGTTCGACGTGGGCAGTCTCGAAGGCATAGTGTTCAATATAGGGATGATAGAACTGATAAGCTACTGGAAGAGCGTGTGCTCGCCGGTTGTCGAGGTAAAGCCGTTCTCAATGCCTGATGAACAGCAGATGTGGTGGCGGAAGCTCTACTGGTACGGGTTAGGCGAGTTCTTCTACCGCAACAGCATCGACACCGTCCCCATGGAGTTTCTCAACTTCAGGTTCCCCGCCGGCGCCGAGCCAGTGTCAAGGCTGAAATACCCAAGGATTGCAGAGTCCGACTCTGTGATTGTGCCTGTTGGCGGCGGCAAGGACTCGGTGGTAACTCTCGAGGAGCTGCGCACGGTGAAGTCTGTTGTGCCGTTCATAATAAACCCGCGCGGCGCCACTGAAGAGTGTGTAAAGACAGCCGGTTTCAGCCTTGTTGATGATGTCGTGGTCCTGAACAGGCAGATTGACCCGATGCTGCTCGAGCTCAATGCGCAGGGCTTTCTTAACGGGCACACGCCGTTCTCGGCGATGCTGGCGTTCTATACGACGTTGGTTTCTGCAGTCACCGGCATAAGAGACGTGGCGTTATCGAACGAGTCGAGCGCCAACGAGCCTACGATTCCCGGCACCAGAATCAACCACCAGTATTCAAAATCCCTCGAGTTCGAGGAGGACTTCCGCTTCTATGTGGAAAATTTCATGGGCGGCTGCAATCACTATTACAGTTATCTCCGCCCGCTGACCGAACTTCAGATAGCGGAGAGGTTCGCAAGGTATCCCCAATATTACCACGTCTTCAAAAGCTGCAACGTGGGCAGCAAGGAGGACAAGTGGTGCTGCCATTGCCCTAAATGTCTGTTCGCCTGCATTATGCTTTCGCCTTTTGTGCCCGATGAAGAACTGCAGTCGATTTTCGGTGCGGATCTTCTCAACGACCCTTCGCTTGAGGCCACGTTCGACGAGCTCGCAGGCATCTCCAGGACAAAGCCCTTCGAGTGCGTGGGCACCGTTGGCGAAGTGTGCGAGGCGATGTCGAGAATTGTCTCCACGCATGGAGAGAAGCGCCTTGTGAAGCATTTTGTAAACTCGCGTCTCGCGCAGATGGAGGAAGACATGCTGGACGAATATTTCAACATGGCTCCGTGAGTATATGATACAAAACAACAAGACAAAGGGATATGTTGCGGGCGTGCTCGCGGCTGTGGCCTACGGAACCAACCCGTTGGGGGCGCTTCTGCTTTACCAAAGAGGGTTCAATCCTCCCAGCGTGATTTTCTACAGGTTTCTCTTCGCTGTGCTTATATTGGGTGTCATAATCATTGCCAAGCGCGACTCCTTCAAGATAACGATGTTCGAATTCAAGGTGCTTTTGTCGTTGGGACTGCTGTTCGCCGCCTCGGCGCTTTCGCTCTACACTTCGTTCAACTATCTGGATTCAGGTGTGGCGTCCACCATTCTTTTCGCATATCCGGTGATGGTGGCCGTTATTATGGCAGTCTTATTCAAGGAGAAGGCCTCTCTTACCATTGCGGCCTCGATAGCGCTCAGTGTCGTCGGCATACTTCTTCTTTACCAGGGCGACGGCGGTGCCGGCATGTCGCTTTGGGGTGTCTCGCTTGTGCTTATATCATCACTCACATACGCCGTCTATATCGTTGTCGTGAACCAGTCGCGGATTTCGATGCCGCCCTTCAAGATGACGTTCTATATAATGCTCTTTGCCGCCATTGCGGTTCTTGCATGGTCTTTCGCGATGCCCGGCAGCCGCGTGATGCCAATCCCTGACTTGCAGTCGTTGGGACTTGTCTTGATGGTTGCCTTAGTGCCGACAATAATAGCCATGACACTCTTGAACATAGGCATAGCATACGCGGGTTCCACGCCGACGGCCATAATGGGCGCCCTGGAGCCGGTCACTGCAGTCTGCATATCTGTGATAGTCTTCAACGGAGTCTTCACGCTGCGCCTTGTGGCTGGCATCGCGCTGATACTTGCATCAGTCATTCTCATTGTAGTGAACAAAAAATGAAAAAAAGGATAAAAAATCAAATAGAAGAAATATGCGTTATTCGTTCTTGTCTGGAGTTCTGCTGACAGTTCTCCTTTGCTTTTCAGCAATATCGCCTGTTCTGGCGCAGATCACCACTTCTGCCATCAGCGGCAATATCAGTGATGGAAAAGGACCTGTGCAGGATGCCGTGGTGACCATCGTGCACGATCCGAGCGGCATTCCCTATTACGCTCTCTCCAACGGAAAGGGCAACTACGTAATCAACAATATATTGGCTGGTGGCCCCTATACGATTAGAGTAGAGAGGCTCAACTATAAGACGATGATTGTGAAGGATGTGGAAGCCCCGTTGGGCGATGCGGTGGTCGTGGATGTGGTGCTTTCACCCTCAGCGGTTCGTCTGGAAGAGGTGACTGTGTTTGGGGACGGCCCTGACTCCCCGATGAACATCCACCGTTCCGGCTCGGGCGTGCATTTCACTGCCAAGGAGATTGACGCTGTTCCTTCCGTGAACCGCAGTCTTTACGATATTCTGAAACTCACGCCGCAAGGCATCAGCACGGACGTGGGCATGTTCATAGGCGGCGGCAATTACCGCAGTTCGGTGGTTTCCGTAGATGGCGCCGGCTTCAACAACGCCTTCGGTATCGGGTCGAGTCTGCCCGCCGGCGGCACCCCTATCTCCATCGACGCCATTGACCGCCTCGATGTCAACATCACCCCTTTCAACGTACGCCACAGCGGATTCCAGGGCAGTTCCGTCAACATGGTCACCAAACACGGCACCAACGTATGGCACGGTTCAGTCTATGACTACTTGACCGGCAGTGCGCTGCAAGGCCATAAGGTGGGCGACTACCATCTGACCAGTTCCTCGACATCGAACAACACCATAGGATTCACGGTGGGTGGTCCCATCGTCAAAAACAAGCTCTTCTTTTTCCTCAACGGAGAATACACGCTGGACTACGAGTCCGGTTCCTCCATCCAGGCACGTCCCGACGCAAGTTACAGCTACGGCGGCAGCACCGGCTACAACCGTCCGACCGTGACGCAGATGGAGGATATCCGGCAGTTCCTGAACGACAAGTTCGGCTACGACCCCGGCCGCTACCATAACTACAACATCAAAAACTCAGATTACAAACTCTTCGCACGCTTTGACTGGCGCATCAACGACAACAACCTGTTCCTTATCCGTATGAGCCACACGCATGTCGCCGTGCCCCATACGCCTGCCACCTCTATGAATCCGTTGGGCGGCAAAAACACTATAGTCCCCTCCGGAGACGCCCTCTTCGTGGTGAACAGCGATGATGCCGGCCGCGGGTCGCAATACGCGCTGTCGTTCGAGTCGGCACGTTATAACCAAATCTTGAATTTCACCACATTGGTCGCTGAACTTAACAGCCGTCTGATGAATGAGCGGGGCAACAACATGGTTCGTCTCACCTGGTCGCTGCAGAACGAGCCGCGTTCGCGTGCGGGCAATCTCTTCCCGACAGTGGATATTATGGAACCCTACACCGACATGAACGGTAACCGGCAGTTAGCCATGTTCACCACTTTCGGTCCAGATCCTTTCACCTACGGCAATCTGCGCCGTGTGAACACACTCACAGCCACCGATGAATTCACCTACAAGACCGGCATCCACGACATCCTTGCGGGGGCGCAGATTGAGTGGAACCATATCGTGAACGGCTTCATGCAAGGGGGGAGTGGATGGTACGTCTATGACTCTTGGAAATCGTTTGTTGACGATGTCAACGGAGTGGAAGGGGCGGGTCCGTCGCTGTTCATGATCACCCATGCCAACATCGACAATCCCACCGAACAGGTGTTTCCAACCTTCGACCACAGCCAGCTTTCCCTGTACGGGCAGGATGAAATGACCTTCAGCAAGTTCTTCAAGCTGACATTGGGTTTGCGCCTGGAAATGCCGTTCATCCGTTTCCGCCACGACAACCGCAACGCGGATTTCGACCAGGTGGCCAACGCGCATCCAGAGAGTTCTTTCGCCGGGCTCAGCACCTCCGACTACCCGCATTTCGACATTCACATCTCGCCCCGCATCGGCTTCAACTGGGACATAACCCACGACCGCAAGGTCATTCTTCGCGGCGGAACGGGGCTCTTCACCGGACGTATCCCCAACGTGTGGTTAGTGAGTGCCATCGGCAACGCCAATTGTCTGCAGTACCAATACATCGCCAACACCACAACAGGCAACGAAGTGGTCGGATTCAATGATGACCGGGAAGAAATCATCAACAGTCTCTATTCCAATCACAATTACAGCCGTCAGGGGTTGTCTGCCCCCACCAACGCCACCATTTTGGCCAAAGATCTGAAGATGCCGACAAGCTGGAAATCTTCCCTTGCACTTGACTTCCTGATTCCCGGCGGCATCAAGGCCACCGTGGAAGGGATTTACTCTTTCAACTTCAACGAAATATACGCCTCCTTGTTAGGGTATAAGGAAGACGGCACAATCCAACTGCCCGGTGAACCCGCTGCCCGCACGCACTACGCCAGCGAGGGCATCACCAATAATGAAGGAGCCACCATGCACGGGTATTACCTGCACAACGACAAGGGACACCATGGGCAGTACGTCTCTCTCACCACCCAGCTGGCCAAAAACTTCCGTTTCGGGCTTAGCCTTGTCGCGTCCTACACGTTCAGTCATGCCACCAACCTCTCTGACGGGAACGGCGACCAAGTGTCCTCGTTTGCAAACACCGCGAATGTAAACGACTGCAACAGCCCTGAATTAGGCTACTCTGCCTTCGTGGCACCGCACCGCGTGATTGCCGGTCTGGGCTACACCATCAACGAGGGCAAGCGCACCGCCACAAAGCTCGGAATCTTCTATGAGGGCTTCAACATCGGCGTTTACAATGGATTCTGCATGACCCGTCATTCTTACCTCATCGACAATGTCAGCGGACTCACCAGTCCGCAGTTGATGTACATTCCCACCGCAGAGGAGTTGGCCTCCATGCCGTTCTCCTCCGACGAGAACCGCGCCGCCTTCGAGGACTTCATCAGCAGCGACCGCTACTTGAGCAAACACAGGGGAGAATACTCCAAGCGCAACGGCGGCATGGCTCCGTGGCTCAACCGCATCAACTTCAAAATCGCGCAGGAGTTCTACTTCAACGTCACCGGCCACAAGCAGACCCTTGAAGTGGGGGCCGATTTCAACAACATTGCAAACCTGTTCTGCCGCAAGTGGGGGGCTTACAAGGTTCTCGACAGCGATGTGATGCTGCGATACGACGCGGAAAACGGGAAGTACAGCTTTACCCAGCCCACGTGGTCGCTCTATAACAACATATCCTCCACGTGGCAGATCCTGCTGCATGTGAAGTATGCGTTTTAACAAAAAAAACTCCGCAACTGCGGAGTTTTTTTTGTTAAAACGGCACCAGCGCGACCCTGAACCCGCAGTCTTCATAACGGGAATGGATACTTCCGCGGTCGCGGGTGGCGCACCTGCTATACGACGCTCCATAGTTCCAGCTGCCGCCACGTTGCACGCGATAGGAGGTTTCCTGAACATTCATGGGGTTGTTCCAGTCCGCATTCTCCGCGTAGAAATTCTCGTCGTACCAATCCTCGCACCATTCCCAGACATTCCCGCTCATGTCGAAAATGCCTAACTCGTTGGCGGTTTTGACCCGCACGTCGTGGGTGCGCTCATCGCTGTTGTCATAGTACCATGCAACATTTTTCAAATCACTGCTGCCAGCATAGCGTGTGCCGGCACTTTTCAGACCGCCACGGGACGCATATTCCCATTGCGCCTCGGTGGGCAGGGCGAAACGGTAACCCTCGGGCAGCTCTTTGGCGAGATATTTGTTCAGACGGGTGACGAAACGATGACACTCCGCCCAGCTCACGCGCTCAACAGGAAGCGAGTTGCCTTTCCAGTAACTCGGATTGTTGTCGCTGCCCATTACCGCTTTCCACTGCGCCTGCGTCACCTCCGTCTCACCGATGTAAAAATCAGACAATGAGACCGTATGGCTAGGGATTTCACGGACTTTGCAACTGTCATCGCGGTCAGCGGTACAGCCTAACAGCATGTCCCCGCCCTTCACAAACACCATTTTGATGGGAATGTGGTTCACCGTGAACACACGGTTGAGCGAGCCAGTCTGCGCCGACAACACGCCCGCACATGAGAATGCTACGGCGAGAAAGCTCAAAACGACCATTTTCTGTTTCATTATAATTAAATGTTTCACCTTTTTAATCTATGTCTGTATCAGACCGCAAATATACAAAAAAATCGGAATTATCCCCCTTGGTCTTGTGGCGGATTTCTGTTAGTAGCCAAAGCCATAGTTGTGCCTGAATACTGTCCTGAATAAATTTTCCACTGATTATTTTTCAGTGAGAGTCGTTATTGCTTGCGCGAAAAGTGTTATCTTTGCCGCCATAAAAAAGACAAGGTTTTTTTCTCAACGCAGAGGTTGGAAAAATTTCCGCCCTTTGCCCTTGCCTTTAAAAAACATTTAGGACACTATTGATAAAAAATGACTTTTACAAATCCATATCTGCTTTTCGGGCTCTTCGCGATTCTTGTGCCGGTGCTCATACATCTGTTCAACTTCAGGAGGTACAAGACAGTGTATTTTTCAAATGTGAGAATGCTTGACGAAATTCAGAAGAAGACCAGGCGGAAGTCGCAGCTTCAGCAGCTTGTTGTTCTTGCACTCAGAATCCTTGGAATTGCGGCCCTTGTTTTCGCCGCGGCGCAGCCGTTCCTCAAAAACGACAATGTCAGGAAGTCGGGCGGCAACCTCATATCCGTGTTCGTCGACAACTCGTTCTCCATGGACGCGAACTCCGACAACACGTCAAGTCTTTATGAGGCCATCGACGCCGCCAAGACAATAGTGGGCGACTTCAACTACGACGACGATTTTGTCCTAACCACGCAGGACTTCTCGGGTGAGGAGTCGCATATACTCAACAAGGATCAGATAATCGAGGCCCTTGACCAGATCGGAATTTCTCCAAACAGTCGCAGTTTCAGTGAAATAAGGGCGTTTGAGTCTAATACAGCCCAGCGTTCAACAAAGGCCAACGTCGTGAAGTTCTACATATCAGACTTCCAGAAGAACAACTTTGACCTGTCGTTGCTTCGCGGCGACAGCTCGTTGCACATCGGGCTTGTGCCCTCAAAGTCTGTGGAGCGTAAGAACGTGTCTGTTGACTCGTGCTGGTTTCTGACCCCGGTGTTCCGAGTTGGCAACATAGTGACCCTTATGGTGCGACTTCACAACCACGGCGAGGATGATTTGCAGAAACTGCCAGTAAAACTCCATGTGAACGACAGACAAAAGGCTATTTCCACGGTTGACATAGTTGCCGGCGGACACGTCGACTGCCGTCTGTCGTACAAGATTGAAGAAAAAGGCTCTAACCTTGGCCGAATATCCATTGAAGACGCCCCAATAACCTTTGACGATGAACTCTTCTTCACCTACAACGTCTCCGACAACAGCAATGTGTATCTCATTCACGACAAAACTCCAAACAGATTTCTGAACGCGCTGTATGCCAAGGACTCTGTCTTCAACTGTCATTCTGACGACTACAGGCAGGTGAACTACACTGTGCTGAAGGAGAGCAACTTGGTGGTTTTGAACGAGGTTCCGGCGTTGTCGTCAGGACTTGCTGACGAGCTTTCAAAGTTCGTTGAGGCCGGTGGCACGTTGCTCATTTTCCCGCCGAATGAAGCCGACGCCTCGCTGAACGCTTTCCTCTCCGGACTCGGCTGCGGCACTTTAGGCACTCTTGTGAAGAGTCCGTTGAAATGCGGCAAGATTAACATGGAGAGCCCCTATTTCAACGGTGCAATGGCTTCGTCGTCAGACAGGGTTGACCTTCCCGCCACTTTGCAGCACGTACAGGTTTCCGGAGGTTCGCAGGGCGGCGAGAACGTGATGGTTCTTGAGGATGGCTCAAGGCTTCTCACGGTGTGGAGCACCGGCGCGGGTAGGGTGGCTCTCTCCTCTGTGGCACTCGACGACGAATGGGGCAACGCTCACAGACACGCGCTCTTCTTCGTGCCGCTGCACAATCTCGGGATACTCACATCCTCTTCTCAGAAACTTTATAACATCATCGGCGCTGACGATATGCAGAGAGTGGGCGCACTGTCGGCGCATTCCGACGATGTGCTCTCACTGCGGGCGAGGAAGTCGCAGGAGGAGTTCATCCCCGAACAGAGAAGGATCGGCAACGAGACAGCCCTGTTCTTCCACGACCAGGTGCATTTCGGCGACTGGTATGACATAGTAAGCGGCGGGCAGGTTGTCGGCACTTTAGCGTTCAACTATTCGCGAAAAGAGTCAGAAATGGCATTCTACGACGAAGGGGAATTGTCGAGGATTGCAAAGGAGACGGGTGATAATGTCAAAGTTGTGGACTCCCGTGCCAAGAACATCGCGAAGGCAGCCACCGGTCAGCTCGAAGGCCGGCCGCTTTGGCCTCTATTCCTTCTGATAGCCTTGGCGTGTTTCCTTGCTGAAATCGCCGTTCTCCGCTTCTGGAGCCGACCCATCGCAACAGAGAGCAAGGATGAATAAACATAGTCGCATCAAATAACGACTTCCATTCAGGATATGATAAAATACAATTTTGACGATATAGCAGACAGAAAAGGCTCCAACTGTGTGAAATATGACATGCTTGGCGAGTTCTTCGGCGCGGATGACATTCTGCCGATGTGGGTTGCCGACATGGATTTCCGAACCCCGGACTTCATACTCGACGCCATTCGCAGGCGATGCGACCATGAGGTCTTAGGATACACTTTCTCACCCGAATCATACAAGATGGCCGTGCTGAACTGGTTTCAGAAACATTATGGAGTTAGCGCCAAATGGAAGACCATGCACTTCATCCCAGGCATCGTTCAGGGCATCGCCTTCGCCATGCAGGCGTTTACCGTGCCTGGCGACAAGGTGCTGATAACCACACCGGTATATCCTCCATTTCTCAATGTACCGCACCGGACTGGCAGAATCTTCGTGAGCAGTCCGCTAAAGACCGTTGACGGGAGGTTCTGCATCGATTTCGAGGATTTGGAGAAGAAGGCGGCAGGATGCAAGATGATGATACTGTGCAACCCGCACAACCCAGGCGGAACCGTATGGTCGGGCGATGAACTGAGGAATGTTGCTGACATTTGCAAAAGGAACAACGTGCTGGTGATTTCCGACGAGATACACGCCGACCTGACATTCCCGGAATACAGGCACACTACGTTTTCCTCCGTGTCGGAAACAGCCGCCGGAAATTCAATCACATTCTTCGCGCCGAGCAAAACCTTCAACATGGCGGGTCTTGCGTCTTCGGTGTGCTATGTGCCTGACATCGAGGTGAGGAAGAAGTTCTTCGCCTACCTCGACGGCAACGAACTCTCTCTCGGCAACATCTTCGGCTACTATGCTGCCGAGGCTGCTTTCTCGAAAGGTGAGGAGTGGTTGAGGCAGCTTTTGGAATACCTCACGGGCAACATCGCCGCGGCTGAATCATACGTGAGTGCCGAAATGCCGGAACTGAAGATAATGCGACCGCAGGCCTCGTTCCTACTCTGGATAGACTTCCGCGCTTGGAATATTCCCCATAAAGATTTGGTGCACAAACTCGTGCATGAGGCGAAAATCGGACTGAACAGCGGTCTCGACTACGGTCCGGAAGGCGAGGGGTTCATGAGGATGAACATCGGAACAAACCGCGCCACCGTCCTCGAAGGGCTGCGTAGGATAGCCACCGTGAGACCGTCTGCTACTTGATGCTCTTCCTGCTGTCTTTTATGTATTTGTTGAGTTTAGAAATCTCCGCCGAGTTGGCTTCCTTGTCCTCTCCGAGAATCTCAGCTAATTTGATCGCGGCGAACAGGGAGAACCCTGTTGGCCGTTCGGCTTTCCTGGCATACTCCAGTGCCGTCCTCAGGTTTGCGACCGCCTTCTCCTTGTCGTTGTTCTCGGCGTGGATCAGCCCTTTCTCTGTGTAGTTCCTGATGATATCGCTTTCCACGTCAGACTTGTACTCGCTGTTGTACAGTATGGAGAGTAGTTCGTTGGCCTTTTCGTATCTGTCGAGGGCCGACAAAACCATGTCGAGTCTGTAGAACACCAGGGCGTTGTCGCGGAGGTCTGTGGCAATCCTGTATGTAACGCTCTCGTCGCCGTCCTTGGCAAGTAGCTCAAGGATTGAGATGGCGGTGTCGCGGGTGTCGGTGGCGCGGTAGTACCAGAGTTCCCTGCGCGCGGTGTCGGTAACCTCGGCCATCTTCTCGTAGCAGTCGGCGAGGTTCTCGTAGATGACAGCGCTGTTGTACTCCCACTGCATCATGGCCGTGTCTTTGTAGATGATGGTGTTTATGTTGTAGGCGTCGCGGTAGGTGAGTATTGCCTTCCTGACCGAGTCGCTGCCGAGGTATGCGTCGGCGAGTATGTGCATGGTTCTGAAGTAGTGCCTGTCAACGTCATAACCCTGGTCGTGAAGCACTATCAGAGCCTCGGCCATGTCTTCGGCACACTGCAGCCCGGTGGCCTGGTCGAGACCTTCAACGCCAAGCATCTCGTTCGACACGTCGTAGATGGCTCCTGCGTAGTTGCTGTTCAGAGGGAGGAATTTCTTGTAGTATGCGGAAAGGTCGGCAAGGTCCTTCCGGTACGTGGCTATGTTGCCGCTCTCCTTCGCGAAGTCCTTGCGGGCTGTCTTGGCCTTCTCGTAGGTCCTGTACGGGCGTTCAAGCCCCGAGGCCTCGTAATATCTCACAGACTTGTTGACGAGATCAATACATCTCTTCATGTTGGCCTCCTGTGCTGCGGCCACCGCTTTCCCGAAGTACATCTCGCCCATCGTTGCGTTGGCGTCTAAGCTCCCGAGCGCGATGGCCCGGTTGTATTCCTTCTCGGCCGACCTGTACTCTTTCTCGGCCATCTTCATGTTGTTCTGCGACTTATACGCGTCGCCTGTGTAGTAGTGCGCCGAACCCTTCATGAAAGAGTATTCGGCGGCGCGGGCTTTCGGCACCTGGTTCTCGAAATCGTAGATCCTGCCGTATGTCATGATGGCTTTGTCGAACTGGTTCAGGTTGAGGTGCGCGTCGCCCATCTGAAGCAAGTTCGTGAGGTAATGCGTCCATAAACTGTCATTGCCATTCAGAATCTTTTCGTACATCTCGTTAGACTGAAGGTAGTATGCTATCGACTCATCGAAAAGCTCGCTGCTGTAGAGTTTCTCAGCAGTGGCGTTGAGGAACTTTGCCTTTTCCACGTAGAATGAACTGTTGTTGGCTTCAGCTTTCCGGATGAGAAGCCTGTCAGTGAAAGTTGCGATTTCATCGTTGAGAGTGAAGTTCTGGTTGTAGGCGAGATATCCGTCTATGGTGGAGTTAAAGTCGAGATAGTTGTTGACGTAGCAGTAGGGGAGGACCGCCTCTACAATGTCGAAACTTTCAGTGTACTTCCCGAAGGCGCTTTTGATTGATTCAGGGCTTTCGCCTGCGGTTACTGCCTTGCCGAGCATCTGCGACGCCACCTGCATGTTTCTCACCGAGAACATGACGGGGAATCGCTTGCAAAGCCGCTTGTTGGCGTCGTAAACCAGGTCAAGCGCTTTACCTATAAGAGTTTCGTCCTCAACAAATCTGAGGATGTTGTATCCGCACTCGGATGTCATGAGTTGGTTCGCCACGCTGTTTCGATTGTCGTTGTAAACAGTTTCAAGGGCCTTTATGTAGTCTTCCACTATCCTGCCTCTTGTCTCCTCGGTCGCATACTCGAAAAACTGTGAACAGGTGTTGTACTTCTCAATCAGAAATCTGCTCCGTTCAACGTTGTCTTCGATACTCTTCGAGATTTTCGGAATGAAGTTGGCAACAGTGTCAACCATTTTCACTGCCTGTGCCGAGTCGTTGATGATTATTGATGCGTAAGCCGAGTTCATGTACGAGAGCAGGAGAATCTCTTCAGACTCCTCGCAGGGATATTTTAGGCAGTTGTTCATAGCGACACTGAGCATGTCGTCAGACAATGTCTTTATCGTGTTTTTGTCTTGCTTGTCGAAGCTCTCGGCGAGTCCTGGGGTGAAGTATACTGACAAAAGAGGGTTGTTGTTGCTCTTTTTCCATATTGCCGAAAGAGAGTCCGACAGACCGTACCTCTTGTCTTTGTTAAGGTCGTAGAGATACTTCACCATCGTCGGGTTGTCGAGTCTTTTTTCGTAAAGGCTTTTAGTGATGTCGCTTAGTCGCAGGGTGTCGCTCTGAAAGTCAAGGTATCGCAGATAGCGGTAGAGGTCTGACAGTGTAGGGTTTATGTCTGCAATCCCGTTTTGGTTTATACGCCTTCCGGCCTCTGATACGGCACCGTTGATATCGCCAGCAAAGAGCCTGCCCACGATTTCAGGATACTCGCTGTTGAATACCTTCAAGAACATAGGGTTGTAGATCTCCTTGGCGTTTGAGGCGCATTTTTCAGCCATGTTGTTGTCGATGAAACAGTTGCCGTAAAGCACGTTGGCGAATCGCGCGCCGTTTATGCCGAAATACAGCGCCGAGTCGATGAGTGGGCGGTTTCCTTCAAGATAGCTGTTCCTGTACCAGAACGAGAAAATCGAGTCTGTCAGACGGTCAAGGTTGTTGTAGTATTCTTCCTTGTTAATGATGTAGTGGGTTATGGTGTCTTTTGTTTGAAGATACTTGTACATTGAGTTTTCGGCAGCCCCGAAGAATCTGTAGCCTTCGCGTTGCCAGTCGCGAATCGGCAGGAACGCGCCCTTTTTGTCGCCAGCGAGAACCGCTGTGGCTATGCCGTTGGCGTCAGTGGTCAGTTTTGTGCCATAGAGTTCGGAGTGTGCGCCGCCCACGGGCTTGCCGCTGCTGAAGTCGAGAACCCGGAAAGTCTGCCTCACCTGCGCGTCGGCGCTCAGGGCGTTGGCCGAAAGAAAAATTGTTAGCAAAACGATTGCCAGTCTGTTCATGTTAATATTTTTTAAAGACTACGATTTAACGCAGAAAAAACGAAATTATGATTATACTTCACTTCTCATTTCTCACTTCTGATCTGTCACTAATGCGAGGCTGATCCTTTTTCTGTCTGTCTCAACGTTCTCGACCCTGACGGTGACTTTCTGGTTGAGGCGCACAACCTCCGACGGGTCGGAGACCCTGCGTTTGCCGAGCCTGCTTATGTGTATAAGTCCGTCCTGGTGAACCCCTATGTCGACAAAGCAGCCGAAATTGGTGATGTTGGTTACTATACCTGGCAGTTCCATGCCGGGGACGAGGTCGTTTATTGTGCGTACGTTCTTGTCGAACTCGAACATCTCGAACTTGGTTCTCGGGTCGCGTCCGGGTTTCTCAAGCTCTTGCATTATGTCGTTAAGCGTGGGCAGCCCGACAGTGCCGGTGATGTAGTCGTTGAGGTTAATGCTTCCGCGCAGCCCGCGGTCGCCCATCAGGTCTTGCACCGCGCAGCCGAGCGCCTTTGCCATCTCCTCGACGATGTGGTAACTTTCTGGGTGTACGGAGCTGGAGTCAAGCGGGTTGGCGGCGTTGCGTATCCTTAGGAATCCTGCGGCCTGCTGGAACGCCTTTGCCCCGAAACGCGGCACATTCTTCAGATCCTCGCGCGAGGAGAACGGCCCGTTCTCGTCCCTGAACTCCACGATGTTCCTCGCCAGTGCCGGCCCCACGCCCGAAACGTATGACAGCAGCTCCTTGCTTGCTGTGTTCAGTTCCACGCCCACGAAGTTCACGCAGCTCTCCACGGTCGACTGCAGGCTCTCCTGGAGCATCTTCTGGTTGACGTCGTGCTGGTATTGCCCCACGCCGATCGACTTGGGGTCTATCTTCACAAGCTCGGCGAGCGGGTCCTGGAGCCGACGGCCTATGGATACCGCCCCGCGCACTGTTACGTCGTAGTCGGGGAACTCCTCCCGCGCCACCGCCGAGGCGGAATATATCGACGCGCCGCTCTCGTTAACCATGAAGGCTTTCACGTCGCGCTCGAAAGGTATGTGCCGCACGAAGTTCTCAGTCTCGCGCCCTGCGGTCCCGTTGCCTATGGCGATAGCGTCGACCTGGTATTGCAGCACCAGACGCTTCAGCTTGTCGGAGGCGAGTTTGTATTGTGCGGCGGGAGGGTGGGGATATATAGTCTCGTTGTAGAGAAGTTTCCCCTGGGGGTTGAGTATCACAACCTTGCAGCCAGTGCGGAAGCCGGGGTCGATGGCAAGCGTCGTCTTCTGCCCTAACGGGGCGGCGAGCAGCAGCTGCCGTGCGTTCTTGGCGAACACAGATATCGCCTCCCTGTCGGCGCGTTCTTTGTAGTGCTTCCGCATCTCGGTCTCCAACTGCGGCTGTAGCAGCCTGCGGTATGAGTCGGTCAGAGCTATGTCGACCTGCTCCGAAAGCCTCCCCGATTTCCTGCATAGGTTCATCTTCAGGCTCGCGAGGGTCTTCTCCTCGTCGGGGGCTATGTGGAGCCGCAGCACGCCCTCGTCCTCGCCGCGGAACATGGCAAGGAGCCTGTGAGACGGCACCTTCGAAAGCAGCTCCACGTTGTTGTAGTACATCTTGAACTTCTCGCCTTCGTCGATTCTGTCCGGGATTTTCTTGGAAGTTATTCTGGCGAACTTGTGGAACATGCCGCGCAGCCGTTCCCTCACGCCGGCGTTCTCGCTGATTTTCTCGGCTATGATGTCTCGCGCCCCGGCCAGCACGTCCTCCACGGTGGGCAGGCCTTTTTCCTCCGAAACGAAAACTGACGCTTTCTTCTCGATGTCCGGTTCCCTCTGGTGCAGGATGGCCTCTGCCAAGGGGAGCAACCCCCTCTCTATAGCCACCGAGGCGCGTGTCTTCCGCTTCGGTCGGTATGGAAGGTACAGGTCCTCCAAGGCGCTCATGCTCCCGGCTTTCTCGATCTTCTCTTTCAACTCGTCGGTGAGCTTGCCCTGCTCCGATATTGTGTCTATGATGGTGGCTCTGCGCTTGTCGAGCTCCACGAACTTCTCATACAGCTCCCTGATCTCCGCTATCTGCACCTCGTTGAGCGAGCCCGTTGCCTCCTTTCTGTACCTTGAAATGAATGGTATGGTCGCTCCTGACTCGAACAGCTCGAGCGTGTTGCTCACCTGCTCCCGTTCCAAACCAAGCCTGGAAGATATTAAATCCGAATAGTCTTTCATCAATCTATCTTTTTGTGATTCAACAGTATGTATAGCAGTACCGGATTTATGGTCTGCCGAACCGCGAAAATAATAATTATTGTCGTTCATCCATGTAAAAAAACGATGCCATAGCTTAAATGTTCAGCATTTATTTTAATTTCGCGTCAAAATGTCTTTGCTGGATGAAGAGTCGCGAACTTTCTGTTTCTGAATGTGTTAGGTTTGAAGATGAAATTCTCCATCCTTTGCGTTACTGTGGTGAAATCCCTGAAAAACTCAACAACCCGTTCAACTATTCGGTGCATCCTGTGTGCAAGGCTGCTGTTGACGACCTTGTGCCTAATCTAAAGCCGTTTCTTGACGACGACGCTGAAGGAAAGATGTTCGCAGTTCTAATAGTGAAAAGAAATGACAACCATTCCACAGAAGCGCAGAAACTGTATTATCTTGCGGCCTTTTCAGGTCAGTTGTACGACAAATCGGTGATACAGGGCTTCGTGCCGCCGGTGTTCGACCTTTTGGATCCCGATGGATATTTCAAGAGAAAGGAGAAGGAAATATCGGAAATGAACAAACTGATAAGCGAGATTGAAGATTCCTGCGAGTATAAGGGAATGAAGTCGTCATACGAGAGTCTTCGAGCGAAGTTGGAAAACGACGAGGAAAATTTCAGAGCCAAGCTCTCTGCCGAGAAGTCACGTCGCGACAAAATGCGTTCCGAACAGACTCTGAACGAGGAAGAAGAGACTGTTCTGCGTGCCGAAAGCAGCTTCCTCAAGGCGGAATTCAAAAGGATGAAATCAAGAAACGCGGCCATGCTTGAAGAAAAACGTGCAGGTCTTGAGGTTTTCGAAAGAAAACTCTCCGACCTGAGATATTCAAGGCGTGAGGAGTCGGAACGACTGCAAAGATGGATTTTTTCCAGATACAGGATGGTGAATTTCGCGGGAGCAAGCAAAAACATTCTGGAGATTTTCGAGGACAAGTCGCTTGGAATGCCACCCGCAGGAACCGGCGACTGTTGCGAGCCAAAGCTGTTCCAGTACGCCTATCTCCACGGTCTCGTGCCGGTTCAGATAGCAATGTTCTGGTGGGGCAGGTCTCCGTCAGACATCATCCGCCACTATCTCTCGTATTACCCGGCTTGTACTGGGAAGTGCCGCCCTGTGCTCGAGTACATGCTACCGGGGGAAGTCTTTTCAGAACCGCTGCCTGAGCAGGATTTTCCGCTCACAGTCCTCTATGAAGATGATGGATTCTGGATTGTGGACAAGCCTTCGGGAATGCTTTCGGTGCCTGGGAAGTCGCACAGAACATCGGTGATCTCACGACTTGTGGAAGTTGCTGAAGAGGGCGTAACTCCCCTCGAAGTGCACCGCCTCGACATGGACACGAGCGGCGTGATGGTTGTGGCCAAGAGCCTTGCCGCCCAGTCGGAGTTGCGGAAGATGTTCGAGAGCCGCGATGTGTCAAAGACTTACGTTGCAGTCCTGGACGGCCGGCCGCTTGAACCGGGCGAGTCGGGTGTCATAAACCTTCCGCTATCCCCGGATCTGTCGCACCGCCCGTTCCAGAAGGTTGACACGGGAAACGGAAAGGATGCCGTAACGTTGTACAGAGCGCTTGGCGAGCATGTAGTGGAACTCCGTCCGCTGACCGGCCGCACCCATCAGCTCCGTGTGCACTGTGCCCATCTCGACGGCCTCGGCCGGCCCATCCGTGGCGACAACCTCTACGGCAGGCCAGCCGACAGACTTCATCTCCACGCTTTGAGGATTGAGTTCCTTCATCCTTTCACCGGAGAGAAAATAAAAGTAGAATCGAAGGCACGCGGTTTCATTTGAGATAAAAATTGTAAATTTGCGGTTCGTTTTGTTGCATTTGTGCAAGAATGATAATTTGTTGAGCAGATGAAGAATTACAAGGAAAAGTTACACAAAATAAAGGCCTTTGTCTTCGACTTCGACGGGGTGCTGTCCGACGGGCGCATATATGTAACCTCCGACGGGGAGCAGGTGCGTGCCACGAACGCAAAAGACGGCTACGCGCTCCAGTACGCCCTCAAGAAAGGCTACAAGGTTGTGGTGATTTCAGGCGGCTATGCCGAGTCGATGAGGCTCAGGTACAAGAACTTCCACGGCATGGAGATAAACCTCGCGGTGAAAGACAAAGTGGAGGTTTACAATGAGTATTTGGAAAGGAACGGTCTTCTCCCGGAGGAGACTTTAGTGATGGGCGACGACATTCCCGACTATCCAATTATGGAGCTCGCCGGGGTAAAGTGCTGCCCTGCCGATGCCGTGACCGAAGTCAAGCACCTTGCAGACTATATCTCCATAAGAAACGGCGGCGAGGGGGCTGTGAGGGATGTGATTGAGCAAACCCTCAGGCTTCATGGCAAGTGGTTCGACAACGATGCCCATATATGGTGATTTGAAGCTATGTTCACGATAGTCTTTTTCTTTGTTGGCTTGAGTTTCGGCGGCTTCTCCGCCGGGTTGATAGGAGGTTTTATAGGATACCTGATCGACCAGTGGCGTGCATCCCGCAGAATGCGCCGCTTCGCCGAACAGCAGTCGGAGAGACAGTACTACACGAGCGAAGGCCAGTTCGAGGACGAGATTCTCGTGCTGATTTCATACGTGGCCACCGCCGACAAGAACAAGTTGCGTCAGTCGGAGCTCGACTACTGCAAGCAGTTTTTCCAGCAGAACTTTCCTCACGCGAATCTCTCCGAGATGCTGCTCAAATTCAAGGGCTACCTCGACGCTCCAAATCTCGACTCGCTCTGCCAGGTGGCCTGCGAGAATATCAGGAAATTCGCCACCGTGCATGAAAAGATAGCGATCATTCAGGCACTGTTCGGTTTCGTGAAGTCTGACGGAAGCGCCAACACCCTTGAACTGAGTGCAGTGCAGAGGATTTCCGACAACTGTGGACTGAACCGTTCCACTTTCGAAGCCCTCAAGTCCCTGTATTTCAACTTCTCTTACAGCGGATATAGCTACGATTACGGGTCAAGAAGCGCCGGGGAGGACAACTACGGCGGCGGCAGGCGCTTCGAGACCAGTTCAGGGCCTTCGTTGGACGAGTGCTACAGGATTCTCGAGGTCTCATCGGATGTTTCCAACGACGAGCTGAAGAAGGCCTACCGCGTGGCGGCTATGAAGCATCATCCCGACAAGGTGAGCCATCTTGGCGAGGACGTGCGGAAGCAGGCAGAAGAGAAGTTTGCCAAGGTGAACGAGGCTTACGAAAAAATCAAGGCCTCGAGAGGTGTGAAGTAACTCTGAGGCCTGATTGCATCGGTCAAACTGCCTAATAACTGTATAGACTTATTCGTGCTTGTAAACCGGCAGCGGCTGGTCGATTTGTTCGTTCCAGGGGAGTCCGTATCCGCCGATTTCCTTCATGAACGGGTCGGGGTCGAA
Organism: uncultured Bacteroidota bacterium; assembly: GCA_902796805.1. Taxonomy (GTDB): domain Bacteria; phylum Bacteroidota; class Bacteroidia; order Bacteroidales; family WCHB1-69; genus F23-D06. Next base: position 25,323 of record CADBQG010000048.1, read on the forward strand.
CTGTTCAACGTTGAACACGCCCTTGCCCTGCCAAGTGCCGGTGAGGATCATCTTGGCGCCGAGCATGGCCGGCACGCCGGTCGTGTAAGACACGGCCTGCGCGCCTACTTCCTTGAAGCATTCGGCGTGGTCGCAGTTGTTCCACACGTAGTATGTGCGTTGCTTCCCGTCCTTCACACCCTTTATCTGGCATCCTATTGATGTCTGCCCGTGGTATCCCTCGCCCAGCGACGACGGCTCGGGGAGCACTGCCTTCAGGAACTGCAGCGGCACAATCTCCATGCCGTTGTAGTTGATGGGCTTGATGCTTGTCATCCCGATCTCCTGAAGCACGTTGAGCACTGTGATGTACTTCTGTCCGAATGTCATCCAGAAGCGGGCGCGCTTGAGGGTGGGGTAGCTCTTCACCAGCGACTCGAGCTCCTCGTGGTAGAGGAGGTACGACTCGCGTTCGCCGATGTTGGGGTATTCAACGGGGCGGTGCACCGACATCGGGTCGATTTCGACCCATTGTCCGTTCTCCCAGTATTTGCCTTTCTGTGTTATCTCGCGGATGTTGATCTCAGGATTGAAGTTCGTGGCGAAGGCCTTGCCGTGGTCGCCGGCGTTGCAGTCCACGATGTCGAGATAGTGAATTTCGTCGAAGTGGTGCTTGGCGGCGTAGGCGGTGTAGATGCTCGTCACGCCCGGGTCGAAGCCGCAGCCGAGCAGAGCCATTATGCCGGCCTCCTTGAAGCGGTCGTGGTAGGCCCACTGCCAGCTGTACTCGAACTTCGCCTTGTCGCGGGGCTCGTAGTTGGCGGTGTCCATGTAGTTGGTGCGCGTTGCCAGACATGCGTCCATCAGCGGGAGGTCCTGGTAAGGCAGGGCCACGTTGATCAGAAGGTCGGGCTTGTAGCTTTCTATGAGGCGGATGGTCTCCTCAACGTTGTCGGCGTCAACCTGCGCTGTCTTTATCCGCCCGCCGCCCACCTGCGCGGCGATGGCGTCGCATTTCGACTTGGTGCGCGACGCAAGCATTATCTCTGTGAAGACCTCGGGAACCGAGGCGCATTTGTGAGCAACAACGGAACCCACTCCGCCTGCTCCTACTATAAGTACTCTTGACATTGTATTTGTTTTTTATTCTTGATACTCGTTGAATGTCCACGCGAAAACCGCAGCCGCAAAGATAAGAAAAAAATCAAAAAGCATAACTGTGTACGCCGTAACTTTTTTCAAATGTTGAGTTCGCCGATATGGAAAGCAAGATTGATGGCTCTTGTCTCATATTAACCCTATTTTTACATTATTTAACAGTTTTAATTGTAAAATATGTATCTTTGCGGTTTGATAAAAAACCATCTCAATGGATTTAAAAAGAATGCTTTTGGTGAATCTCCTTGTCGGGATCACGGGCAGAATGCAATACAGGAGGCTCAGGAAGGTGTCGAAGCACCCGCAGAGGCACAGCGACATAACTCTGAGGAAGATAATCTTCTATGCCAAGGACACCGTCTTCGGCAAGGAACACAATTTCGACTATATCTTCAAGGCCACGAGCGAGGAGGAGTTCTACAGGCGCTTCCGCGAGAACGTCAAGCCCAACGACTACGAGGACTTGCGTCCGTATGTTGAGCGCCACAAGCACGGCGAGTCCGACGTCCTCTTCCACGGGAAGCCGGTGCTGTATGCGACCACATCTGGTACTACAGCCGAGCCCAAGTGGATTCCCATAACCAGGAAATATCTCTGGAAGATTTATGTCAAGATGTCACGGATATGGCTCTACAACTTCATCAGGCATAGAAGCACCTGCTTCGGCGGCAAGGTGCTCGCTATTGTTGGCAAGTACAAGGAGGGAGAGGCTCCGGACGGCACCATGTACGGCTCGGTGTCGGGGGTGACTCGCGACGACATGCCGAAGTTCATCCAGAAGCTCTATGCCAACCCACAGTGCGTTTACGACATCTCCGACTACAATGCCCGCTATTATGTGCTTATGCGCAAGAGCATCGAGCAGGACGTTACAGTAATCGTAACGGCGAACCCGTCAACGATAGTCGAGATGCAGAACAATGTGAACAAGTACTACGACGAATATGTCAAGGACATCGAGAACGGGACACTGAGCGATCTGTTCGACATTGAGCCGGAGATACGTGCCGAGATAGAGAGTGCCTTGAAGCCAAACCCCAAGCGCGCCGCGAAGCTCAGAAAACTGAAAGAGAAGCACGGCAACGTGCTTCCAAAGCACTTCTGGCCCAACCTCCAGATCCTGAGCACATGGAAGTGCGGCAACACCGCAATATACATCGACCAGTTCAAAGATTCGTTCCCCAAGTCGATGTTCCACCAGGAACTCGGGTATTTCAGCTCGGAATGCCGTTTCGGACTTGTACTCGACGACTCGATTAACACCGTGCTTTTCCCGCATTACCACTTCTATGAGTTTGTTGAAGAGTCTGAACTTGGTAAAACTGATCCTCATTTCCACCTCCTTCATGAACTCCAGGAAGGAAAACGATATTGCGCATACGTCACAACTTTTGCCGGACTTTACCGCTACAATATGAATGATCTTTTGGAGGTTGGATCCAAATTCATGAACACCCCTACGGTGCACATGATTCAGAAGGTGAACGGGATTATATCGCTGACGGGTGAGAAGTTGCACGAAAAACAGCTGATAGACGCCGTGCACAGGGCCGAGGACGTGACTGGCGTGAAGACTCGCTTCTTTGTGGGCTTCGCCGACACCGAGATAAGAGGATACAGGTTCTACTACGAATTTGAAGACACAACCCTGTCGCAGCAGCAAGCCGAGGAGTTCAACGAGGTAGTTGACAACAAGTTGAAGGAAATAAACATGGAGTATGAGTCGAAGCGCGACTCCCTGAGGCTCAAGCTGCCGGTGGCGCACCGACTGGTGAGCGGCTCTTTTGAGAAGTTCAAGGAGGAATGCGTGGCCGAAGGCTACCGCGACGGCCAGTTCAAGATCCAGCTGCTTATGCAGGACGAGTTCCGCCACGCCAAATTCAAAAAATTGATATTGTAATGCTTCCAAAAGCTGCCATATTTGACTTGGATGGAACGTTGTACAACAAGCGGCTGCTTCCGTTGCGGCTTGCATATTCGCAGTTGTTAAAGGGTAGGTTGTCGTATCTTGTGGCCGAACGAAGGGCGAGGAAGTCATTGAAAGGCAGATATTTCGGCGACAAAGAGGTGTTCGAGGATGCCTTCTTCAACAGTTTCGGCAAGAAAGGGGCTCGTGAATGGTATTACGATGAATACATGCCTGATATGGCCAGGGTGTTGAAGGCACACTATGAGGTTGATATGAGGATTGCAGGCATTCTCAAAGACTTCCGTTTCAATGGTGTCAAGACAGCGGTGTTCTCTGACTATGGATTTGTAAGACAGAAACTCGAGGCCATCGGGTTTGACATTGCTTTGGCCGATTATTTGTTCGAGGCTCCCGCGCTCGGCGGGCTGAAGCCATGCAGGGAGGTCTTCATGAAGGTTTGCGAACTGATGGGTGTGTCGCCGGAAGAGTGCGTGATGTACGGCGACCGCGACGACACCGATGGGGCAGGCGCGGCTCTTGCCGGCATGGCCTTCGTGAATGTCGGCTCCATGAAAGGGTAGGATTTCAAACAGCATTTATCTATTCCGTAAATGACAAAAAGATTATAATGACGAATATATGAAAAAAAAGATTCTCTTTTCGTTGTTTATTATCGTGTTTTTCAACGCTCAGGCTCAAGATTTCTCCAGTCGGGGCGCAAACACCTCCGTGTCGGAGGAGGCCGCATACAATGTCGGTCTCACGTTCTTGGGCGACAAAGTCGGCGTTCTCCATAGAAATGGAGGGGGACTTGAGCTTGATACAGTCTTCCGCACCCAGTCGGGCCACAATGCCTTCTATGTGTTCAACGCGCCCCGGGGCTTCGTGATGGTTGCCGCAGACACTCGCGTGGCGCCTGTCATAGCCTATTCTTCCGAGTCGCAGTTCCACGGCGGCAATATGCCCGAATCGTTGCAAGAACTCTTGGAAGGCTATGTGATGCAGGTACAGTACGCAATAGACTCCGTTGACGCAGCATCCGCCCGGGAAACAGCTCTTATGTGGAATATCTTCCTGTCGGGAGAGTTGCCCCAGCCTGCCAGAAGCCAAAGTGCCGTCCCGCCGTTGCTCCGGACACTGTGGAACCAGAATTCTCCATACAACTCCATATGCCCTGCCGACCCTGCAGGTCCGGGAGGACATGTGTACGCTGGATGCGTGGCCACGGCTCTTGCGCAAATTTTCAAATATTGGTCGCAACCTGCAAATGGATTGGGAAGCAATTCATACAATTGCAACTTTACAAGTGAGGGCTATGGCAATTATGGATTCTTGTCGGTTGATTTTACAACTGGCAATTATAATTACAATATGATGCCTAACTCACTTTCAAACGCCACTTCGGAAGAGATTGCAGAGGTGGCTAAGCTGATTTACCATTGCGGTGTTGCAGTGGAAATGAAATACGGCGCGAATGGGAGTGGAGCATTTGACAGTAAAGCGCTTAGCGCCCTAAAAAATTTCTTCGGCTATACAACCGCTCAACTTGTAAAGAAAACTGCATATACTGATCCGGAGTGGAAAAGTCTTCTCAAATCAGAACTTCTACAGATGCGCCCGGTATATTACAGCGGAAGCGGCAACCAGGGTGGCCACGCCTTCGTGTGCGATGGATTTGATGAAAACGACATGTTTCATTTCAACTGGGGATGGAGCGGTAGCAACAACGGTTACTACACTCTGACGAGCCTCACACCGGGAAACAAGAATTTCTCATCTGGACAGACCGCCATTATAGGCATAGATGCGGCGCAGCCAAAAATAAGGGCAAGCAAGCACTGCGTTTCATTTCTTTCACCTTGTGGAACTGTGAGCGAAAGCAAGTCTGTTTTCATAATCTCAACTTCCTTGGTTCAGACAATAAACGCAACTGTTGTAGGAAATTTTGGTGTAAGCATTGATTCATCGACTTATCTTCAGAATCTCGATATAAGTTCAACTGGAGGCAAACTGTATATTCGTCATAATGGCTCTGAAGTTGGAGCTACTGAACAGGGGTTGCTGATTCTTTCTTCTGGCTCCGCTACCGATACGGTTTATCTGACCGGCAACACTTTTGTTGATGTTTTCGATTGCCTTCCACCCCAGAACCTTGTGATTTCTACCCAAGATTTACAACATATCAATTTGAATTGGAACTCTCCAACAGTTGACCATGACCCGAAATATTTATCCTGGTCGTCTGAAAACGTAAGTGTTTTTTCCGGTTATGCCTCTTATTACAGGTTTACAATGTTGCAGAGATATAGCGAAACCGACATTTTGCCATATCATAACAAGTCGATTACTGCAATACGTTTTTATGCCGATGCAGAAGCGAGCCTGTTTAAGGCGGTTGTTTATAGCGGTGGCTCTTTTGAAGGTGGTTTTAATCCAGGCACTTTGGTATATTCGCAAGATATTGACAGAAGTTCCTTGAATCTTAATGGTTGGAATACAATAACACTTGACACGTCTGTAATTGTTGATGCGGCGCAGGAACTTTGCTTTGGCATATATTTGGAGGCACCAGCCGGTACTTATGCAATACCACGATGTTCAGGAGGTGTTGCCTATAAAGGATGTGTCTATGGTTATCATTCTTCTAATTCCGTAAGTTGGAACGAATATTCTCAAGAATATACCTATCCTCTCGGTGTAATTGTGGAAAATGCACAGAAAGTTGTTGATTACACAATACTGAGAGACGGCTCGATATTAGGAACAACAAACGATCCTTTCTATCAAGATTATGTTGACTCTTCTAAAACGTTTAATTATACTGTTGTGGCTAATTGGAGCAACAATTGCAGCGACAGTACTATGAAATCATTTAAAAATGTTGCTCAAATATCGTCTGTTCCTGAAAGAGTTGATATCTTCACAAATTATGGATATGGATTAAATGTTAAAAAAGTCGTGATTGCGGGATGCGGATTAGAATCTTCTATTCATGCGTTTGTAGATGGTGATTTTCAAATCAGTTCTGATTCCGTTAATTACAGTTCTTCTCAAACTTTGCCCGCATCAGGGGGCGCTTTGTTCGTTAGATATAGCCCATCATCTTCATCAGAGCAATTTGAATCAGGCCTTCTTATCCTTTCTTCAGACAATATAGTGACAAATGTTCCAATTACTGCCCAGATTTACAATGAATGCACTCCCCCAAAAAATCTGTTGCTTTCTCAAAATGGAAATAATATTTCTCTGACTTGGGAATCGCCTGATTTGCAGACGGTTCAGCAATACCCTTTGTCATGGTATGAATCTCCGGGCAACTTGTCATACGGAAGCAACCATAGCGAAATAAAACGATATATTGTGCATCGTTTCGACACTAATGATTTGGCTTCTTACCACGGAAAGCAACTTACCTCCGTGTCGTTTATCCCTCATAATTCTGTAACAACATACAAAATTGTGGTTTATAAAGGTGGGTCGGAAAGAACATCCCAGTACTTCAGTTCGGGAACAAAAATTGTAGAACAAGATGTTGATATTTCTACTCTTACTGCTGGAGAATGGAATTCTATACAACTTCAAAATCCTGTTATGGTAGATGCAAGCCAGGAATTATGGTATGGTGTTTATTTGGAATCGCCCAAAGGCTCATATCCTATTCAATTGGGAACTCCATACGTGGCCAAAAAAGGACTAATAACAAAACCTTCAACAAATCCTGACAATTATTGGACTGAATACTCTGTTAATAGCCTGAGTTATTGTTTCTCTCTGAAGTCCACTATTGAAGATGTCCCAAACACGTTGTCGAAGTTTTTAATTGATAGAAATGAAATTGAAGTAGGTGAAACTAATGAAAATTACTACTCTGATACATTGATTTACAACGGAGGGTATGATTATAGAGTTTGGGCTCTCTGGAATGATGGTTGTAAAGTTGCAATCAGTGATAGTATATTCGTTGCCGATTTGTGTGATCGTGAAGGTGTTTCTTTTTCTGAAGAGAGTTGTAACGAATATGTTTGGAATGATGTAACTTATTTAGAGTCTGGAACTTATTGTCATAGCTATTTATTGCCTAACGGTTGTCTTTCAACTGATACGCTTCATTTGACAATCAACACACCGCAGCACCAGTCGCAAACACATACTGCGATAGACAGTTACGCGTGGAACGGAACAACATACACTGAATCTGGAACTTACATGTACAGTCACACTGATGAAAACGGTTGCGAGCAAGTTGACACTTTGCACCTCACGGTTCAC
>CADBQG010000049.1 GCA_902796805.1 uncultured Bacteroidota bacterium
CTCTACAGGGTTCCGTACACATGGAATGTGTACCTCCTATTTCCCTTCGCTCAACTTCTTATACCCTTCGTATCTCAGTTTCGCGAATTGCTCGGTCTTTGCAAACAATTCCTTGGCCTCTTCCGGGAAGGTCTTCAGCAAGCTGTTGTAACGGACCTCACCCATGATGAACTCTTGGAACTTGCTCCAGTCGGGCTCTTTGCTGTCCAAGTGGAAGCCGTTTTGACCAGCCTCGTCCTCGGCGGGGTTGAAGCGCCACAGGTGCCAGTAACCGCATTCAACGGCCTTGGCCTCTTCGTGCTGTGTACGACCCATACCGACCTTGATACCGTGGTTGATACAAGGAGCGTAGCAAATCACCAATGACGGTCCCGGATAAGCTTCAGCTTCCTTGATGGCCTTGAAGTACTGAGCCTGGCTTGCGCCCATAGCAACCTGTGCCACATACACATAGCCGTAGCTCTTGGCAATCATGCCGAGGTCTTTCTTGCGCACCTTCTTACCAGAAGCAGCAAATTTAGCCACAGCACCTGCCGGAGTAGCCTTGGAAGACTGACCACCGGTGTTGGAATAAACCTCGGTGTCGAGCACGAGCACGTTGACGTCCTCGCCGCTGGCCAACACGTGGTCCAAACCACCGAAACCGATGTCGTATGCCCAACCGTCACCACCGAAGATCCACTGGCTGCGTTTTGCCAAGAAATCCTTGTTGGCTAACAGTTCGCTCTCAAGCTCACAACCGTGACATGGACAGATCGGACTGCCAGCAGCTTTGGCGTCCTTGGCTTCCTGCAGTTTTTGTGCTGCAACTTCGGCACCGTAGAGCTCCTTGCCCTGGCCGTTCCAGAAGTCAATACAGCCGTCGATAGGCATGATGGCCTTCTCCAATGCTGCCACGAACTCGTCGGTAGCCACGCTGTTGGCAACGGTGTCGTTGTAGGTGTCGAGCCACTTCTGGGTAGCCTCGCGCATCCAATCGAAAGCGGTCACGCCGACCAGCTCCTCAGCTTTAGCGCGGAGACCGTCGCGAAGTTTGCGATAGCCGGTGGCCATGCCAAGACCGAACTCGGCGTTGTCTTCGAACAAGCTGTTTGCCCAAGCCACGCCTCTGCCTGTACGGCAGTTCTTGCAGTAAGGTGTTGCAGGAGCTGAGCCGCCGTAGATTGAAGAACAACCGGTAGCATTGGCAACAATCATTCTTTCACCGAACAATTGTGTGATGGTCTTGATGTAAGGTGTCTCACCGCAGCCGGCACAAGCGCCGCTGAACTCGAACAGAGGCTGTGCAAATTGGCTGTTCTTGATGGTGGCGTATTTGTCGATGAGATTGTCTTTATATGTCACTTTCTTCTGGCCGTACTCCCAGTTTTCTGTTTCGCCGAGCTGGCTCTCGAAAGGTTTCATAACCAAAGCTTTCTCCTTGGCGGGACAAATGTCGGCACAGTTGCCGCAACCGGTGCAGTCCATAACAGAAACCTGCATACGGAAGTGCATGCCTGCGAGTTCCTTAGGAACCTTGACAGTTGCTGTTGCCATTGAAGCCGGAGCAGCAGCCTTCTCCTCGTCGGTCATCACTACAGGACGGATGGCAGCGTGAGGACATACTACTGAACATTGGTTACATTGGATACATTTTGTAGGATCCCACTCGGGAACAACGGTAGCAACTCCGCGTTTTTCGTATGCAGTGGTGCCTGCTGGGAATGTGCCGTCGATGATGTCTTTGAATGCGCTGACCGGAAGATCGTTACCGCATTGTGCAACCATCGGACGCATAACCTTGTTGATGAATTCAGGATCGTTGTCGTTGTGTTCGAAAGCGAAATCCGTAGTGCAGTCGAGGTTAGCCCATTCAGAAGGAATCTCCACTTTGTGGATCTCACCGCCGCGGTCAACGGCTGCATAGTTCATGTTCACAACGTCCTCACCCTTCTTGCCGTAAGACTTAACGATGAATTTCTTCATCTGCTCAACAGCCAAGTCGTAAGGGATAACGCCTGAAATCTTGAAGAATGCTGATTGAAGGATGGTGTTGGTGCGGTTGCCAAGTCCGATTTCAGCGGCAATCTTCGTTGCGTCGATGATGTACATGTTGATATGGTGGAGTGCCAAGTATTTTTTCACGAAGTCAGGAAGATGTTTCTTGGTCTCTTCAACGTCCCATGGCGAGTTGTAGAGGAATGTGCCGTTGTCTTTCAAACCGCGCAGACAGTCGTATTTGCGCAAGTAGGAAGGAACGTGAACGGCCACAAAATCAGGAGTTCCCACCAAGTAAGGAGCCAAGATGGGCTGGTCGCCGAAGCGCAAGTGCGAGCAGGTGTAACCGCCCGATTTCTTTGAGTCATAGTCGAAGTAAGCCTGGCTGTACTTGTCGGTGTTGTCGCCGATGATCTTGATGGAGTTCTTGTTAGCACCCACTGTGCCGTCAGCGCCGAGACCGTAGAACTTGGCTTCAAATGTACCCTTGGGAAGGATTGAGATTTCTGGAAGGATAGGAAGTGAACGATGTGTGACGTCGTCAACGATGCCCACTGTGAACTGGTTCATCGGTTTTTCGCTCATCATGTTGTTGTAAACAGAGAGGATGTGCGCCGGTGTGGTGTCTTTTGAGGAGAGACCGTAGCGGCCGCCGATGATCATTGGTTTGTAAGGACAGTCTTTGAAAGCCTCAACAACATCGAGGTACAAAGGATCGCCGTTGGCACCAGGTTCTTTTGTTCTGTCGAGAACACAGATGTGCTTAACGTGCTCCATAAGGCTCTTCGGCATGGCTTCCATGAGGTATTTCACGCTGAACGGGCGGTAGAGGTGCACGCTCACGAGACCGAGTTTCTTGCCGGCTGCGTTTTCGCGGTCGATGACGGTCTTGATGACGTCTGTGATTGAGCCCATTGCGATGATGACATCGGTGGCGTCTTTTGCACCGTAATAGGTGAACGGAGCGTACTCACGGCCGGTGATCTTGCTCATCTCCTTCATATACTTCGCAACGATGTCCGGGAGGGCGTCGTAGTATTTGTTCTGAGCCTCGCGGGTCTGGAAATAGATGTCGGGGTTCTGGGCTGTGCCGCGGGTAACAGGATGCTCCGGATTGAGGGCGCGGTCGCGGTATTCTTTCAAGGCTTGCCAGTTAACGAGCTTCGCAACCTCGTCCTGGTTGGTGGCTTCCACTTTCTGGATTTCATGAGAAGTACGGAAACCGTCGAAGAAGTGGAGGAAAGGAACACGGCCTTCGATTGCTGCCAAGTGGGCAACCGGTGCGAGATCCATGATCTCCTGCACTGAACCGGTGGCCAGCAATGCGAAACCTGTCTGGCGGGCGCTCATCACGTCGGCGTGGTCGCCGAAAATTGACAATGCCTGTGCGGCCAACGCACGTGCTGAAACGTGGAACACGCCCGGAAGAAGCTCGCCGGCAATCTTGTACATGTTGGGGATCATCAGCAAGAGACCTTGTGATGCCGTGTATGTGGTTGTGAGGGCACCAGCCTGCAATGAGCCGTGCACAGCGCCTGCGGCACCGGCCTCAGACTGCATCTCGACAACTTTCACCGTTTCACCAAAAATGTTCTTTCTGCCGCCTGCACTCCACTCGTCGATGTACTCTGCCATCGGAGAAGACGGGGTGATAGGATAGATGGCGGCCACTTCGCTGAACATGTAGGCAACGTGGGCCGCAGCCTGGTTGCCGTCGCATGTCATAAATTTCTTTTCTGCCATAATTTTTTTATTGTTATAAGATTTGTTAATTTACTGACTTTCAATAATATATCTATATTATGAAAAATGCACGCAAATTTATAAAAATATTGCTTATAACAACAAAAAAACTGACTTACCGACTCTGCCGCCCCATCTTCAGATAGCAATAGTTCAGATTCCCCTGAAAATACGGATATTTTGATATTACCTGCTCGAAATATGATGCCGCCTCCTTGAATTTCTCATCTTTGAAATAGGCCAACGCAAGGTTCGACTTGATGTAATACCTCTGGTTTTCATCCTTCGCAATGGATTCGGCGGTCTTCAAAAGCCTTATCGCCTCGTCGTTTTTGCCTGACTCGTAATTGGCGACACCGGAAAACATCCATACTGCTACATTCTGGCTTTCCGAGAGGTCGTACTCCTTCGCCTTGTTGAAGAACTCTATCGACTTCTCATATTCCTTGGTGTAGAAATATCCGTAGCCCATCCAGAAGAATATCCCGAAGTTGTCTGGGTTCTTGCTGTACGCCGAGTCCAACAAGTCCATTCCTTCCCGGTACTTGCCTTGCTGCACAAGTTTGATGCCCTTGGAATCAAGCTTGTCGCGCTTCACAACAGCCGCAATCGGCTTTCCATTGACTGTCTCCACCTTTATGGTCCCCACCGGAGGAAAGAATTTCTTTACGTATTTCTTTGCCATAAAGTGGGTAGACAGTATGGAATAGTCGGCATCGGCTTCTGCAAAGGCCTTGTAGCCATGCTTCTCCACGATGATGTTATCGTATTTTCTGCGCTTTTGGTATTCCACGGCGTTTTCGTTCTTTGAGGTTATCCTCACAGTGTCATTCCTGTCCTTCAGCTCGTTTTTCACAAGCCAGTCGAGCAGGATGGTCTGTGATGTCTCGTAATAGTCCAGGTCGTAGCGCAGGTAAGGGTCGCCGGCAAGGACATTGTAGTACGAGTATGTGTACTTGTAGTTCCTTGCCATCCAGACCATCGTGGGCATCATGCTTGCAACAATGAGAGAAGGTGCTAACCACTTCCATACATTGCCTAATTTGGTGGTAGAAAACCAGTTGAAAGTCTCGTATGCACCTATCGATGCCACAACAGCCAGTCCGTAGTAGGCGAAAGTCTCGTGACGCCATCCGTTGTACACATTCGATTCCATTGTCAGGACGAGGATGACTGGAAAAAGGAACGTTAAGACAAGGAACAGGATTGCCGCCATGTCGTATTTCTTCCATATTCTGACAATATTGGCGAGGAACAGGGCCACAAAGGCGAAGACGAAAAGCGGCACGGTGTAGAAAAACGATTTGACGAGGTAGTTGTCGGGAAGCGAAAGCGAGTCTATCTGCCTGCCCTCGAAGGTCATGGGTATTCGCTGCGGAAATTTCGACACCACGGTCAGGGCGTTTTTAATATGCTCTATTGGTCCTTCGTAAAAGAAGTTCGGATAGAAGCACAGTCCCAACAGCGAGCCGAGCGCCACAACCAACACCCCAACACCTAACGATTTCAACAAAAGCGTATGGGGCTTTTCGAAGAACATCTGCCGCTTGGCCTTGTCGAAGAGCAGATACAGCGCAAACAGCACTATCAGGTAGAGCGGCAGCATCAGTCCGCCGATGCGCACACTAACGGCAAGAGCAATGCCGTATATCGCCAGCATGATGTGCCACAGTTTGAATTTCGGCAGACCTTGGAAGATGGCAATGAAGGCGTAACAGGCGATGGCGAATCCGGCGGCAAAAGGTATGTCTTTAGTCGCGTAAAACGACAGACCGAAAATCGTCGGGGTGCAACTCGTTGTAAGTAAGGTAATTACACCCCACCCACCCGTTGATTTTGTGAGTTTCTTGGCTGTAAGTCCGGTGAAGAATATCAGCAGAAATCCGAAGAAAGCGCACAGCAAGTGCCTGAACAGGAACAGCCGCGACTCCGGAAGATTAAAGTATTTCACAGCCACGGCCGGCACAATCTCATATCCAGCTCCGTAATACTTCATGTGCGGGAAAGCCCTGAGGACTGTGTCATTGCGGTAGTCGGCGAAAGTGGTGTCGTGCTCCGTATAGTACTTCAGACAGAACTCGCCGTGGCGCTGGTCGAGGAATTCGTCGCCTGTAACGCCCACCTTTGTGGCAGTGAACGCCATGACACAGAAGACAATGGCCGCAACTGAATAGAACAGGTGGTTCCAGACGCGGCTTGGAACAGGGACTGGTCTATTCGACATAGTAAGTTAGTCGCATGTTGATGCTGGCCCTTTTTTGCTTCGACGAGGTGTTGAAAGCGCCGCCCCAAGTGTAGTCCTCGTCGGAGGAGTTGGGTTTTGTTATCTGGAAAACACCCATGTTCGCGCTCTTCAGGTCGCCGAGTTTCGCACCAGCGTTCTGGGTAACGGTCTCGGCACGGAGCCTTGCGTTCTTCGAGGCTTCGGCAAGCATCTCGAGCTTCAGGTCCGACAACTTGGTATAGTAGTACTCAGGGTTGTTGTTGACAATCATTATGTTCTGGTCGTAGAGCTCGGCTATGTCGCGGGTAAGAACTTCTATCTTCTCAATGCTCGAGGACTCTATCCTTACAACCTGCCTGGCCTCGTATCCGTCGAAATCCTCGTTCCAGCGGCTGTTTGCATAGTAGCTCCTGTACGTTGGCGCGGTAGTTATTTTTTTGAAGTCAACTTCGCTGTCAGGAATGCCGCTGCGCTTCAAGTAGTCTTTCACGATTTCATTCTGCGCCTTGATTTTGGAGTACGACTGTTTCATGTCGTTGTCTTTCACGGCATAGTTGAATTCCCACACTATGAGGTCGGATGTAAAGTCTTTCTCCACAAGGCCCACCACGGATACTGTCTTCTGGGGCTTCTTGGTGTTGTAGTAGGAGATTCCGACCGCCACTGCGCCCAACACAAAGGCGATTCCGGCGATAATTGCGATAAGGACTGACTTGTTGTTCATAATTTTTTGTTTTTTGTTTTCACAATAACGCCGGGTTGCCCTCTATATTGCACATTAGAAACAAAAAAAAACAGGGCGTATGATACGAGCAAAAAAACTATCTTTGCAGCGTTGCGCTTAATGTTGGGGCAACGGCTGTATGATTTTGCGAACTATAATTCATAAAATAATGGAAATCAATAAATTACAAGACATTGCAACTCAAGTAAGAAGAGATATTATCCGTATGGTTCACTCCGCCAAGTCGGGCCATCCTGGCGGTTCTCTGGGCTGCGCTGACTTTCTCACCGCCCTTTTCTTCGAAATAATGGACGCGAATCCGGAGAATTTTTCAGTTGAGGGGAGAGATGAGGACATGTTTTTCCTCTCCAACGGGCATATCAGTCCGGTGTTTTACAGCGTGATGGCGCGCCGCGGTTACTTCCCCGTGTCGGAACTCGGCACATTCCGCAAGCTGGGGACCCGCCTCCAGGGCCATCCGACTCCTGTTGAGGGTCTTCCGGGCATCAGGGTGGCTTCCGGTTCGTTAGGCCAGGGCGTTTCAGTAGCCCTCGGGGCGGCTTTGGCCAAGAAGTCCAACGGCGACAAGCACCTTGTGTTCGCCCTCACAGGCGACGGCGAACTGCAGGAAGGGCAGATTTGGGAAGCCCTCATGTTTGCAGGCTCAAAACATGTGGACAACATAGTCGTAACCGTTGACTACAACAGAAAGCAGATCGACGGAAGCACAGACTCCGTGATGAGTTTAGGCAACCTCCGCGCCAAATTCACCGCCTTCGGATGGCTGGTCCTCGAGGTGAACGGCAACGACATGAAAAGCTGCGTGCAGACCCTCAGGCTGGCAAGGAAACTTGCAGGCAACCAGAAACCTGTGGCAATTCTGATGAAGACCGAGATGGGCATGGGCGTGGACTTCATGATGGGGACGCACAAGTGGCACGGAACGCCGCCAAACGACGAACAAGCCGCCGCCGCTTTAGCTCAGCTCCCCGAAACCCTTGGCGACTACTAACCCCTTCGCTTCGTGAAGATTGTCAACAAATATCTCTGCAAGAACTTCCTCGGACCGTTCGTGCTGACTTTTTTCGTGGCGCTTTTCGTGCTCCTCATGCAGTTTGTGTGGAAATGGGTCGATGAGCTTGTGGGCAAAGGTCTGGAACTTAGCACTATGCTGAAACTGATGTTTTACGCGTCGGTGTCGTTGTGTTCTATGGCCTTTCCTCTTGCTGTAATGTTGGCCTCGCTGATGACCTTCGGCAACATGGGCGAGCGATACGAGATCGTGGCGCTCAAGTCGGCTGGCATCTCCACACGCAAGATGATGACCCCTCTGGCAATTCTCACAGTCCTGATCTCCATACTCTCATTCGTCGTTTCCGACCAGATTGTGCCGCGCGCCACGCTGAAACTCAGGATGCTCTTGTACGACATCCAGGAGCAGAAACCCGCCCTCAGCATTGAGGAGGGCGTGTTCTACAACGGCTTCGACAACTACTCCATACTTGTGGGGAAGAAGATGCCCGACGGCGAGACAGTGAAGGACATCCTGATCTACGACCATTCACGGCGGCAGGGCAACACCTCGGTGACATACGCCGAGTCGGGCACAATGAGGATAACATCCGACAAAAAATACCTGCTGTTCACCCTTAACAACGGCTCTTTCTGGGATGAGAACGCCTCTATGACCAACAGGAGCGGCAAGCGTGCGGCATTCCCGCTCATGCGCGCCACCTTCGACAAACAATACAAACGCTTCGACATGTCGGACTTCTCACTGAACAAGGTTGACGAAGACCTATTCCAGTCGCATTCGTCGTCGATGACCTCCAAACAATTAGGCGACATGATAGACACGATAAAGTCGCAGATCCGGGATGTGGAGAACAACACCGCGAACACGTTCTTCAACAACCTCCACTTCTACAACAGTTTTGTGCGCAACGACGACAAGTTCAAGGCACAGAAGGAGTCGAGGGAACTTGACCTGACTGAGCTGAAGCCTTCCGTACAGGAGCATGTGTTGAGGAATGCGGAGAACTCCTCGCGGTCGTTCATCTCATCGATGCATATCAACTACAGCGAGGTTACGTTCAAGACGTCATACATGTGGTCTTTCCAGATTGAGCTCCAACGCAAATACAGGCTTGCGGTGGCCTGCCTTCTGTTCTTCTTCATCGGAGCCCCTTTCGGCTCGATAATCCGGAAGGGCGGAATAGCAATCCCGTTAGTGTTCACGGTGCTTTTCTTCGTGATATATTTCGCGCTGTCGGTCATCGGCGAGAAGATTGCCAAGGGCAGCACCATGCCGGTGTGGTTCGGCACATGGCTCTCGTCGTTCATCCTGCTGCCGCTCTGCATATTCCTCACATACCATGCCACCATGGACACCGCGGTCCTCTCGCCGGAAACATATTCAAAGATTGTCGACAAATTCAAAAAGATAAAACCGTTTTCCAAAAAGCGCAATGAAAATACTTCAGATTTGCCATAAAACACCCTTGCCTGCCATCGACGGCGGATGCATCGCCATCAACAACATCACGCAATGCCTGTTAGAGAGCGGGCATGAGGTGAAGGTGGTTGCAATATCCACGCCGAAGCACCCGTTTGTGGTGTCCGCGTTTTCCAAGTCATATTTGGAAAGAACCGGATTCGAATCTGTATTCATAGACACCACACCGCACAAGACAGAGGCTTTGAAAACCCTCTTCTCCGGAAAGTCGTACCAGATCGGCAGGTTCTTCCACAAAAACATGGCCAACAAAATAGTCGAAATTCTTAAAAACGACAATTTCGACATTATCCATCTTGAATCTTTATACCTGTCATCGTACATACCATTGCTACGCAAACACTCCAGGGCCAGGATAGTGCTCAGGCTCCACAACATCGAGCATCTGATATGGTACAGACTGTCGGAAAACGAAAACAACCCTGTGATGAAGCTCGCCTACCGCATAAACGGCGACCAACTCCGGCGTGTTGAGAGCAGGATCCTCAAGGAGGCCGACGGCTACATGGCTATATCGGAGCCCGACTTCAAATACTTCCACAAAACCGCCCCCGAAGTTCCGGGAGTGGTGGTTCCTTTTGGGATAAATGTAGACGATTATGACGATGAAGACGACGACTACATCGCAACCGACAACCCGTCGATTTTCCACCTCGGCAGCATGAACTGGTCGCCAAACGTGGAGGGCATAACATGGTTTCTCGACGAGGTGTGGCCGGAAATCGTCGCCGCACATCCCAGACTCACCTTCACGCTTGCCGGACACGAGATACCGGAGAGCATCAGGCGGCGGCGCGACAGGAACGTTACCGTTGTCGGGGCCGTTCCCGACGCCAACGAGTTCATGACCGACCACGACATCATGGTGGTGCCTCTGCTCTCAGGCAGCGGGATAAGAATCAAAATCGTGGAGGCCATGGCACTTGGCAGGGTTGTGATAACAACTTCAATAGGCGCTGAAGGACTCGACGTGGTTGACGGGAAGCACCTCTTCATAGCCAACACCCCCGAGGAGTTCGTGGCGGTCATCAACAAGTGTGTGTCGATGCCCGACCTGTGCTCCATCATCAGTGAGAACGCCCGCCACTACATATCCGTGCATCACAACAATGTTGTGATCGCGAAGCAGATTACAGATTTCTACAACTCATTGAAAGGATAACCATGGGCAAGATTCTTGCAAACATAAACTCTGTTGAAGACCTCAGGAAGCTGCCTGTGGCGGAGTTGCCCGCGCTTTGCGAGGAGTTGAGGCAGTTCATCATCGGGCAGACCGCCGAGCATCCGGGGCATCTCGGCTCCAGCCTGGGCGTGGTAGAGCTCACCGTGGCACTTCATTATGTTTTCGACACACCTGACGACAGGCTTATATGGGACGTTGGGCATCAAGCCTACTGCCACAAAATCCTCACCGGCAGGAAGGACGTGTTCTGCACGAACAGATGCTACGGCGGCATCAGCGGCTTCCCCCGGCGCGAGGAGAGCGTTTTCGACGCATTCGGCACCGGGCACTCCTCCACATCAATCTCCGCAGCCCTGGGCATGGCGGTGGCGGCCAAGATGGAGGGCAACACAAAGCGCAGCCACATAGCCGTCATTGGCGACGGCGCAATGGGCGGAGGCATGGCCTTCGAAGCCATGAACCAGGCGCCGTACCGCGACGTCAACATGCTTGTGATCCTCAACGACAACAAGATATCCATCGACCAGAGCACCGGCGCCATGAGCAAATACCTGCTATCAATTACAGCGTCGCCCGCCTACAACCTCCTCAAGAACAGAATATGGAACTTCTTCACCTTCCGCACAAACCATCCAAACAGACTGACAAACGCTTTCAGCAAGATGGGCAACGCCCTGAAAGGTTGGCTCCTCGGTGGCAGCAACTGGTTCCAGAGCCTCGGATACCGATACTTCGGGCCAGCCAACGGACACGATGTCGTCTATCTTGTACAGACCCTCAAGGCTCTTAAATCTCTGCCCGGACTCAAACTGCTGCATGTTCTCACCGTGAAGGGCAAAGGCTTGGAAGCGGCAGAAAAGGAACAGACCAAATACCACGCACCCGGGAAATTCGACCCCGACACCGGAGAAATCATCCGTGCCGACTCTATGGAACAGCCCCCGAAATTCCAGGACGTGTTCGGCAACACAATTTTGGAACTGGCGAGAAAAGACGACAAGATAGTGGGAATCACACCCGCCATGGCAACAGGCTGCTCGCTGACGATCATGGACGAGGTGTTCCCCGACAGGGTCTTCGATGTGGGCATTGCTGAACAACACGCGGTAACTTTTTCCGCCGGACTGGCCTCCGAAGGCTTCATTCCGTTCTGCAACATATACTCCTCTTTCCTGCAACGCGGCTACGACCAGATGATTCATGACGTGGCCTTGCAGAAACTCCCTGTGATATTCTGCATCGACAGGGCCGGGCTTGTGGGGGAGGACGGCGCAACGCACCATGGCTCGTTCGATCTGGCGTTTCTTAGATGCGTTCCCGACCTCATCGTCGCCGCGCCGCGCAACGAACACGAACTCAGAAACCTTATGTTCACTGCCTACAACAACGCAAAAAAACAGGGGCTGCCTTTCGTTATCCGGTACCCGCGCGGCAGAGGTTCGCTTGTCGACTGGCACAACGAGCCCGTGACGCTGCCCATAGGCAAAGGCGAACTGCTTCGCAAGGGCGACAATCTGCTGATATTGACTTTAGGACCTCTCTGCAAAACCGTCGAGACCGCACTCGAAAGCCTCGCCGCAGAAAGCATAACCCCTACCCTCTTCGATGTCAGGTTCCTGAAGCCTTTCGACACTGAGACTTTCCTCAACCTTGCACACTCGCATCCAGCCATCATCACCGTTGAAGACGGATGCGAAAAGGGAGGTCTCTTCTCAGAAGTGGCCGAAACCCTCGAAAACAACGGAATGGACAACACCATCTTCCATATAGCTATCCACGACAGGTTCATATCCCACGGCGACATCCCCAGCCTCTACAGCGAGGTGGGCTTCGACATCGCCTCTATATTCAATACGATAAGGAAAGCCTGGATTACCGCCACGACTCACTGACCGGATAGTACTCGTATGCCCCTATATCGGGGACTCCGTTTCTGAGGCGGCCGAGAATATCAGTATGCAGACCGACGTTTGCGCTGCCGGCGTCTATCAGCGGGGAATCCTCCTCCAAATTGTAGTCCTGCCGGTACTTGTCAACGAATTTGGGATCCTTGTTGAAACAGTTGACAAAGTACGCGGAAGGCAGCGAGTCGCGTTTTACAACGCAGTTTACAAAACTGTAGTTCAAGTCAGCCTCCTTTGACGATACTGTGGTGAACTCGTTATTGAGCGGGCCGTAAATGACCGTATTCCGGAAAATCGCGTTGGTGTTTCCGATATAGTAGTTGTCCATCACATTTCCATACGAGTCCAAAGTCTGTTGCCTGAACACATTTTGCAGGCTCACGGCCGCGTCCTTGCGCGAGCCCTGCGTGTAGTAGTTCGCTACAGTAACATGGTTCAGCTCGAAGTCGCCGATCTGCAACAGCAGGCTTCTCTGTCCGTTGCCACTCACTTGGCAGTTGTTCATCTCCAAGTTCGCTATCTGGGCAAGAACCCCGTAGTTCTGATTGTTCTTGATGATGGTATTGTTGACAACCGTCTTGTTTCCCGTGAATTCCTCCAAAGCCGCTAACTGCAGTCCTATGGAGGCGTTTGAAATAACCGCGTTCTCTATTATATTGTCCTCGCTCCCCTCGCAAATCCAGATACGGTCCCACTGCGCATAGTCATTGGCGAAGAACGGCTCAAGACGATCGCCTCGTATCTCAACAGGTTGGCTCACAGTGCCGTTTATGTGTATGTTGCCGAAGCGGTAAACCCATATTCCGCCGCCGCTGTGAACATACACCTTTGTTCCGGGATCTATTGTGAGCTTCCCTAACGAGTCAACCGCAGCCCAGCCATAGATTACCCATGGCTTGTCGTTGGTCCAGTGCACATGCTCGTGTTCACGGGCTATTATGTTGATTTTCATGCCTGCAACGGTCTGGTTTGGTATCACAAAATGCGCGTCCTGCCCGAATGCAACAAGCTGCACCGACTGCCTCACCTCATCGTTGGCGAACATTATAGAATCGGTCACAAGGAACGGATTGTTCTGATCGGAAGGGTTGATGTTGACCTTCACAAAAACGAAAATGCTGTCGCGCGCCGGAATCAAGACGTCCTTGAACGACACGCCGGCCACTCCGTCAACGTTCATGCTGTAGAACGACAGCTTACCGCCCGCAAGCGAAATATCCACTTCCATGTCTTCGGAAGAAGTGTTCTTCACCGTGAAGTACCTTGTACTTGAAAATATTGTGGTGAACACTGTGTCGAACAGTATCGTGTCGCTCGAAAACTCGAGAGGTCTGTTTCCGCTGACTCTCTGGCGCTGGCAGCTGGCAAGCAAGAATACCGACAGAACCGCCGCCACCACAAATGGCACAACGGCCAGTATTCCACATAACTTTCTATATTTCAACTTTTTACAAACAATCATCAAATCAAATATTCTTATTACTCATCTTCTGCAAGCAAAATCTTTTCCCAAGGATAACGCACATCAGTCAAAAATAGTGCATGGGCGGGCGCGGAAGTCTTCGCGGAGCATCGGTCTCTCTTGGCAATGATGTTCCGGAAATCATCAACGGAGAGTTTTCCTGTCCCTACCTCCAACAGAGTCCCCACGATGGCGCGCACCATGTTCCTGAGAAACCGGTTCGCGGATATGGTGAAGACAACCTCGTCGGCGTTTTTCGTCCAACCAGCTTCAAACACATCGCACACGAAGTTGTTGACCTGTGTGTGCACCTTCGAGAAACTAGTGAAATCATGTTTACCTACAAGCAGTTTCGAGGCACAGTTCATCATGTCGGTGTCGAGCTTCCTGAAACAGTGGTACGAGAAGTTTGTATTGAAAGGGTTTTTTGTGGTGTTTATATAGTATTTATATGTCCTGCACTCGGCGTCGAAGCGGGCGTGCGCCTCTGGTTTAACGGGGAATATGCTGAACACGACGATCTCCTTGGGGAGGAAGTTGTTCATCTTGCGGACCAGCATTTTGCAATCGGAGGGCGTAAGGTTCGTGTCCAAGTCGAAATGTGCATAATAAGATGACGCATGAACACCTGTGTCGGTGCGGCCGCAACCTGTTATCGGTATTCTTTCAGAATGCAGCAGCAGCGAAAGGCATCTCTCGAGCGTTTCCTGCACGGATGGATGCGCGGGCTGTGTCTGCCAGCCGAAGAAAGCCGAACCGTTGTAAGCGAGATGTGCAAAATACCTCATGACCGAGCTTTCAGATGATATCAAGCAACTGACTGGGCTCACTGATTATGTAACCTGCTCCTGCGTCCACGAGTTCCGATTGCGGACGGTAGCCCCAAGTAACCCCCACACTCTCCACTCCAGCGTTTTTAGCAAGGGTGATGTCGGTGGAAGTATCGCCCACATGCACGGCTTCTTCCGGCCTGCAACCAGCCTTTTCGAGAATGTCGAGAAGAATCCGCGGATCGGGCTTCACCGGAACTCCCGGCCGCTGCCCGAAGACAGAGTCGAACACCACGCCCGGGAAATACTTCTCCATAAGCGGCCCCACAGCGTCATGGACTTTGTTCGAAGCCACGGCTATTTTCATCCCCATAGTATTTAATTCCGCCAGCACGTCGGCAACGCCCGCGTATGCAACGGTCTTATCCTCCTTGTGGATGTCGTAGTACTCTACGAACTCCTTGCGGCAAACCTCGAGATACTCACTCCTGCAATTATCGGGAAGAATCCGCTCTATCAGTTTCCTGACACCGTCGCCCACGAAATAACGGTAGTCGCTGACAGGATGTGTCGGGAATCCGTGCACAGCCAGGACATGGTTTGCAGAGTCGGCCAGATCTTCGAGTGAGTTAAGGAGAGTGCCATCCAAGTCGAAGACCACTATCTTTTTGCGGTTCTTTGAAATCATGCTTCCCATGTAATCAGGAGTTATACGTGAACGGGGAGGAGAAACCTGCAAAACGCTCCCCTTGCAAATCCTTCTCCGACACCACAGGATTCTCAACGTTCCATTCAATGCCAAGGTCGGGATCGTTGAAAACAATGCACCTTTCCGACTCCTTGTTATACAGGGCGGAGCATTTGTAGGAGAAGACTGTGTCGTCTTCCAGCGCGACAAACCCATGGGCGAAACCTTCCGGCAGGTAGAACTGCCTGAAATTGTCGGCAGAGAGCAGCACCGACACATGCTTTCCGTATGTGGGACTGTTTTTCCTGATATCCACGGCGACGTCCACCACAGAGCCCTTCACAACCCTCACCAACTTGGCCTGGGCAAATGGAGGTGTCTGGAAATGAAGTCCCCGCACAACATCCTTCATGGAACTCGACTGGTTGTCTTGCACAAAATCAATTTCAATACCGGCCGCGCGCATCTTCTCAATGTTATAGCTTTCAAAGAAATAGCCGCGGTCGTCCCTGAAAACGACGGGGTCGATTATAAGAAGTCCTTCTATTTCTGTCTTGATGATTTTCATGTCGTGGATGTTTTATCAGTCTTCCGAATTGTCTGCGATGAACGTCTGGTATTCCGAGAGGAATTTCGCTTTGGACACAAATCCCACATATTTTCTGTCGCGCGTTATCACCGGCATGTTGAAGTTTCCTGTGCGTTTGAACTTTTCAAGCACCGTCGCGGCGGTGTCATCTTCGTAGATGAACTCGTCGGGCTCAATCATAAGGTCTTCCACATGCAGCGAGTCGTATAGTTCCTGCATGAAGATTTTGTCGCGGTGGTCGTCCATGACCAGAAGCCCAGAGAAATAGTTGTTCGCGTCGGTTACAACGAAGAGGTTGCGCTTGCAGCGGGCTATTGTCTCGGTATATGTCCTGAGGGTGCTGTGGATGGGGACTGTGAGTATGTTGGTGTCGATGGTTTGCTGCCACGGGAGCTTCCTGAGGGCGTACTTGTCCTTGTTGTGTGTTTTGAGGTTGTCTTTCTCGGCAAGCGGCCTGGTGTAGACGGAGTACTTCTCAAACGGGTTCACGCATAGGAACGAGCAGGCGGCGGTGATCATCAGCGGTATCAGGAGGGTGTAGCCTGTCGACGACTCGGCTATGAGGAAAATGGCGGTTAGCGGAGCCTGCATAACACCTGTCATCACACCTGCCATGCCGGCGAGTATGAAGTTGACATACGGCAGCGGGATATTGAAGACCACGTTAGAGACGTGCGCCACAAGGAAGCCCGCAAAGGCGCCTATGAAAAGCGTGGGGGCGAAAACGCCGCCGATTCCGCCGGCTGCAGTGGTGAACGTGGTGGCGAACACCTTGAGCAGTATTATCCCAACCACCGCGAGTATCAGAAGGTAGTCGGCCTTCACCGCGCCGAACAGGGGAGAGTTGTTGAAGGTCCCCGTCCAGTTGCCGTTGATGAGGTCGTTGATGAAGGTGTACCCTTCGCCATAAAATGCCGGGAAGATGAATATCAGGGTGCAAAGGAGCGCGCTGCCGACGAAAGCCTTCAGATAGGGCCGTTCAATCTTCCGCATCTGTTTCTCGATCCATCTCGATGTCCTCAGGAAATAGACCGATATGAGGCCGGTGAGCAGGCCGAGGAATATGTAGAACGGTATGTTGCCCACATTGAAAGCCTGCGTGGAGTTTATGGCGAACATCACGTCACGTCCGAGGAAGAGTATAGACATCACGGTTCCGGTGGCGGCCGACAGGAGCAGCGGGAGTATGGCGCTGCCCGTCAGGTCGAGCATTAGAACCTCGAAGGTGAACACCATGGCGGCGATGGGTGCCTTGAAGATGGCAGCCATGGCCGCCGTGGACCCGCAGGCGAGCAGAAGGGTTGTCTGCCTCGTGTTCAGGCGGAAGAACCTCGCCATGTTGGAGCCTATCGCGGAGCCAGTAAGCACTATAGGCGCCTCGAGCCCCACCGATCCGCCGAAGCCGACGGTTATGGCGCTCGCCGCCATCGACGAGTACACGTTGTGGAAGCGCAGCATACCGTCGTTCTTGCATATCGACTTGAGCACTATGCTCACGCCGTGGCTTATGTCGTCCTTCACAACCCGCCTGACAAACATGACGGTGAGGAATATCCCTATCGGTGGGAATATCAGGTACAGGTAGTTGATGTCGGCCACGGGGAATGCGTTGCCCAGCACCTTGGTGGTGAAGTGAAGCAGGTTCTTGATTATGATGGCGGCCGCCGCCCCGAAGACCCCTATGAGGACGCTTAGCACAAGCACAACTGTCTTGCCCGACAGGTGCTTCAGCACAGCCCGCCTGGTTTTAGCCACTATACAAAGAAGTCTCCTCTTGTTCATCTTTCCTCAAAACGGCTGCAAATATACACTTTTGTTCCAATAAAAAAAGGCGGTCAAAACCGCCTTTTTCCCTAAAATGGTAAATCGTCGGAAAAATTCTCCTCCGGCTGGCTGTTCTCCGGCGGCATAGGGGGCGGCACCGACGAGGCGTTGTTGGCGCTCTGCGTCACCGTAGGAGCCTCTCCGCCCTTGGGCGACAAAATCGTGAAGGTGTTGGCCTCCACCTCGGTTATGTAGTGCTTAACCCCGTTGGAGTCGTCCCAGTTGCGCGTCCGCAGCCTGCCCTCCACGTATATCATCTTCCCCTTGGAGAGATATTTCTCCGCATTCTCTGCCAGCGTGCGCCAACATATTATGTTGTGCCACTCCGTCTGCTCTATCCTGTTGCCCTCCTTGTCCTTCCTGTACTCGGAGGTGGCTAACGAGAAGCTCGCGCGCTTGCTGCCGTTTTCAAATGTTCTGACTTCCGGGTCACGACCTAAATGACCCACCAAGATTACTTTGTTTATTCCTGACATGTTAGTTAGTTTTTAAGTTCAATGCAAAGATAAGCAAGTTTATTTTATTTTAACTATGTGTTTTCAAAAAATTATCAAATAAAGATTGTTGAAAACATTTATTTCGGCTTGTAGCCCGACTCCTTGAGCAGTTTTTGGCTGTCGGTCGTCTTCATGAGCTCGTTGAGTGTGGTGCCGGGATGCGACTTCATGTAGGCCTTTACAATCTGGTACCCCATGTACCAACCGAGCCTGCCGGGCGACGCGTTGCCGAAGTCGCGCGTGAAAGGCGTCTCGTCTATCATCCTGCGCGCCACGTCGTCGTCGCGTCCGTACAGCATGTTCTTCTCCACAAAATAGTGCCACACCGCCGACTCATGCTTCTGCGCCCACTGGAACTGCTCCTTAGTGTAGCCCAAAATGTCCTGCTCCGACACCGACGGGAACATGGTCTGGGTGAACATGACCTTCTTGCCGGCGTCAACCATGTTGTCGAGAAGCGTTATCAAAGTCTGATCAGGAAGATGCCTGTAAACCAAGGCTTTCGTGAAACAGTCTGTGGGCATGTACTTAGGCTCGCAGCGAGCCGCCACATACTTGGGCATCCCAGCCTGCGAATATTGCCGATAGTCCTTGCCAAGGTACATGTCGAGAGCTATGAAGATGGTGTTTTCATAGCCGAAAACAGACGGCATGTCGAAGTCGAGGCCGGAAATCAGCGTGCAGAAGTCGGGCAGGCGCGCGCCGGGGAAATGCGCCTGGTACAAAGACATGGCAGCGGTTACCTTCTGCCTGAAATCCGACATATCGGCAAACTGCGCCTGCGTGTCGTCATACAGCTTCCTTATAACGGGGTCGTTGAGGTAGTCTATCAGGAAGCCAAGCATCTCCCTGTTTTCCCACGAACCTTTCTGTATGAGGTTTTCGGGGTACTTGCCGTAGAGGGCGGCTACGCCGGCAGCTATGTTCTTCTGGTCTATGCTGAACAAATCCTGTTCATACCTGAGGATGGAAAACTCGGCACTTTCGGCACTTTTGGCCTGCGATTTGGACACTTTGGGCTTTGCCACCTCGACGGGAGCACCCTTCCTCTTGCATGACGGAAATGCGACAATCAGCGAAAAAAACAGCACAAAGAGCAACAGATGTCTTCTATTCATGTTGAAAAAATTTGTGCAAAGATAACATTTTAACAGACATGCCGACGAAACAGCGGATCCACATCACGCATGGGAAACGACCAAATTGCAAGAATCATGAATGAGGAAAAGCGTTGCCATCATTGCCGGGCGAACATTGTCTAAAAAAAATGACATTAAAACTTTTCGACGTACTGCCGTATTAAAAAATATTTTGTTATTTTTGCAACGGGAGGGATTAGACAAGTCTGAAAAGGAATGTAGTTATAAATTAAATATATAGGAGGTTACATTATGTTAAAGAACAGAAGTTTGATAGACCCGTCTGATTTCACGCGCGAGGAGTTCCGCGAAATCTTCGACCTGGCTCATCAGATCATCGCCAATCCGGAAAAATACAGCAAGAGTTGCGAAGGCAAGATCCTGGCAACTCTTTTTTATGAACCGAGCACGCGCACGAGATTGAGCTTTGAAACCGCAATGCTGCGCTTGGGAGGCCAGGTGATAGGCTTCTCCGAGGCCGCCTCGTCGTCGACGGCCAAGGGCGAGAGCATCGCCGACACTCTGCGTACCGTTGAGTGCTACGCCGACATCGCGGCCATGCGCCACCCCAAGGAGGGTGCGCCGCGATTGGCGAGCCAGTACATCAACATGCCGCTCATAAACGCCGGCGACGGCGGACACCAGCACCCCACCCAGACTCTCACCGACATCCTTACCATCGAGAGGCTGCGCGGCAACGTGGAGAACAAGACCTACGGCTTCTGCGGCGACCTCAAGTTCGGCCGCACCGTGCACTCTCTCGTCAAGTTCCTCAGCAACTACGAAGGCGTGCGCTTCATCTTCATATCGCCCGAGGAGCTCAGAGTGCCGGAATACATCCGCGAAGAGGTCATCAAGAAGAAAGGCATACCCTTCGAGGAGGTTGACCAAATGGAACCCTATATGGGACAGCTCGACTTCCTCTACATGACACGTGTGCAGCGCGAACGCTTCTTCAACGAGGAGGACTACATCAGGCTCAAGGACCGCTTCATCCTCGACAAGGAGAAGATGTCGTACGCTCGCCCCGACACGTACATCCTGCACCCGCTGCCCCGCGTTAACGAAATCAGCACCGAAATCGACGACGACCCCCGCGCCCAGTACTTCCCTCAAGCCAAAAACGGAATGTTCGTGCGCATGGCACTCATACTGAAACTTTTGGGAATATATTAATATTTAGGAGTGAGGAATTAGGAATCAGGAATTTAAGTCCACCATCCACTAAACAAAAAAGCAACATCATGTTAGAAATCACAAGCATAGAAAAAGGAATTGTAATCGACCACATCACCGCCGGATACGGTATCCAGGTGTTCAACTACCTGAACCTCGACAAGGCCGACTACAACGTTGCCCTCATCTGCAACGCCTACAGCGAGAAGATGGGCAAGAAGGACATCATCAAAATAAACAACGTCATCGACATCAACTACGACTTCCTCGGGCTCATCGACCCTAACGCAACGGTCAACATAATCGAAGACGGCAAGACAATCAAGAAAGTGAAACTGGAGGTCCCCGACACCGTGGAGAACATCATCCGCTGCAAGAACCCACGCTGCGTCACCTCGGTGGAACACTACTTCCCGCATGTCTTCCACCTCGTGAACAAGGAAAAACGCTCCTACCGCTGCGAGTACTGCGACGACATAGTGGTGCCGTACCCGAACAAATAACCTCTACCGCTTCAAAAACTTGCACACGGCAGCCTCACCGCCTTCAAAGGACACCTTCAACATATAGCATCCTCTCGCGAGATCGCCGACATTCACCGGCTTGTCCCCATCATCGAGAGTCTTTAAGAGCCGGCCATCGACTGAGTAGATTCTCACGGATTCTATCTCTTCAGACTGAATATGCAGCGTTTGGCCGCACGGGTTTGGCCAAACAACGAGGTTTCTGCCCTGAAGTTCCCTGACACTCGTGGCTGCAGAATAGTGGAACGTCGCTTCAAATGTCATATCCTCCGTGGAGATTGACATGTTAAGCAATTTGTTTTGCATATTGAATGGCTGATCCATTTCGTAAATCCCAAACCCCGCTATGTTTTCCCACTCTTGGCTTAAGTTATAGAATAGTGTCGTCGTGCTTGTAAGTTCCCAGATTCCCAAGTCTGAATCATACTCGAGTTCCCGGGCCATGACACAGTTGCCGTTATCGTCATACTCGTAAACCTTCTGTTCATCGGGAATCCAATCGTAACCATCAACCTCATTGCCTATCTTATAAAAATCTGTGGAGGAAATATGATTGCCGTCAACATCGTATGTGTGCTCACACTTTAAGGCTGTCTTCCATTCGTTGTAACCATCATCCCAATTGCTTTTGTATTCGGTCATGACCTTACTGTCCTCAAAATAATACTCTACTTTTTCGTCATTCCTCCAATCGCCGTTTTCATCAATTTCAGACTTGACAGCATAACCGTAGCTCTCGTCTTCGCTTTGGAAATACTCGACTTTTTCGTCCAAAACCCAGTCTCCATCCTTAATCTTATAGACCATTTTGCTGACAATATAAATTCCGTCATCAGAATAGTAATAGAGGCTTTTTCTGTTCTCGGAGTCGCCTGATTCAATCAAACAAGTGACATTGCCAAACTGGTCGAAAGTATAGTCTCTGTTCAGAACAAGGGGGCCTGAAACGCCCGGCATGACAGTTGACGTCCTTGTGACCTCCAGAGTTTCATTGTAATAGAAGATGATTTTAGATCCATAACTCAACGTGATGCTGTCGAGTTTTTCCGAAAAACTCCTGTTTTGGCGGGCAACAAGCGTCTCTTCGATAGCAGTGAGAGTTTTAATTTGTGAAGAGAAGATCCCTTTTGACAGATTTTGAGCTGACAGAGAGAGTGTGAAGCAGGCCAAAACAACAACTATGTAAACTTTATTCATGATTTACTCTTTGTCTTGAACAAAAACTTGGCAAATCTACGAAATTTACTCACCGATACGAAAAATAATTATTTTTGCAGAAAAAATCAGTTTATGAAAAAGATTTGGATTTCGTTCGCAGGTGCGCTTTTTTGCACGATTTTAGTCGCGGCAGTCGGTGTTTCGGCCCAGACGACGCAGCCCGAGCAGAAAAAGGTGGCCTACAACTTCATCAACGAGTACGGTTTCTTCATTGGGAAAAAGGTTGGCTTCTCAAGCGTTTTCATCAACGGCGTGAAGATAAAGAACAACGACGCGATAGGCATCGGGGTTGGCTACGGAGCCTACATCAGCGAAGTGGGCGGCGTTCAAGAGGTTCCCATGTTCCTGAACTACAGGCATTACTTCAACCGCGGACAGAAGCTCACGCCTCTCATAAACATCGGATTGGGGGCTTCGGCGCACTTCTGGGACGAGGACATACGGGAGAATCTGCCCGTATTCGTTAACGGCGACATCGACCACTACGAGTGGATGTGGCGCACCGACCACCGCCACGGCTTCGGGCTCTACGGCACTGTAGCCAGCGGCTTCACCTTCAGGGCGCTGTCGTTCACGGCAGGACTCTTCTTCAGGACACTGCCCTCCAGCGGCGACTTCTGCGGCGGCATCGAGGCAAAGATAGGATACACCTTCTAATGGTTCGACTCCGCTGAAATCCTCTTGTTGGACATCAACTTGAAGATTCCCATCCAGTAGCCGACGCCATAACCGGCATGTATTACGAAAAAGACAAGGCACATCAGAAGAATTTCTATTATGTGTCTTGTCTTTTTCGTGGAAAAGACCGCAGCCATGAGAAAATAGAACGCCATAATCGACAGCAGCAGACAAGCCGCAGCCTTGCTGAAGATGCTCAAGACAGCACCGGCAAGCAGTCCCGCAACGAAAAACGGCGGAAAGAACTGTCTTACTGTAGCCGGTTTCCTGAGTTTTTTATTCACCAAGGGCTTGAAAAGGCCGTACTGGTAGAACATGACTGCTGCCTTCGGTATGCTTTTCCGGGCATAGTAGTCCACAACAACATCGGGAATCAGCCATATTGAACCGCCTTTTTGAATTATCCTGCCGTTGAACTCATCGTCCTGGTTCCTCACAAGCTCCTCGTCGAAGAGTCCGACCTCGTCGAACACCTTGCGCGGGAAACACCCGAACGGCACGGTGTCGGCTTTCATCTCCTTTTGCGCACCGATTCTGAACAAAGAGTTGCCCATTCCGAACGGAGAGCTCATGGCGAAGGCAATGGTCCTGCACACATGCGAGTTGTCGGCGGGGAGCGTGCGGCACACCCCTCCCACATTCCACGCGTCGTGCTCAGCCAGCTTGGCAGTTAGAACCGAGAAATAGTCGCGCGGGTATTTGGCGTGCGCGTCAATCCTCATAATGATGTCGCCGCAGGCTGCCTCAACCCCTATGTTAAGCGCCGCCGGCGCGATTTTCCTCGGATTGTGCAACAAGCGTATGAACGGAAACTTTTCACAATAACCGTGAATTATCGCAGGCGTCTTGTCTTCACTGCCTCCGTCAATAAAAATCACCTCCAAGTCGCTTTTTGGGTAGTCTTGGCTCAAAACCGACTCAATGCAGCCGTCAATGTGCCTCTCTTCATTATAAACCGGACAAACAATTGAAAGCATGGCGGTTATCTGCTGGTTTTAAACTTATAAAGAGATGAGTACACAGGTGCTATCTTCGACCATCTGAACGACTCAAGTTCAACGTTCTCAAGGTCTTCGTAGTCTTTGTAGTTTTCAAGGATCTTGAGGATTTTCGCCTCTATATCCTTCGTGTCGCGGGGGTCGGCGGCCTCGCCAACCATTTTCGCGAACATACCGTCGATGGCCTCGCCGCGGCTCCAAACAACCGGAAGCCCCTGCGAAAGCGCCTCTATATAGACCAGACCGAAAGTCTCTGACTTTGACACCATCGCAAAAATGTCGTTCTTTTCATAAATCCTGCGCATTGTGTCTGGGTCGGTCACCCTGCCGTGGCAGGTTATCGTTTCGGGATGGCGCGCGGCCAGGGCAAGCACCCTCTTCTCATCGCGACCGCCGTCGCCAACAATGTCGAGGTGAACGTCTGGTCGAGTTTTCCTGAGTTCCAGCACCGCCTCGGCGAGCAGCATAACATTCTTGTTAGGCGTCATATTGCCCACAAACAGAATGTTGTCGGAATGCATTGCCTTGTCTTTTCGTGCCTGGTGGTCGATCCAATACGGCGAAACGCCGTTGGGAATCACCGTTGCTTTATCGCTTACGCAATCCCTGATTCCGTACAGGGTCCAGTGCCCAAGAAGCCGGTTTTTCAAAGACGGAGTAACAAAGACAACCTTATCCGAGTTTTCCAGAACCGCTCTGTGGCACCACCACAGGTGAGGCATATAGCGGAGGAATGCGTTTATGTCGCTGTTGCGCACTGCCACAATATAAGGGATTCCGTGTCTTCTGTTGAGTTCCCACGCCACCATGCCGTCGCTGAACAACGTGGTAGCATGGCAGACAGATATGTTTTCAAAGTCAACACTCTTCTCAATCTCCCTCACTGTTCTTTCAACCTTATGGAAAAAAAACAGCCTGTGGAGCGGCCGCAATATACGGGAGTATATTATCTTCGTGTTTTCAGACTCAAAGCCGTTGTTTTCGCCAGCCCCCATCCTCATAGGGACGAAAACTGTCTGCTCAACGCCCATTTGATCCAATTCCCTATAAAGACTTGTGTGTACCTTGCTATTGTTGAAATCGTTACAGATATGCAGGACTCTGCTTTCATTTTGGCTCTTCACATGGTGAACTTTTCGCGGGCGCAGCGAGAAGCCGAGAAGCAGGAACGCCGGAAGCTGCACCAACCCGGGACCGTACGGAAAGTTGGGCTCCGCGAGGCTGATGATGAGCGGTATCGAGCAGACCACCCAGCCTATCTGCGTTACGTCTGACTTCCTTTTACGGAAGAGTTCAAACACTGTGCTTCCCGCAAAATAAAAGTAGAACGCGAGCAACGGCAGTGAGAAGAGTCCGTATCTCACTACGTGGAGAAGCGGATAGTTGTGGATAAACGGAATCTTGGCATGGCTTCTGATGTCATCCACAGTGGTGTTGTGATGAATCAAAATATCTATTCCCTGCTGGTTCCTGGTCCAACGGTGCGAGGTTATCTCGTTGAATGTGGAACTGTTTTTCCCGCCGAACATGAATGTGTGCATGTTGTCTCCTAAAAAGGCAGTGTAAAGAATCACCATCGACATTGTCACCGCCAGCACCGTAAGGATGTTCGCGACCGAAGGCTTGAACTTCCAAGATGCGTCCTTGACTGTAACCAACAGCGCCACGGCCACCAGAGCGAAGAAATCCGACCTCGCACGTATCAGTATGATGCAAAGCGCGGCGAGGAAGGCCGCCGACAATAGTTGCACCCTCCTGTCCATGAGTTTCATACCGAAATGGAAACAGGCAGCCGAACCTATTGCAAGCATAGCGCCAATCTGGTTCTTTCCTTCGTTAACCATGTAGTATTCAGGTATTTTCAGATTTCCGGCAAAAACCAGACAGTTGCAAATAGTAACTGCCGAGATGCAAAGTGTGTAGTAGAAGAGCAAGGAACTCCACTCGCGTTCTCCGAAAGAAAGGCATGTGCCTATCATCACTGTTAGCAAAGTTATCGCAAGCTGGGTTATGTCGTTGACTCTTATAGGAAGGAAGACACGCAAAAGCAACATGCACGCAATAGTGAGAGCCAGCAGTCGCACAAATCTCACGGAAAGGGTGTCCGACAGGGAGAAACAAAGACAAATGGCAGCCATTGTCATTGCCATCACAATGTAACGTGCAATGTAATAGATGCCAGTCATATAAACCCACGGCAAGAACATCATGGTGGACACCACCATTATCGCCACGACCAATATTCTCGCTGCTTTCTCCTTCATGATACTGTAGGGTTGTTTTCCGATTTGGATGCGCTACCGGCAGGAAGTTCCACCATACTGCCGAAAAGAAGGTCGCTTTCGGGAAGTCTTCCATAGTCGAAGCCGCCGCTTGGCGTGAAGGTGAGTTCTCCGAAATATCCTTTTCCGTCTTCGAGGTAGAAGTCGGCGCGCACGAACGGAAAAGGCCTCGAAAGCGTCTCCGCATAATCGAACAGCATGTCTATTCCTTGGGGTTTTGGCACCGAGAACCCTTCGGGGGCGGCCTTACCCTGCCTGTTGAGGCGCTGGAGCTGCCAGTCCCTGTTGAAAAAGTAAAACTCAGGTTTTTTCCCTTCAGATCGGCCGATGCAGCACAGCACGTAGGCGGCCTTGCCGTTGAAACAGTATATCTTGTAGTCCACAGGCGGCAATCCGTCGGCGGTTTCGATGAACTTCTCGCAAATCAGGAGTTTCTTTTCAACGTCATACTGCGGCTCGGCGGCGAGGAGGTGGAACTTCACCTTCTTGAAACGCCCGAGATCCCTGGCGGCGGCGGCCGTGTCGAGTTTGCTCTTGTCGGTGCAGACCACATTCCCGCCGTTGCCGAAGTTCCACTTCAGCACAAATCTGTCGGGCAGCTCCTCCCATTTAATATCGCCTGGATCCTCATACACCGCCACCACGTCGTTCAATATGTGCTCCAGTCCGCACTCCTTTACGTAGCCGCGAACCGCCCACTTGTCGGCACACCTCTTCACCAAGTCGTTTCCATTATAGTAATTGAGTTTCATCCATTGGATTTTCTCATCCAATGTCTTAGGATTCTCAAGATCGGGCCACCTGTGATGGCACATCCTGAAAAGGACGTTTATTGCCAATCGTGGCGACATAGCCGTCATCAGATACCTGAAAATGGTGTTGTATGTTGGGCGAAGTTGCATTTATTGTCTTTTTTTCTTGATAAAATCTGTAATAGTTGACTTGTAAGTACGGAATCCATCAATATCCAGCATTCCTGACAGGGTCAGGTAAATCGCGGCAAAGATACAAATCTGCAATGACATTACAACGTACACATGCAAATTTGTGAAACTAACCGCAAATGCAGCGGCGCCCGACACCGCACTGACCATGAAAGCCGGGAGCATGTCGCGCACCTGCCTGGCAAGGCCGTAGTTTATGAGCCGTCGGTTTGCCACAGTATTGATAAAGAAGCTAATGTATGAAACCCCGGCTACGGCGAACAGAAGTCCGTAGATGCCGAGCCTAATGCCGGCGAATATCATGGCGATCCCTATCACACGCTTTGTTATTTGGAGCAGAAAATAGATCTTCCCCTCGCCCAACGACTTTATCACATTTGTGTTAAGAGTGTTTATCGAATATATGAGGCCGGCGAGGCAGAGAATTCTGAAATATGGCACTGATGGCAGCCATTTCCCGCCATATAGCAATAATATCAGCGGTTCGGCTATTACAGCGAGCAGTACCATCATCGGGAAGTTGAGGAATGCCAACGCCGCAGTGCTCTTCCTCACTCCCGCAAGCAGCCGTTCCTTGTCGTCCTGAAGCTTGGAGAATGCAGGGAAAGTAACGTCGTTAACTATCGACGCCAGGCCGGCCACAGGTATCTCCTCCAGTTTCTTCGCCTGAGAGAACTGTCCCAACATGTCGGCGGAGAACCTCTTGCCTATAATCAGCTGCTGCAGATTCGTGTATAGCGTCTCTGTCAGGGAAGAGAGAAGCATGAGTCCGCCGAAGCTGAAAAGTTCTTTCAGCGAACTGAAGCTGAACACGAGCCTTGGCCGCCATGGGCTGAGCAACCATAACAGTATGACATTGACCACCGCTGCGGTTATGGCGGAGGCCACAAGGCTCCACGCCCCGAAACCTGCAAAGGCCAAAGGTATCGACACCGCAGTGCCTGCCGCCGCGGCAGCGATGTTCCTGATGGCCAAAGCCCTGAAATTCATCTGCTTCTGCAATTTGGTGTACTGCACTATTGCAAGAGACTGTATCACAAGCACCACGCTCTGCACCCTCAACAGCGGCTTCAGAAGCCCTAGACCGTAATAGTCGGCAACCCAGGGGGCTATCAGATAGAGTATTGCATAGAAAACAGCGGAAAACGTCAGGTTCCAATAGAAAACCGTCGAGTAGTCGGCATCGTCGGCCTCCTTTTTCTGTATCAGAGCGGCCCCAAGGCCTCCCTGTATGAAAATGTTCGACACGGCAAGAAATATGGAGAGCATCGCTATGCACCCGAAATCCTCAGGCATCAGAAGCCTGGCAAGCACAAGATTGGAGATGAAATTGATGGTGAGCGTACCCACCTTTCCAACGGCACTCCACATCATTCCGGAAACGGTCTTACTTTTCAGGTTCTCTTCCATCTGTCAGACTATGGCTGCGAGAATGTCGTCTCGTGTTACTTTATCCTTTTCCAACAGATATTCCACTGTACGGGCCTCGC
Source organism: uncultured Bacteroidota bacterium (assembly GCA_902796805.1). GTDB lineage: Bacteria > Bacteroidota > Bacteroidia > Bacteroidales > WCHB1-69 > F23-D06. The sequence goes on from CADBQG010000049.1 coordinate 28,550, forward strand.
TCTTCAAATCCTTCTGCACCAACGATCCGGCAAGCGTGATGATAGAGTCGGCGATGGATGTGTCAGCGTTGACAACCCTTCCTATTGATGAGAAAAGTCCGAGGCCGTTGGGGACATCTTCGAGGAGATAGCGGTGCCGTACCGACGCCGGCCCCTTGTTGGCGGCCTGTGCAAAAGACCTGAACACCGCCATGGAGTCGAGTGTGAGGTCCTCCTCGTTGCGCCATTTGGCTGCGTCGAAGTAGTTGAGCGGTTCGCATCCGAACGATGCAAGCACCCTGTTCTTCTGCTCGTCGAAATCGTTGATGACGTTGACGACCGACGGTGTGAAGGCCTCCTTGTACATCCAGAACTCGCCGCCGCTATGCTCAATCCTGGCCGCCGAGAAGATTATGCCGATGGGATGCACTATCATGTTGGGATTGTGCAGCGCCGACTCGAGAATGTTCCTGCGAAGGTAACGGGTGTTGCCGAAAAGTTGCTGGAACACCGGCAAGACATCGGCGGAACAGCTTGAGGGCAACACTGATACCGCGTTTCGCGGGTTATGGAACGTTATTCTCACATACAGCGAGTCCACGATGCGCCCGTTGTAAGCCGTTGTCTCCCATTCACTGTAAACAACTTTCTTCTTTATATGCTTCTTGAAGATCAGGCTTCCCATATAGCCGGGCACCAAGGCTATCAACTGGCCGTCGGACACATACGGCGAAATCAACCTGGCCACATGCTCATGCCGGAGCGTTGTGGTCATCACCATTATCACGTCAGCGAAGCGCACCGCCTTCGCGGCATCTCGCGTTATGAACTCAGGCTTGGCGAAGAAGACATGTCCGCCGTTGGTCTCGTCCCTGACATTGAAACCTCCTTCCCCGCACATAAGGTCGAAGAACGGCGAATTCACCGTGTCAGACGTTTTCAGAAGACCCACCTCATGACCGCCCTCTATCAACTTGGCGGCATGAACCAGCCCGGAATTGCCACAACCTACAATTGTTATTCTCATATAAGCGACTTAAATAACAGCTGCAAAAATATGATTTTATCCATTCAAAATTAAATTGTATCTTTGCCGTTTAGAATTATTAACAAAACAATTTGTCACTACTAAGTGATGGGTACAAACAAAAAGACACAAAAAAAGACTCTGTCGAAGAACGGCCTGCTCTTCCATATTCTGCTGGCAATAGGGCTTTCCGTCGTGATTTTCTTCCTGACGGTACTGCTTCTCCGGTTTTTCACCCGGCATGGCAGGGAGGTTGAAATGCCCGACTTCAAGGGGCGTTCGGCCGACGAACTCATACAAAAGGGCACAAGCGAGGGCTTTGTCTTCGTTGTGAACGACGAGATCTACGAGCGCAACGCCGAACCCGGCACTGTACTAAAACAGAACCCGCTGCCCGGCGAGAAGGTCAAGAACGGACGGAAAGTCTATCTCACGCTTGCCGCCTCACAGCCCCCAATGGTGAAGATGCCCGAGCTCCGCGACCTTTCGCTGCGACAGGCACAGATTATGCTCGAGTCGCAGAAATTGGTACTCGACAAAGTCATCGAGAAGCCAAGTCCCTACGAAAACGTCGTCCTTGAAGTCCTCTACAACGGGCACACAGTTTCAGCCGGGAAGGAGGTGCGCCAGGGCGACAAGATAACGCTCGTTGTGGGCAAGAACATAGGCGACCTGCCGGAAGAGGCCGAAGAGGGGCAGACCGAAGAAATCCAGTAAAACCATTACAGACAAAAAATCATGAATATCGTAAAAAGAACAACCGTTTTCATCTTGCTGTTGCTCCCGATAGTCTGCAACTCGCAGGAAATCCTCACCGGACTGGCTTCCAATCCGCATATCTTCAAAGAATCGAGGAAAAAGCAGATTGACAGAAACGGACAGGCGTTGAGGCTTCCATTTTTGGAGGATTTCTCCGGCCAGACCGGGTATCCAAACCCTGAACTCTGGCAAGACCGCCAGGCATTTGTAAACACCGGCTTCGCCATATTCCCGCCTTCCACGGGGGTGGCAACATTGGATGCCATCAACGAGCGCGGCGAAATCTACCCCCACGCTTCGAGCAGCCCCTTCCCCGCCGACACGCTCACATCGCGGCCGATAAGACTTGACAGCAACTTCTTCTACCACCGCAGAATGCTGCCGTCAGACTCCCTTTACTTCAGCTTCTACTTCCAGCCCGGCGGCGGCAGCAAGACCTACCCGTCGAACGCCTGGGAGAGGATTGGCGACACACCTGAGCACTCCGACAAATTGGTGCTTGAGTTCGGATACTCCACCGGCAACATCGTGTTCGGAGGTTTCATCTACGGTGAATACATCGTGGAGAAACCCTATTCCATGGGCGACTCCATCGAAAACCCTTTCTTTCCAGGAACATTCTACTATCTCGACAGCGACGTGTACACCGGACAGGTCATCATGATTCCTGCCGACTCCATCTTCGTGGAAGAATTCGTATGGAACGAGGTATGGTCCACAGAGGGTTTCAGCCTTGACGAATGGCTCTACGAGAACCCGCTCCAATATTTCAGGCAGGTGATGATACCCATCACCGACGAGCAGTACCTGCGCAACAACTTCCAGTTCCGCTTCAGGAACTACGCCTCCCTCGACATCGACTCGTGGAACGGAAACACCATAGTGGGATGGTCGAGCAACTGCGACCAATGGAACATCGACTACATAAGGCTCAACTCGGGCAGAAGACACGACGACGTTTTTCCTTACGATGTAGCGTTCGTAAGTCCCTCGACTTCAATGCTGGAGGAATACTGGGCGATGCCCTGGCGGCAGTTCCGCCCGTCAGACCTTGCGGAGAAGTTCTACAACGAATTGTGCAACAACTCGAACGCAACACAGAACACATATTACACCTACAACATTGTGAAGAACAGGCAGCAGGAAATCTTCACCTACCCCGCCAACAACGAGAACGCCGCGCCCTACTATGACGGCGGACTGCACACCTATCCATATCACGCCTTTCCCGACATTGGCGCAGAGATTGTATATGACGGCGCCGACAGCGCGTTGTTCACTGTCACTCACACATACGGCATGGTGGGTATAAACGACGAGTGTCCGAGGAACGACACCTGCGTGGTGGAACAGAAGTTCTACAACTACTACGCCTACGACGACGGCACCGCCGAGGCCGGATACTGCCTTCTTTCAACAATGACCAACCCGCAGGCTTCATTCGCCGTGAAATTCACCCTCGCCGAGCCCGACACGCTGCAAGCGGTGAGAATGTGGTTCAACAGGACTCTCGACGACGAGAACGTTGACTACTTCACGCTGATGGTATGGGACGAGGACGGCGGCGAGCCCGGCAACGTGCTCTACGAACTGCCATCGCAACTGCCGGGATACGCCCGCGAATTCCAAGACTTCGTTACATATTACCTCGAGGAGCCAATGGCAGTCTCTGGCACTTTCTACGTGGGCTTCTTCCAGAACCATGACGTTCAGCTCAACATCGGCTTCGACCAGAACAGCGACGCCCGCGGCAAGTTCTTCTACAAAACAGCCGCATTGTGGAACGAATCGTTCTACAAAGGCGCACCCATGATACGCGCAGTCGTGGGCAAGTCATTCGACCATTCCGGAATTAACCACAATGAAACAGAGAATATCACTGTTTACCCGAACCCGACCTCAGACCGCGTGTTCGTGAAGTCTGACAGCCCGAACACAAGAGCAGAGCTGTTCAACGCCTTCGGCCAGATTCTGGATTCCGGAGATGTCGGCAACAATGGATTCTCACTCAAAAGACTCCCTTCAGGCATATATTTCATCAAAATATACATCGACGGCAAATTTGTAAAGACAGAAAAAATAATAAAACGATAAGTATGAAACTGAACCTTACGCGCCCACTGATATTCTTCGATTTAGAGACCACAGGCCTCAACGTGGGGAAAGACAAGATAGTTGAGATTTCAATGATCAAGGTGATGCCCGACGGCACTGAAATCACCCGCACCGAGATAATTAACCCGGAAATCCCGATACCGGAAGAGGTCTCGGCAATCCACGGAATTTACGACGAGGATGTGCTTGGCAAACCCACTTTCGCGCAGATTGCCGACGACCTGCTGGAATTCATAGGCGATGCCGACTTCGCAGGCTTCAACTCCAACAAGTTCGACGTGCCGCTATTGGTGGAAGAGTTCCTGCGCTGCGGCCGCCGTTTCGACCTCCGGAACCGATACCTTGTGGACGTTCAGAACATCTTCCACAAGATGGAGCCCCGCAACCTCGTGGCAGCCTACAAGTTCTACTGCGGCGGCAACCTCGCCGATGCCCATCACGCCAGCGCCGACACGAAGGCCACCTACGAGGTGCTGAAAGCGCAACTCGACAAATACGACGGCGTGGAATACGAGGAACCCAAATCGAAACGCAAGACAACGCCCATAAGAAACGACGTGAAGGCCCTGAGCGAGTTCACAACTGACCGCCCGACCGTGGATCTTGCCGGACACATTGTGATGGATTCGCACCAGCGTCCCGCGTTCAACTTCGGCAAATACAAGGGCAAAACCGTCAACGAGGTCTTCAAGACGGAACCCGCATACTACGACTGGATGATGAAAGCCGACTTCCCGCTGTACACCAAAGAAATCATCACACAGATCTACCACGAAGTGTCGCTCGAGAAAAAGTTCGCGAGAGAACAGTAGAAAAGTCCTGCAAAAACACAGGGACATCTTCAACAAGCATCAATAAAAAAACAGGTTGCAACGCGCGTTGCAACCTGTTTTTGCTTATGCTATGCAAATCTTAGTGAACGTCCTTCACGCAGCGAACACTGTAGGCGTTGTTTCCTGCAGCCTTGTTCAATGTTGTACGGCAACATTTGTATTGTATGCAGAACGCCGAGTTGTTAGAATCTCCATGGAACCATGCTTCTGAAAGCAGACCTTCACAACGGTTGACAGTTGCATTGTATAAGCCAGCTGGCAGTGCGTTGAATTGTGAGGTGTTGTAGCCTTCGTCAACCCACTTTTCATAGCTCTTCAACGCAAATGCGTCGTAAGTGTGCAGC
>CADBQG010000050.1 GCA_902796805.1 uncultured Bacteroidota bacterium
GAATGAGTTTAGCAATTTTTAATAAGCTGCTCACATTCGATAATAAAAGCAAGCTTTTATTATGCTCATTTATTCGCAGCTTTAGCGTAAAGGTTTCCCCATTTTTAGAAAATATTTCTTCAGCGCAAACCTTTTCTTTGTTTTACTTTCTTTGGGGTTTTCAAAGAAAGTAAAGAAAGAAAATGGCTGAAGTTAATCCAAAGTTTTACCATTGTTGATTTTTTCAACAAGTCACTTTTTGACTCATAACCCTTAAATCCACCCATATCGCTATATCCGTCTTGCAAAATTCCCCAAATCAAATCAATGTTTTTCTTTATGAAGTCTAAATCTGTTTGAATTATCCATATGATAACATTCTATATGAATTGTATGTCCTTTATACTCAACATTGTCTCCAATACGAGACTCATTCAAGGTTTTGTTGTCCATGCTTTTATTAACAAGTTCTTCAATTTTCAAAATTTTTGCCATAATCAATATTTGCTTTTTGACATTTATACTTATTTACATTGAATATAATAAAAATCCAGCAAAAAATACAAAATTACAAAACTAAAAGGGATAATTCCGAAAAACTGATGCTACGAGACTCTTTTATAGACATAATATTGCGTAATTATTTAGATTGCAAATATATATTTAATTTGACTTCGAGTACATTCAGTTCATCCTTAATCGTAGCATTTTTTCAACATCTAACTCAGCCAGCTTCCATTTACTATCAATCTGCTGCAAATTTTGGTGTGTTTGCCGTGGATTGATATTATGAAAAATTGAAGGAAAAGATAAAAATGCTATATTTGCCAAATTGTGCATTTTGTACAAAAATAATGATAAAATGTTGATTATCAATTTAATATATTAAAATGTCAGCAGAAATTAACACAAAATACGACCCTGTTGCAGTTGAGGACAAATGGTATGACTTCTGGAACAAGAACGGATTTTTCCATTCGGAACCTGACAGCAGGCCCGCGTATTCGATAGTTATTCCGCCGCCAAATGTCACAGGCGTGCTGCACATGGGGCACATGCTCAACAACACCATACAGGACGTGCTGGTGCGCCGCGCCCGCATGAAGGGCTTCAACGCCGTGTGGGTGCCCGGCACCGACCACGCCTCCATCGCTACGGAAGCCAAGGTGGTTAACTACCTCAAGGAACAGGGCATCGACAAGAAGGTCCTCACACGAGAGGAGTTCCTGAAGCACGCCTGGGAGTGGAAGGAGAAATACGGCGGCATAATCCTGAAGCAGCTGCGCAAGCTCGGCGCCTCCTGCGACTGGGAGCGCACCAAGTTCACGATGGACCCGGATATGTCGGAGGCTGTAATAGACGTGTTTGTGGATTTGTACAACAAGGGCAAGATTTACCGCGGCGTGCGCATGGTGAACTGGGATCCAAAGGCCTTGACAGCCGTCTCCGACGAGGAGGTGATATACAAGGAACTACAGTCGAAGCTCTACTACGTGCGCTACCGTATTGAAGGTGAAGACAATGAATACATCACCATCGCCACCACGCGCCCTGAGACAATACTCGGCGACACGGCCATCTGTATGCACCCCGACGACGAGCGCTACGCCAAGTACAAGGGCAAACGCGCCATTGTTCCGCTCGTGAACCGCTCAATACCGTTGATTTACGACGAGTATGTTGAGCGTGAGTTCGGCACCGGCGCACTGAAAATCACCCCCGCCCACGACATCAACGACTACAACCTCGGCATTAAGCACCATCTCGAGACCATCAACATCTTCAACGACAACGGAACGCTGAGCGAAAAGGCGCAGTTCCTTGTCGGTATGGACCGTTTCGAGGCGCGCGAGGCCATAATTCCGATGCTTGAAAAGGCGGGAAACCTTGTGAAAATTGAAGATTATGTAAACAAGGTCGGCTTTTCGGAGCGCACCAACGAAGTTATAGAGCCCAAACTTTCCATGCAGTGGTTCTGCAAGATGGGAGAACTGGCCAAACCCGCGTTGGACGCTGTGATGAACGGCGACATAAACTTCTACCCTGAAAAGTTCAAGAACACATACGCCCACTGGATGGAGAACATCAAAGACTGGTGCATAAGCCGCCAGTTGTGGTGGGGACACCGCATTCCGGCGTACTATCTGCCGAACCGAGAGTTCGTGGTGGCTCACAACGCCGACGAGGCCCTGAACATCGCACGGCAAAAATATCCGGAACTCAGCCTTACAATCAATGATTTGCAACAGGACGAGGACGTGATGGACACATGGTTCTCCTCGTGGCTGTGGCCCTTGTCGGTGTTCGACGGAATCAGGAACCCCGACAACGAGGAGATAAAGTACTATTATCCGACATCCGCGCTGATAACCGCCCCCGACATCATCTTCTTCTGGGTGGCGCGCATGATAATGGCCGGAATGGAGTGGCGCGGCCGGATACCGTTCAAGGACGTGTATTTCACCGGCACCGTGCGCGACAAGCTGCACCGCAAGATGTCGAAGCAGCTCGGCAACTCGCCGGACCCGATTATGTTGATGGAAAAATACGGTGCCGACGGTGTGCGCTTCGGAATGCTGTTGAGCTCGCCGGCAGGCAACGACTTGCTCTTCGACGAGTCGCTCTGCGAGCAGGGCAGGAACTTCAGCAACAAGCTCTGGAACGCCTTCAGGTTGGTTAAAGGCTGGGAGATTGATGCAACAATTGAACAGCCGCTGCACACCGCCACTGCGGTGAAGTGGATGCAGAACAGAATCAACGAGGTCCTGGCCGAAGTGGAGGAGAACTTCAAGCGCTACCGCCTCTCCGAAACCCTGATGTCCATCTACAAGCTCATCTGGGACGACTTCTGCTCCTGTTTCCTCGAAGTTGTAAAACCGGCATACCAGAAGCCCATCGACGGTAAAACTTACAAAGAAATCGTTGATGTGTTTGAGAAATTAATGACAATTCTCCACCCATTTATGCCGTTCATCACCGAAGAGCTGTGGCATTCGCTGCGCGAGCGTTCAGAAAAAGAGACGATAATGCTTGTGGCAATGCCGGAAATCGCAGACACAGACCAAAAACTCCTTGACGAGTTCGCAAATGCGCGCAAGGTCATCGAGCAGGTGCGCAGGGTCCGCAACGAGAAAAACATAGCCCAAAAGCACGCGCTGAGATTAAACGTTTATGCAGATCAGGAATCTTGCAAACCTGAATTCGACGCGGTCATAGCAAAATTGTGCAATATAGAAAACATAGAATACAAGGGCAATTGCGACGTTGACGGGGCTTCTTTCATCGAGAACAATGTCCAGTATTCAGTGCCTCTGACGGGTTTTGTAGATGCCGCCGAGGAAATAAAGAAGCTGGAAAGCGACCTGAAATACGCTGAAGGTTTCCTCCAGAACGTTCTCAAGAAGCTTTCAAACGAGCGTTTTGTGAACAGCGCCCCGCAACAGGTTGTGGAAATGGAGCGTAAAAAGCAATCCGATGCAGAAGAAAAGATCAGGATTATAAAAGAGCAACTCTCCAAGTTGAAATAATAAGACAAATAATCAAAAAAATAGAGTTTATGAAGAAGATTTTAATGTTAACGATGATTCTTTTCAGCGCGGTAACAATTTTTGCGCAGAAAGGTAATGATCTGAATCTGAACGATCCCATCAAGGCGGATCCGAATGTAACGATAGGCAAGCTCGATAACGGCATGACCTACTATATCCGTCGCAACACTTATCCGAAAGACCGCGTGGAGTTCCGTCTCGCCGTTAACGCCGGCTCCAACCAGGAGAACGACGACCAGCAGGGACTCGCCCACTTCACAGAGCACATGGCTTTCAACGGTATAGAGGGTTTCCCGAGCAACAGCGTTGTTGACCATCTGCGTGGCAAGGGCGTGGTGTTTGGCGCGGACCTCAACGCCTACACAAGCTTCGACGAAACGGTATATATGATTCCCATGCCGCTTGACGACCCCGCTAACATCGACCTTGGCCTCAAAATATTGAGAGGCTGGGCTCACGGCCTCCTCTTCGACAACAAGGAGATTGACGAGGAACGCGGCGTGATTATAGAGGAATACCGTCTCGGACTCGGTGCCGACGACCGTATGCGCAAGGAATACTGGCCTATCCTCATGAAAGGCTCCCGCTACGCCGACCGTATGCCTATAGGTTTGTTGAGCATTCTTCAAACATTCGACTATCAAGTGATTAAAGATTTCTACAGTGATTGGTATCGTCCTGACTTGCAGGCTGTGATTGTTGTTGGCGACATCAATGTGAAGGAAGTTGAACAGAAGGTCAAGACTGTTTTCGGCAACATACCGGCAAAGCAGAACCCTCGCAAGAAAGAGACCTACGGTATTGCTGCAAACAAGGAGCCTTTGGTTGCTGTATGCACTGACAAAGAGGCCACAGGAAACCAGATCATGCTTATCCGCAAGCACCCGCATTTTGCGATGAAGACCATCGGCGATTTCCGCAAGCAACTCTGCATTGACCTCTACAATACCATGTATGACGCCCGTTTCTCAGAAATGACACAGGATCCGAAATGTCCGTTCATAGACGCTTCGGCCGGTTACGGCAATTTCATCGGCAACACTGATATGTACGGTTCCCAGGCTATTGCAAAGGAAAACCGCATTCCTGAGGCTTTGAAGATATTGTTGCAGGAAGACAACCGCGTGCTTAAGTACGGTTTCCTGCAGACCGAACTCGACCGTGCAAAAGAGGAAATCCTTGAGGACTACGACCGCGCTGCCAAGGAAGTTGATAAGACCGAGTCGGCGCGCTTTGCAAGCCAGTATATCAACAATTTCCTCCGCAACGATCCCATCCCCGGTGCAAAACGCGAGAACACATACGCCAAGAAGCTGATAGAAGGCATAACCATCGATGAAATCAACGCTTTGGCCAAGAACTGGGTTACTGAAGACAATATCGTGGTGCTTGTTACCGCTCCGGAGAAAGAGGGCGTGAACGTGCCTTCCAAGAATGAGATTCTCAACATTATAAACGACAAGTCTTTGGCAAACGTGGCTCCATACGTTGACACTTACAAAGACCAGGAAATCCTTGAAAAGGAGACACTCAAACCGGGCAAGATAACAAACATCGAAAAAATAGACGCTGTTGGCGCAGAGAAGTGGACACTTTCCAATGGAATCACAGTTTATCTGAAGAAGACGGACTATAAAAACGACGAGATACTGTTCTCTGCGACGAGCAAGGGAGGAAAATCGCTTTATGACGTGAAAGACTTGGCATCAGCCGACTTTGCAGCCGACATAATCGACCGCGGCGGTATCGCAGGCCTCGACTTCAACACACTCACCAAGAAGATGAAGGGCAAAGTTGTTGGCATTTCTCCTAATATCAGCCTTCTCTCGGAGGGATTCAGCGGTTCTTCAACACCTAAAGACCTGGAATTCTTCTTCCAGTACCTAAACGCATTCTTCACCAATCCACGTATCGACCCCAATGCCTTTGAACTTGTTATGGACGAAACCAAGGAGCAATTGAAAATGATTCAAGCTCAGCCCATGTACAAATACTTAGGCGAATTTCTTGATGCTGCCATGAGCCACGATCCATATATGAAACAGATGTTCTCATACGACGACAAATACCTTAGCCAGGTGAACTTCGACCGTGCGGTTCAGATCTACAAGGAGCGTTTCGCAAATCCGGCAGATTTCAACTTCTTTTTCGTGGGCAACTACGACGAGAAGCAGATGAAGGAGTTCGTGGAACTCTATCTCGGGTCAATGAAGACAACACCTGCAAAGAAAGAGAACTACAATGTGAACGTCCTCAAGCCGCGTCCTGACAAAGCTTCTGCTCAGACGGTGTATGCCGGCACTGAAGAGCAAGGTTACATGGGTATGTACATCACAAATCCGATAGATTGGAGTTACAGAAATTCAATTATTGCAGACATGGTTGGAGAAGCTCTCGACATCCAATTTGTTCGTATAGTACGCGAAAAAATGGGTGATGTATATTCTCCAATGGTTCAGATGGGTGCAAGCAAACTGCCGCGTCCGGAAATGTCGCTGATGATTCTTCTCGGCTGCGCACCGGAGAAAACCGACAAGCTCGCCGATGCAAGTCTCAAAATTCTCAACGACTTCAAGAAGAAAGGTCCGGACAAAAAGACTATGGAACTCGTCAAGAAGCAGATGCTGAGCACACGTGCAAAGAACATACAGACCAACCGCTTCTGGTTGGGCTACATCAGCAGTAAAATCGTCAACGACATGCCTATGACAAGTCCTTCGGAATACGACGAGACAGTTAATTCAATCACAAAGAAAGACATGGTGGAATTCATGAAGAAATATTTCAAACCTGAGATATACACCCGTGCAGACATGATTCCCACGACAATGCAGAAATAAAAACCTTTTAATAATTCAATTCACTAATTAAATCAGAAAAAAATGAAAAAATTGTTTCTTTTATTGGCAGTGGCAGGCTGCATGACATTCACAGCTTGCACAAACAACCAGGCCACCACCGAGCAGCCCAAGGAAGGCACTGAGCAGTGTGACAAGGAAAAACCTTGCTGCAAGGAGATGACCGAGGAGCAGAAAGCAGAATGCGAAGCCCGCAAGAAAGCTGCTGAGGACTGGCAGAACTGGGAGAACATCGCAGAAGACCGCAAGGTAGAGCTCCTCAACGAGCGCAAGGCCGCTTACGACAAGATGCAGGAGATGAAGAAAGAGCAGGAAGCCAAGAAAGCCGCTTTCGAAGCTGCTATGAACAACTGGGACAAGCTCTCCATCGACGAGAAGAAGGCCGCTTTTGACGCTGCCGGCTGCGGCGGTTGCTGCAAGAAGGGCGAAGGCAAAGGCTGCTGCAAGGGCGGCGACAAAGCCGGATGCCACAAAGGTGAAGGCAAAGGCTGCTCTAAAGAAGGCGGCAAATGCCCTAAAGGCGAGCAGAAATAATCTGTAATAGCGCTGAAATTGAAAGTCACGGCAGTATTCTGTCCGTGGCTTTTTATTTGTTGTATTCCCAGTAATGAGAAAACGCATTGAGATGTTTGTCAATGCAAATCAGGGATTATGTGAATGCCAGCCAGGTGCAAGCGCAGGCTGGAACGATGCAGCGTCAATTGTCGTTGAATTTGATAAAACAGAAGAGCATCATGGTGAAGGCCCAGAGCGAGGACCCGCCGTAGCTTATAAGCGGCAAGGGAATGCCTATAATGGGAAGGATACCGGTCGTCATGCCTATGTTTATGAAGAAGTGTACAATGAAGACACCCGCCACTCCGTAACCATAATACCGGACAAAGGGGTTTCTATTCTTCTCGGAAAGTTTAAGAATCCTGAATATCAAAGCGCCGTAAAGTCCGAAAACCACAAGAGTGCCGAAAAAGCCCCATTCCTCTCCGATGGCGCAGAAAATGAAGTCGGTGCTCTGCTCAGGCACGAATTTAAGCTTTGTCTGCGTGCCTTTCAAATAGCCCTTTCCGAAAAGTCCTCCCGAGCCTATCGCTATCTTTGACTGGTTGAGGTTGAAGTCGGCGCCCAACGGGTCAGACGTTTTTCCCAGAATGGTGTCGATGCGCTGTTTCTGATGAGGTTCAAACCCTTTCTCGTAGAAGAGGTTGACAGAAAAGACAAACGCGATGCTGAGAGCGTACAACAGAATGTTCCTGACGTATTTTTTCCTCTGTAGTCTGCCAAGTACCATGATTGCTATGAAAGCGACAGAGGCGAGGCCTATTGCATAGATTTCGTTGAGAAAGAGGGTAACTATTGCAAGGATGGCGGCGATGATTCCGAAGATGATGAATTCGTTGCTGAGGCCTTCCCTGTAGAAAAGGATTATGAACGACGCGAACACGAGCGCGGAACCGGCGTCGTGTTGCAGCATGACCACCACAACGGGTATCATGATGAGGAGGAACTGCCAGATCCACATGTACCTCCTCTGGGTCGCGGTTTTGCCCTCCTGCATGAACTTGGCCAGGGTGAGAGCCGTTGCGAACTTCATGAACTCGGTGGGCTGGATGCTGAACGTGCCTATCTTTATCCACGACTTTGCGCCGTTTATTTCCGCGCCTATGAACAGCACCAGAACCATGAGGAACAGGCAGAAAAGGTACAGGAAGTAGGCGTAGTGCTGTATTATCCGTCCGTCGACGAGGAGTATGACAGTGGCTAAGACAAAAGAGGTGGCTATCCATATCATCTGTTTGCCATAGAGCTGCGAGAAGTCGAAGACCGGCAGTGACACGCCTTGTATGCAACACGTCGAGTAGATTGTCATCCACCCTATGAAAACCAATGCGAGGTAGTAGCCTATAAGTCTGACATCGAAGCCTTTTGTTATCTTATTGTCGAGTTTTGGCATAGTTACTTGATATTTAGTTCTTTCATGCGTTTTTCCAGGTCGGTGCGCTCTATTTTGCGGTTTATGTAGAATTCCGCCATGAGGCTGGCGATGGGGCAGGCCACAGTGGCTCCGAAGCCGCCGTTTTCAACGAGGCAGAAGACCACAATCTGCGGGTCGTTGGCGGGGGCTATCAGGGCGAAAACGGAGTGGTCGCGGCCATGGGGGTTCTGGGCTGTGCCGGTCTTGCCGGCAACCTCGATGCCCGGGATCTGGGCGCCGCGCCCGGTACCGCCGGTAACCACCTGCTTCATGCCCTGCAACACCGTCCTGAAATGGCGCGGCTCTATCTTTGAATATATCTTCTCGTTGAATTGCGTGTTCAGGCTGTCCCTCTTGCCTATAGCCCTGACGATATGCGGTCGTATGTAGTAACCCTCGTTGGCTATCACGGCAAGCATGTTAGCCATCTGCAGGGGAGTTACGGCGGCCTCTCCCTGCCCTATGCCCATCGAGACAACTGTGTTGCCGTTCCAGCTGTTGTTGTATTTTTTGTCAAAATACTCCGCCGAGGGTATCCTGCCCTGAAGCTCGTAGGGCAGGTCGGTGTTGAAGACCTTCAGGAAGCCCATCGACTCCATATATTCTAACCAGGCTGTGTAAGCCTCATCGATGTTCTTGTATTTCACCCTGTTGGAAAGTATGTTGTAGTATGCCCTGCAGAAAAAGGTGTTGCACGACCGTTGTATGGCGCTGTATATGTTGAGGCCTCCGCAGTTGTGGCAGTGCACCACATGGCTGCCTATGCGGTAGCCGCCGCCGGAGCATGAGTATATGCTCGAATTGGTTATAATCTGTTCCTGAAGGGCTATGAGGCCGTTTGCCAGCTTGAAAGTGGAACCTGGCGGATAGGCGGCCTGCAGCGCCCTGTTGAACAGCGGTTTCTGCGGGTCGGCAATCAACTTGCCATAGTTTTTTGGACGCGCCGTGCCCACCAGAAGGTTGGGGTCGTAGTTCGGACTCGACACGAGACAGAGTATCTCGCCGGTCTTAGGCTCTATAGCCACTATGCTGCCGCGCTTTCCCGCCATAAGCTCCTCCCCGAGGCGCTGCAACTGCATGTCGAGCGTGCTCCAGATGGATGTGCCGGGAATCGCCTGTATGTTCTCGGTGCCCTCGGCAAAGTCGCCGACAACACGGTTGTGCACGTCAACCAGTTTCTTTTCCTTGCCCTTGACCCCGCGCAGCACCGGCTCGTAGGCCTTTTCTATGCCGCTTTTCCCGATGTAGTCGCCCATCGCATAATAGCTGTCGTTTTCAACATCCCGCTCGTCAACCTCGCTGACGTAGCCGAGAATGTGGGCTGCTATAGGCTGGGGATATGAGCGGAGTGTGCGGTTCTGGACGAAAAACCCAGGGAACTCCGACATCTTTTCCTGAAGGTAGCCGTAGTCCTCCTTGGAAATCTGCTGTTTGAAAAGCGACGCGACGCTTTTTGAATAGGCGGCGGCTTTCTCCAGCTTGGCTCTCACCTCTTGTGGCTCCATGTCGAGCACTCTGCACAGTTCGGCGGTGTCGAAAGCGCGGATGTCCTTGGGTATTATCATAAGGTCGTAGGCGGCGTCGTTGTAAACCAGCAGCGAGTCGTTACGGTCGTAGATGAACCCGCGCGCGGGGTGGATCGTTACCTCGCGGATAGCGTTTTTCACGGCTTTGTCCTTGTACGAGCTGCTCAGCACCTGCAGGTTGAACAGCCTTATTGTGTACAAGCCCAAGAGTATGCCTAAGAAAACAAGAATCACATAATACCGCCTGCTGTCGTCCTGTGCCATCTATTTTTCCCGGTTTTGTAGTTTTTTCACCAAATCAACAAGTTCTTTCTTCTTCTCATCTCCGGCATTTATCCTCTTCAGGTCCTCATAGCAGAGTTTCGAATAGTTCATTATAGCTTCTTCAGAAGCCTTTCTGACACCGACACTGTCATATATAGCCTTCACCTTCATGAATTTTTCATTTTCCTCCATCTCTTTGTCGGAATAAAGCGCCTTGAGGGTCTTATTTTGACCGGAATCAGAGAGTTCGAGAGCCTTCAGGAAAACGAAAGTCTTCTTGTTGTCCTTTATGTCGCCGCCCACGGCCTTGCCGAACACCTCCGTGTCGGCGTACACGTCGAGGAGGTCGTCGGCTAACTGGAATGCGATGCCGAGATGAATGCCGAGGTCGTAGAGCGCAGCCAGGCTTTCAGTGTCCGCGCCGGCGAACATTCCGCCTGTCTTGAGGCATCCGGCGAACATCACGGCCGTCTTGAGCCTCACCATCTCAACATAGTCGTCGATAGACACATTGTCGCGGGTCTCGAAGTCGAGGTCGTACTGCTGCCCTTCGCATATCTCGAGCGCTGTCTGCGTGAAGACTTCCGATATTTCGATTATGGTTTGCGGATCACACCGGAGTTTGTGGAGTTGCTGCATGGCCATCACTGCGAGCGCGTCGCCGGATAGGATCGCTATGTTTGTGTTCCATTTTCTGTACACCGTGGGCTCCCCCCTGCGCACGTCGGCCTTGTCCATGATGTCGTCGTGGATAAGGGTGAAATTGTGAAGCATCTCGAAGGCGGCGGCAATGTGCAAGGCACCATCCTCGTCACCGCCGAACATCCTTGAGGCGTATGACACAAGCTGCGGGCGCAGCCGCTTGCCCGACTGCATCAGAATGTACTCTATCGGCCTGTACAGGTTCTCCGGTTTCTTTCCGGCAAGGATTTTATTGAAAAGATCTTTGATTGAATTCGTCATCTTTATGGCAAAATAAAAACTTGCAAAATTACAAAAAACAGACGACGACTGTGATTCCAACACCGTATTTTTTATATTTTTGCATCTCAATTCAAACTGTTATGGAGAAGATAATAATCTTGGACTTCGGTTCGCAATATACACAGCTTATAGCCCGCCGCATCCGTGAGCTCAACACCTATTGTGAAATACTGCCTTACAACAAGTTCCCGTTCGGAGATCCTGAAATCAAGGGCGTGATACTTTCAGGCAGCCCGTTTTCGGTCAACGACAAGGACGCCTTCAAGCCGTCGCTGGAGGGAATAAGGGGCAACTACCCGCTTTTGGGCATCTGCTACGGAGCGCAGTACTTGGCGCAGCTCGGCGGCGGCATCGTCGGGGCCAGCAACACTCGCGAGTACGGACGTGCCCATCTCGCCTTCGTGGAGGACGACGACGTCCTTATGAGCGGTGTTCCAAATAACAGTCAGATTTGGATGTCGCACGGTGACACTATTTTGCAACTTCCTGACAACTATCATATTATCGCCAGCAGCAATGAGGTCAAGGTAGCCGCTTACCACATCTTGGAGGAACCAACGTGGGCGGTGCAGTTCCACCCCGAAGTCTATCACTCCACCGACGGCACAACAATCCTGCGCAACTTCGTGCAGACTATCTGTGGATGCAAACAAGACTGGACTCCTGAGTCATTCATAGAGACGGCAGTAAGGGAGTTGAGGGACGAAGTCGGTGGCGACAACGTGGTGCTCGGCCTTTCCGGCGGCGTTGACTCCACAGTGGCGGCCGTATTGCTCAACAAAGCCATCGGCCAGCAGTTACATTGCATCTTCGTTGACAACGGACTGTTGCGCAAAGACGAGTTTTCATCAGTATTGGAGCAATACAAGACGTTAGGGCTCAACATCAAAGGGGTAAACGCTTCCAAGCGTTTCTATGATGCCCTGCGCGGCGTAACCGATCCCGAAAAGAAACGAAAAATAATCGGTGCCGGCTTTATCGAAGTATTCGAAGAAGAGGCCCGCAAATTGGACAATATCAAGTGGTTGGCGCAAGGCACAATCTATCCCGACCGCATAGAGTCGCTCTCCATCACCGGCATGGTCATCAAGTCGCATCACAATGTAGGCGGCCTTCCGGAGAAGATGAACATGAAGATCATAGAGCCGTTGAAGCTGCTCTTCAAAGATGAGGTGCGCCGCATCGGAACGGCCTTGGGCATTCCCGAACGACTTATCAAGCGGCATCCGTTCCCGGGTCCAGGTTTGGGTGTGCGCATATTGGGCGAAATCACCCCCGAGAAGGTACGCATTCTGCAAGAAGCCGATGCAATATTTATCAACGGACTGTGGGACAATAATTTGTACGATAAAGTTTGGCAGGCAGGCGTTGTTCTCCTTCCGATACAGTCGGTAGGAGTAATGGGCGACGAGCGCACCTACGAGAACGCCGTAGCATTGCGCGCCGTGCTGTCAACAGACGGCATGACCGCAGACTGGGCGCACCTGCCCTACGAATTCCTTGCGAAAATCTCAAACGAGATAATCAACAAGGTGCGCGGCGTTAACAGGGTTGTGTATGACATCAGCTCAAAACCGCCCGCAACAATCGAGTGGGAATAGTCGGTTGAAGTGAATTCCTAAAAGACTATTCGTTGCACCATTCTGCGTATGAGGTGTCGGTTTCGCGCAGCCTGACACAATTCAGGACTATGCCTTCAGGAAGCCCGGCTTCTATCTTTTCCGCGATGAAGGAGAGAAGGTTCTCGGTTGTGGGTTGGAAGTCCACCGTGACGATCTTTTCATAATTCCGTTTCAAAACCTCCAGCAGTTCCGTATTTGTCTTGTTGTTCAGCACCAATGCATGGTCGAAGACGGAAATAACCTTTTCGGTGACGAGCCTCTTCAGATCCCCGAAATCCATGACCATGCCGTTTTTAGGGGAAGATTCGTCGCACAGCGGCCGCCCCGAGACGGTTATGTCCATCTTGTATGAATGTCCGTGAATGTTCTTGCAAAGGCCGTCGTAATTGCGGAGCGCGTGTGCCATTTCAAACGAGAACTGTTTTGTTATCTTTATGATGCTCATTGTTTTAAAATCTTGGTTACAACTGTTTCGTTATCGGAAAATATGCGCAGAAAATACACTCCCGAGGCCGATTCCGGCAAAACAACACTGAAATCCCCGCCAGTAAAGACTTTCGGCGCGACAACAGTGTTCCCAAAAACGTCTAAAACCGCAACTTTGACGTTGTCGTGCTGCCTGTATGTCGCGTCATGTATCTTTATCGTTCCTGTTGTGGGATTAGGGAAGACGAGCCATGATGCCGGAATTTCGCGAGTCTCCACACCTGTAGTAAACAAGCTGTTTGTATCGTTTCCGAACACCTTGTCGGCCAAGTCGGGGAAGTCTATGAAAGGATTCCTGTTGCGCTGTATTTGATAAACAGCGTTGTTTCTGTCGATTTCCTTTGTGCTCACCGGGTCGAGGGCGCACCATTCGAGAAGCATCTTGCGAGCCCAGGGCTTTATTGCGCAGACGCCGTTGCTGTAGGCGAACATCGACTGTGTCTCGACCGCGAGGTTTCTGTTTTGGTAGCAAACTGCCATGTAAAAAACAGTCCGCGCAAGGTCGCCCTTGAAACTGTCAACTGGCTCAAAAACCAAGTCGTTATAGCCTTCATAGCTGCAAATTCCCGTCTTGGAGCCGTTTGAACTCGTCCACGTTGCGCTGCCTACCGTCCCGAACGGCAGGTTGGAACGTTTTGCGTTCACGAACCCGTCTGTCGGATAAAGATGGAAAAGGTCGGTGTACATTGGCTCCACGCTGCCGCCAAACCAGCTTTTCGGAACCGAATGCTCCCTGTTGTAGCAGTCTCCTTCCGATGAATACGAACCGCATTGGTCTGCACCGAAAGTGTAGTAATATCCGGTGGTACCGCCGGGATTGTCAGAATAGATATCCCAAACCTTGCCGTTGTCGGCGCGTTTGTCGGTCAACTGGAAATGTTCCCACAGACTGCTGTAACTCACGATATTGTGGTTTCTGATGATATTGTGCAAGGCGTTTTTCAGGTTGTTTCCGCATAAGTTTTCAGCCTGGGTGTAGTAACCGGCAGGCGGCTGTCCTGCCGACTCAAGAAAACATGACACCAAGACAACGGCGAGCAACATCTTGAAAAGACGGCTGAAGCAGAAGAATGCGGTTGTTTTATGATAAGGCATGTGTCAGTGTGTTATCTTGTAAATCATCTCTTTCAGTTGGTCGCCTTCGCTCACTTCGGTGTCCACGCCTTTAGCCTTGAGGTCGTATTCGCGGAGCACTGACATTATTTTCATAAGCTGTGGCATGGTGAACCTTGAGGCAACTTCCACCTTCTTGCGGAGGAAGTAGTCGCTGCCGCCGAAAATCTTGCGTACTGTGTCGTTGTCCTTGTCGGGCGAGAGATGGTAGAGAATCATCTTGTTGTAGAACGAATACAACATAGTGATAGTCTTGATGTTAGGGTTTTCTTTCTGATGTTCGGTGAAGTTGAGCATGATTCTGTAAGCCTTCTCTACATCGCGGTTGCCAAGAGCCTCCTGAAGTTCGAAGATGTTGTACTCTTTGCTTATGCCTATGTATTTTTCCACAAGGTCGGGGGTTATCTCGCTGCCTTCTGGCAGGAAGACCCTGAATTTCTGGAATTCGGTGAATATCCTCGACAGGTCGTTGCCTATATGCTCGCTCAGCACGGCTGCGGTGTGCGGGCTTATCTTGTAGTTGAAGCTCTGTTCGGCGAGGTTCTGGATCCAGGCCGGCAGGGCGCTGTCCTTAACGCTTTCCGACTCGTAAATAACGCATTCGGGCGACACTTTGCCCTTCTTCAGTTTCATCTTGCCATATTTGTGGCATACTATGAAGACGGTCTGCGGTACAGGGTTCTCGAAAAGAGGGTCGAGGTCCTCGATGTGCTTGAGTTCCTTGGCCTCCTTGAGGATAACCACCCTGTAGGGGCTTCCGAATGGGAACTGCTTCACATTAGCCACCACAGTGTCAACCTCGGTGTCCTTGCCGTAGAGCACAACCTGGTTGAAATCGCGTTCCTCCTGCGGAAGTATGCTTTCCTCGAACATCTTCGACAGCCTGTCGATGAAGAAAGGCTCTTCGCCGGCAAGAATGTACACCGGCGCGAACTTTTTCGTGTGGATTTGCTTTGCAACTTCGTCAAAAGTGCAGGTTTTCTCGTACTTTCCGCTGTCGGCTTTCTTGCTTTTGGCCATGATGTGATGGTTTTAGAAATAGTGTTCCGCCACCTGGAAGATGGTCTTCTCGTCGGGCTCGTACAGACCGCGGTCGTTGGTGAGAATGAAGTCGGCAATGCTGTGCTGGCGGTACACTGGCGGCACTTTGGAGGGGCTTTCTATCATTATGTCGAAGTTGTTCGGGTTGATGGCCACAACAACATCTGTGGCATAGCTTGTGAAGTGGTGCAGGAAGTGATCCACCGCCGACACGAGTGCGTTGCCCAGCTGTGCCGGGGTTTCAATGTTGATTCTTGAGTCCATTGCTATTTTTTTTTGCGATGTTGACGATTACTTGGGTGGCCTTCACCATCGACTCGAGCGGCACGAACTCGTATTTGCCGTGGAAGTTGTGGCCTCCGGCGAAGATGTTGGGGCACGGCAGGTTGCGGAAGGAGAGGTTTGCGCCGTCGGTGCCGCCGCGTATCGGTACAATCACCGGCTCCACCCCGGCCTCCTTCATCGCGTCTATGGCGCGTTCAACAACATAGTAAACAGGCTCCACTTTCTCGCGCATGTTGTAGTATTGGTCTTTGATTTCGCAGCTGACGCAGTTGTTGTACTTCCCGTTGAGGAAGTCAACTATGTTGCGCATCAGGTTCTTCTGGTTCTCGAACAGCCCGCGGTCGTGGTTGCGTATTATGTACTGCATCTTGGTCTCCTCCACGGTGCCGTCGAAGCGGGTGAGGAGGAAGAAGCCCTCGTAGTCCTGTGTGTGCTCGGGGCGCTGGGCCGTCGGCAGCATGGCATTGAGTTCCATGCCTATGAGCTGAGAGTTCACCATCTTGTTCTTTGCGTATCCCGGGTGTATGTTCCTGCCCTGTATGCGTATTTCCGCCGAGGCCGCGTTGAAATTCTCAAACTCCAGTTCGCCGATTGCGCCGCCGTCCACGGTGTAGGCGAAGTCGCAGCCGAACTTCGCTGTGTCGAAATATTTCACCCCGTTGCCTATCTCTTCGTCGTGGGAGAAGGCCACTTTTATGTCGCCGTGCTTTATTTCAGGATGCTGTATCAGATATTCCATGGCGCACACTATTTCGGCCACACCCGCTTTGTCGTCGGCGCCGAGCAGGGTCTTCCCGTCTGTGGTCAGTAAGGTCTGCCCTTTGTAGTCAAGAAGTTCGGGGAACTCCTCCGGCGACAGCGTTGTGCCGGTCTCCTTGTCGAGCAGCAGTGCAGAGCCGTCGTAGTCGTTCACAATCACCGGCTTGCTGATTCCGGGCATGTCGGGAGCGGTGTCGAGATGCGACATGAAGCCTATCACCGGAAGCTTCTCGTCGCAGTTCGACGGCAGCAGCGCGGTGACATACGAGTGGGCGTCTTTCTCAACTTCCTTCATCCCTATCTCCTTCAGTTCCTCCACCATCACGTCGGCGAATTCCGACAGGGCCTGGGTACTCGGGTAGGTCTCCGACTCGGGGTCGGCCGTCGTGGCGTATGAAATGTATTTCGTAAATCTTTCTAAAAGTATGTCTTTCATATAGTTGTATAATTTATTCTGACGAATATTCAATATTGTTCCTGCTCTCCATGTTTGGAAATCGCGATGTCTTCTTCCGTGTCTTCCTTCTTCCTGAAATTAAGGAAGGCGGGCTTTTTCTTGAACACGAAAAGACTGTTGAGCACATATCCCAAAAAGCCGACCGGTATGGCGACTATTGCGCCTGCAAGATAGTTGTTGATGTGCATCTTCTCCAAAAGCGCTATGCAGGAGATGTTTGTCAGCCAGCATACCACATACACGAGTATAAACTTGAATATCAGACTGTTGTTCTTGGTTTTGAAGACCAAGGCACTGTAAGTCTTGAAGTTGAACAAAATGCCTATCACGTAGCCGAAAAAGGAGGCGTATATGTATGGGTTTTCAAATTTCAGCAGATTGAAGAAACACAGGAGAAGCGCGTAGATTACATATCCGAACGCTGTGTTCAGAATGGCAACCAGCACGAAACGTATGAACTGGGGGTCGAAGAAACGCTGCAAAAATTTTCTCATCCTGCTTCTCTGCTTTTATAAAACTGCAAAAATAAAAAAATAACCGTAATGTGATAAAATAAAAAACGTATATTTGCGCCCCCTTTTCAGTACTATGGATGAAAAACAGATACGCGGTCAATTTCGGATAAGAATCTCTGGAATAGAACTTGGAAAACATTGTTTTTCAACAAGTTGTACTAAAGAGTTCTTTGAATTGGCGGAACTTGACAAGGTTCAGGACGGCAGTGTGGATTTGCGGGTCGAAATGGAGAAATCTGAGAAAATGGTGGATTTTAAATGCCATTTCGAGGGTTTTGTCGTTGCGGAGTGCGACCGCTGCCTCGAACCGGTGCGACTGCCCCTGGACTTCGACGAGAGGCTCGTGGTGAAGCTTGTGGCTGAAAAGTCCATGGCGGGCGAGAACGAGGACGATGACGTGTGGGTGATGGACGAGAACACCTACGAGGTGGACATATTCCATTTCGTGTACGAGTCGATAGCGTTGGCCATACCGTTGAGGATAGTCCACGAGGACGACGCCGAGGGGAACCCTACATGCGACCCGGAGGTTATCGCGCGGCTCGACGAGATGTCGGCCGGAAAGAACGAGGGCGGGACTGACCCGCGCTGGGACGCGCTGAAGGACATAAAACTGGATTAAAAAGATAGAATTAAGAACATAACACAGAAAAAAATTGAGATATGCCACATCCTAAAAGAAGACATTCAGCTATCAGAAGAGATAAGAGAAGAGCAAACGATTTCATAACGGCTCCGCAGCTGACTACCTGCAGCCATTGCGGCGCGCCGATCCTGACTCACCGCGTGTGTCCCGAATGCGGATACTACAGAGGCAAGCAGGCCATCGAGATCGGCAGCTCGGCAGAGTAACATCCTAAGGGTGTTTAAGTTTTTCTTTGCGATGACATAATGTTTTTATGTCATCTTTTTCAGTTTATGAACGTATGGAAATGATTTTCGCCACACACAACCAGCATAAGACGGAGGAGGCACGCCACATTCTGGGCGGCATCCTCCAAGTCAGAAACCTCATCGAAATAGGCTGTCCTGAGATTCCCGAGACCGCCGACACACTCAAGGGCAACGCCATCCTCAAGGCGCAATATGTGTACGACAACTACCGTTGCGACTGCTTCGCTGACGACACGGGACTGGAGGTCGAGGCGCTTGACGGCAGGCCTGGCGTCATGTCGGCGCGCTATGCCGGCGAGGGCTGCTCCTTTGAAGACAACATGAGAAAGCTGCTTGGGGAAATGCAAGGCGTTGAAAACCGGAAGGCCTGCTTCAAGACAGTTATAGCCCTGATACTCGACGGAGAGCTGCACTGTTTTGAGGGGCGCGTCGACGGCGTGATAACATCCGGGGAGAAGGGTGACGCCGGCTTCGGCTACGACCCGATATTCCTTCCCGACGGCCACGACAAAACGTTCGCAGAGATGGACGCCGCCACGAAAAACCGCATAAGCCACAGGGGAAGGGCCATGGAAAAGCTGATGGCGTTCCTCAAGGAATATCGCGGGCGGTAATCGCCTGCACATTCCACAATCGGCGTTTGACAACTTTTCGCCGCAGACGCGGTGGAAGAAGAAATAAAATTGTAGATTTGTGTTTTGTTTAACCAATAGAACAGGCAGGATTTAATGGCTGAATATCAAGATGACAACATAGTAACCCTCGACTGGGACGAGCATATACGGATGCGCCCCGGAATGTACATCGGGAAGCTCGGCGACGGTTCCTCGAGCGATGACGGCATATACGTGCTACTGAAGGAGGTGATAGACAACTCCATCGACGAGTTCATGGAGGGGCACGGCAAGGCTTTCGACATCACCATCAAGGACAGGCGAGCCTCTGTGCGCGACTACGGGCGGGGCATTCCGCTCAACAAGGTTGTGGACTGCGTGTCGCGAATGAACACAGGCGGAAAGTTCAAGGACGGGTCGGCCTTCGAGGTGTCGATAGGAATGAACGGGGTCGGCGTGAAGGCGGTGAACGCACTGTCGACAGAGTTCGTGGTGCAGAGCGTGAGAGACGGCAAGATGAAGCGGGTCGAGTTCTCATGCGGCAAGCTCGTGCGGGAACTCCCCATATCCGACACCGAGGAGAAGAACGGCACACTCATCGAGTTCATGCCCGACGACTCCATCTTCGAGAACTTCGACTGGTACAACGACTATATCGACAAGCTCCTCTGGAACTACGTGTATCTCAACAGAGGACTCACCATAAACTTCAACGGAAAGAAATATTTCTCCAGGAACGGCCTGCTCGACCTGCTCAACAAGACGACAGGCGAGGACGTGCTTTACGCCCCGATATACCTCAAGGACGACGACTTTGAGTTCGCCATGGTACACACGAACAGGAAATACGGCGAAGAATACTACACTTTCGTGAACAGCCAGTACACCTCGCACGGAGGAACGCACCAGCAGGCAATGAGAGAGGCGATAGTGAAGACGGTGCGCGACTTCTACAAGAAGAACTACGACCCGTCGGACATAAGGAACGCCGTTGTGGCCACCATGTCCATCCGCGTGAAGGAGCCGATTTTCGAGTCGCAGACCAAGACAAAGCTGGGCTCGGAGCTGATGTCGCCAGGTGGTCAGACCATACGCAACTACGTGAACGACAAAATCGGCAGGCTCCTCGACAATCATCTCCATAGAAACCCCGAGGTGGCGGAGGCGATGCAGGCGCGGATCCAGGAGGCCGAGAAGGAGCGCATAGCCATCTCGAACCTTAAGAAGCAGACCAAGGAGATACAGAAGAAGGTGAGCCTTCACAACAAGAAGCTCCGCGACTGCCGCTATCATTTCAACACCAACGATCCGCGCGGCCTTGAGACCATGATTTTCATTACCGAGGGAAACTCCGCGTCCGGATCCATAACGGCGTCCAGGGACGCCAACACGCAGGCAGTCTTCAGCCTGAAGGGGAAACCGGCCAACATCATCAAGTCAAAGAGCGCCATCTATGCCAACGAGGAGCTCAGCCTGCTCCAGGCCGCCCTTAACATCGAGGAGGGCGTGGAAGGCCTCAGATACAACAACATCATCATCGCCACCGACGCGGATGTGGACGGAATGCACATAAGGCTTCTTCTTTTGGCCTTCTTCCTGAAATATTTCCCAGATGTGGTGCGCTCGGGCCACGTTTTCGTGCTGCAGACACCTCTGTTCCGTGTCCGCAACAAGCAGAAAACGCTATACTGCTATTCTGAAGAGGAGAAGCAGGAGGCTATAAAGACGTTGGGCAAGAAGCCGGAAATAACCCGTTTCAAGGGTCTGGGCGAAATATCCTCCAACGAGTTCAAGAACTTCATAGGTAAGTCGATAAGGCTCGAGCCCGTGGTGCTGGACTCCAAAAGCAACATCGACGCCATAATTGAGTACTATATGGGCAAAAACACTCCCCAGAGGCAGAATTTCATAATGGAGAATCTCAGGGAGGAGATCGACAACTTCTCTGACGAATCGTAAATTTCACCTTCCAGAAGAGCCATATAGCACGATAAAAAGAACAATCGAAGACAAAACAACGGAAATGAAAAAAAAAGCGATTATTGCGGCCTGCTGCGTTGCAGCGGTGGTGTTCGCCGGCACATGCTGCTGGGCGGTGACCAAGGCGTCGCCGGAAGAAGAGACGGTGAGGTACGACTACCGCAACACCCTCACATCGCCGCCGGTACCCGACCACATGGAGTTCGCCGGGGAGAAAGTGCCGCTCGACGTGTACTGGGTCCACGAGTCGCTGGACAGGGAGTTGGTGATAAACTGTTACCAGCACTCGAAAACACTTAGAATCTTCAAACTGTCGAGCAGGGTGTTCCCTGTCATAGAGATGATACTTCGCGAGGAGGGCGTTCCCGACGACTTCAAGTACCTCTGTGTGGCGGAGAGCGGCCTTGAAAACGTGACATCGCCCGCAAACGCCGGGGGCTACTGGCAGTTCATACCCTCAACCGCCAAGATCTACGGGCTTGAAATATCGAATGATGTTGACGAAAGGTGCAATCTTGAGAAATCAACTCGTGCGGCTTGCAAGTATCTGAAAAAACTTAAAGGACAGTTCGGCAGCTGGACAATGGCGGCGGCGGCCTACAACAGGGGCGAAGGAGGCCTGCAGAGCGCCGTCGACGACCAGAGGCAGAAAAGTTACTGGGATCTCTGGCTCAATGCAGAGACCTCGCGCTACCTGTTCCGCATACTCTCGTTCAAGCTTCTCTTCGAAAACCCGCAGGAGTACGGCATAACCATCTGTCCGGCGCAGATGTACCACCCGGTTGAGACAAAGAAGGTTACGGTAAACTCGACGATAGCCAGCCTGCCGAGATTCGCCGAAGAGCACCATGTTACCTACCGCGAGGTCAGGAACCTCAACCCTTGGATCAAGAACAACAGGCTCACAGTGGCCGCAGGCAAGTCATACCAGATAGAACTGCCGAAAAAGTCGAAAGAACATTACAGGCATCTTTTCAGACATTGCGACAACCCATATTTGAACATAGGCGAGAAAACCACCGACGATGAAGAAAAAGACTAAGGTTTTGTTTGTGTGCCACGGCAATATATGCAGAAGTCCGATGGCAGAGTTTGTGCTGAAGCAGAAAGTGTCGACGCTGGGGATGGCCCAGGACTTTGAGATTGCATCGGCGGCCACCAGCACCGAGGAGACCGGAAATCCCGTGTATCCGCCAGTAAAGTCGCTGCTCGACGCTCACGGCATCTCCTGCAAGGGGAAGACAGCGCGTCAGATAACTGCCGACGACTACAGGCACTACGACCATATCATAGCGATGGACAGCAACAATCTCCGCAACCTGAAAAGGCTGATTGGCGAGGACACGGACGGGAAAATAACGCTTCTCATGGACTACACCGACACTCCCCGCGACGTTGCCGACCCTTGGTACACGCGGGATTTCAGGCAGACATGGGAGGACGTGCAGCGCGGCTGCGACGGTTTTCTGGACAGTATTGCACGGTGACGGATTACAGCCAATGGTAGTGTGCGAATGTTGCAGAGACGCAAAATTGTGCGTCTCCGCAGGAAACGTACCACGACGCGGTGCGCGGCATCATGGGCGACACGGTTGTTGACCTCGCCGCGCTGCGCCAATGAAATATTTTTGTTTTCATAGTGCAACGATAAATATATTTGATATATTTGCAATGTTGAATTAATTCGATAGTTTTTCAACATAAACACCTTACTATGAGAAAGTTTTTATTTTTTACCGCACTTTTTTTGTTTCCGTATTTCTCTTCCCATGCGCAGTTTGACCGCTTCCTGATTGGCGTTTGGTCGCACTCACATGATAATGCGACTTCATCGTACCACGCAGGCATCTCCACGAATGTAGGTAACATTTTGCAGCCAATACCGGAACTGCTCGTTTTTCCGAACCCCGCCGACGACAGGCTCTTTGTGGTATTAATCGATGATGCAACCGTTGCTACCATGTCTTTTTTTGATATACAAGGTCGTGTTGTAGTGTCAAACAGATTGTCTCCACTTTCAACAAGTGATATTACATCGGGAGTGTATCTTCTACATGTGGTTGACAGCAATGGTGTCCTATACCGTCAGAAGGTAATCAAGAAATAGTGATCAAAAATCTGCAATTTTTTGTCATATACTAATACTAAACTGAAAGAATATTACCTATATTTGCAGTGTCATATTTTCAGATTATGTTCAAAGGATCACGCGAGGTCTGGGAATGTGGCGTGAAAAAGTTAAAAACAGAGGCTTCCTAAATTAAATTATATGAGATTTTCTTGCTTTTCTTTTAAATTACTGATTTTTGTTATAGTTGTCCTTTTGTGTATAGAATCTGGATGTGTCCGGCAATCTGCTTGCGAAATGGTAGATAATTCTCTTTATGAAAGCGGAGTACTTATAGCATTATCCAAACCAAGGAAGTGGTCGCATTGGGATGATTATCATATCATTCAGACAGCTTATTTTATTCCTGGGAATGCCTCTTGCGCCACAATAGATTCTGTAATCTCAGGAACTTCGAGCAATTATTATATAATTGAAGGAAATATTCCTAAAAAAATAAAAAAAGAAATGCCTTGTAAAGTCAATGTGGCTCTTAGGTATAAGTATCAAGGCTTTGTCAGTCGTTTCCCAATCCGCTATTTTTACACATATCGTATTTGTTGCTTAGAAAAAATTGAGTCATGAAAAAATTATTTGTTGCAGTCTTATGCATGATAACCTGTTCATTACAAGCACAACGTCCGTTTTTCTACAATAATGGGACTCAGGTCTATTATCAGGAAGACCAACGTTCGGCTATAATGATTGTCTCGGGCGATTCTAACGCCGTGATGCGTGTTGGGTACAGACTGAGGTCCTTGTCCGATGCCAAACATTTCAGGACATACTTCACCTCAGAGGATGATGTTGTATATCTATACGGCGATTCTCTTTGTACAATGAACATGGATAGTATCATTAGATATGCATCAGGTAATGGCCTTGACAGCATTAGTTTCTTTTCGTATTCCAAAGTTGTTGACGGCATTCACTTGTGGTTTAGGAACGAAATTCTCATTGAACTCAAAGACGATGTTGTCTTTCAAAATCTTTTACCTTTAATTCAAGCCTATAATGTACACGTTGAACTTGACACATTGAATGAATATATCTTTAGGTGCGATAATGAAAGTGAACTTATTTCGCTCTCCAATCTTTTATACGAAAGTGGTTTAGTAAAATATTCCGTTCCTGACTATTATGGTGGAATAAGATTACATGACATTCCGCCTTTTGACCCAAAATACCAATATCAATATTACTTGAATAACACGGGACAAGTGATTCCAAATTTAGTTTCAGATTTTGAACATGGTGAAACAGATGTGGACATCAAAGCAATCAAAGCATGGAATTTTGTGACACAAGTGCGGAATGACTTAGGAAACGAAATCAAAGTTGGCGTTATTGATGATGGCGTGGAAGAGCATGAAGACTTAATGTCGGGAACAAATAGTAGAGTATTGCAAGGTTGGACATGTGGAGGAGGAAATGGACGCCCTTTGGAGAATTGCAGCCACGGCCAATGTGTTACAGGTATTATAGCAGCGAGCCATAACAATATAGGAGTGGCTGGAATAGCACCAAATACAAAAATAGTCCCAATACGCATCCAAAAAGATTACCAGTTTGTGCATTGGTCTTGGGAGGGAACATATTATAGCTACTATTTCTCACATGGAAAAATTGCTCGTGCCATAAAAAAATCATGGAAAAAATATGGCGCAGAAATATTGAATAATTCTTGGGGAGGAAGGATTGTTCACAACAAAATATTGAGGGCGTTTGAAAAGGCAGCCGATAAGGGTAGGGCTGGTAAAGGATGTGTCATAACAGCCTCTGCTGGAAACGAGGGATATACCGACAAAGTTAATGAATTAGGGCTATTACCAAGCTCTATATGTGTTGGTGCAATCAACAAATATGGGCAAAGGGTTCAGTATTCTAATTATATGTCGGACCATCAATCAGGAATTGACGTCGTTGCTTTTGGAGGGAGATATGATTCAACAAGTCTTTCAGCAAAAGGTTTTGATATTCGCACAATTGACCGTGAAGGCAATAAAGGCATGACAAATAGTAACTATTATGATTATTTTGGAGGAACTTCCGCAGCGGCTCCGATGGTTTCCGGCGTGGCGTCGCTCATGTTGTCTGTCAACCCAGATTTAACCGCCAATCAAGTAAAAACCATTATTGAGCGAACGGCGCAGAAATTGAACGGCTATCAGTTTGAACCCGTCTCCTCAACACACCCGAACGGCACATGGAACGAACAGGTAGGCTACGGCCTTGTAGATGCGCACAAGGCTGTCGTACACGCCTATATGTTCGGGCAGGACAGCATTTCTATCACTGCGAGCGGGCAGGGCTCGTGCGGTGCGGTACATCTCACATGCGAAATCAGCCACCCTGAACTGTTCACTTTCGAGTGGCACTGTTCTTCCAACATGGTTGTGACAGACCATAACGGAATCCAAGCCACCGTAATGCCTCTTTCATCTGGCAGCGGCACTGTCACTGTCAATGTGATGTCGTATGGGAGGGTGATGTACACAAAAAGCATAACGGTAGATTTGACATCTGTCTTGGAGACAGCATTGCAGCCTGTTTCTACAACACCGATTACTATTACTAATGATACCCAATGGCCAGACAGCAATATGTTGCTGCCTGCAAATCTCACAATAGATTCTCTGGCCACACTGACTATTTCAGGCTCTTTATACATTACCCCCACCGCCCGCCTGATAATCCGTCCAGGCGGCAAACTAATTGTTGACGGCGGGACACTCACGAGCACATGCGCCGGCGAGATGTGGCAGGGTATAGAAGTTATGGGCAACCCCGGCAAAAGGCAGGAGGCCAGGCACCAGGGATACGTTGATCTTAAAAACGGCGCTGTGATTGAGAACGCACACTGCGCGGTGTTAACCGGCATCCAAGGCGATAACGGCGCGAACTCGGGCGGCATAGTGAAGGCCATCAACACCACTTTCCGCAACAACGCCCGCAGCGTGGACATTCTTCCATACGCCTACATTCTGCCGGGCGGCACTGTGCGCGGCAACATCGCTAACTTCAGCTACTGCAATTTCATAATTGACAATGACAATAATTTTTCTCAGAACA
>CADBQG010000051.1 GCA_902796805.1 uncultured Bacteroidota bacterium
AAGCCACTTTAGCTCAGTTGGTAGAGCAACGCATTCGTAATGCGTAGGTCGCGAGTTCAAGTCTCGCAAGTGGCTCCGAAAAGTTTTGCAAAGATAGAAAAAAGTCCCGAAACCTGCGGGACTTTTTTCCTTATAATTAAAAAAACAAGTCTGCTTAAAGACATTTTTCGAGTGGAATACCGATATTTATTTTACTTTTGCAGCCATTTTTATTAGTTTGGATTATGGAAGTAACAAGGCTTTTCGACATACTGGAACGCAATTTGAAGGAATTTCCCAAAGACGACGCGCTTTGCTGCAAGGAGAACGGGATATGGGTAAAGTACAGCACGGCAAAATACGTCTCCATCGTCAACGACCTTTCCTACGGGCTCATGCAGCTCGGCATCAAGAAGGGCGACTGCGTGGCGACGATAACCCCGAACCGCCCGGAATGGAACTTCCTCGACATGGCCATAATGCAGATCGGGGCGCTGCATGTCGCGATATATCCCACGATAAGCGAAAACGACTACCGATACATCTTCAAGGACGCCGACGTGAAGCTGGTGTTCGTGGCGGGATGGGACCTGCTGAAGAAGATCACGAGCATATTGGAAGACAATCCTCAGTTGAAAGAGAATGTATACACATTCCGCAACCTTCTCGGCTACAAGCACTTGAACGAAGTCATCGAGTTAGGGAAGGCGAATCCGGCTCCGCAGTATCTTCAGGAAATAAAGGACAGCATACATCCCGACGACGTCGTGTCGCTGGTGTACACTTCCGGCACGACGGGGTTCCCCAAGGGCGTCATGCTCTCGCATCACAACTTCTTGTCGAACGTGGAGGCCGTGCTGCCGATAATTCCCGCGAGCGAGAACAACAGAATCCTCAGCTACCTGCCGCTCTGCCACGTTTATGAGCGCATGATGAACTATTCCTGGCAGTATCTGGGACTTCCTGTTTATTACGCCGAGAGCCTTGCAAAGATCCAGGAGAACATGGTGGAACTGAAGCCCGACATCTTCACCACCGTGCCTCGTCTGCTGGAGAAAGTCTATGACAAGATCATAGCCACGGGGCACAAGCTGCCCAAGACGAAGAAGAAGATCTTCTTCTGGGCGAACGAGATTGCCTTGCAATACGGCGACAATCCCGGCAAGAAATACGACCGCAGGCTGAAACTTGCCCGCAAGTTGGTGCTCAACCAGTGGAACAAGGCTTTGGGCGGCAACCTCAAGGTCATAGTCACGGGCGGCGCGGCCATACAGCCGAGAATATCGAAGGTTTTCTGGGCTATGGGGATACCGGTGCTCGAAGGCTACGGCACCACCGAGACATCGCCGGTTATTGCCGTCAGCAGCTTCTTTCAGGGCGGGATGGAGATAGGCACAGCGGGGCCGGTGCTGCCCGGCACACGGGTGCGCATCGCCGACGACGGCGAAATCCTGACCAAGGGGCCGCATGTGATGAAAGGCTACCACAACCTGCCCGAACAGACCGCAGAGGTCATCGACTCCGACGGATGGCTCCACACCGGCGACCTTGGACAACTAACCCCGGAAGGACGGCTGAAGATAACCGGCCGCAAGAAGGAGATGTTCAAGACTGCGTTCGGCAAGTACGTGGTGCCGACCATCATCGAGAACAAGTTCGCCGAGGAGTCGCTTATAGACAACATCCTGGTAGTTGGAGAGAACAAGCAGTTTGCCGCCGCCTTGATAGTTCCGAATTTCCAGGATCTCAGAGGCTGGTGCTCAAGCAAAGGCATCAAGTACACCACCAACGAGGAGATGATAGAGCATCCGGAAGTACTCAAGCAATTCAAGAAAATCGTGGATCATTACAACAAGTTCTTCGGCGACACCGAGAAGGTGAAGAGATTCCTGCTCATGAACCACGAATGGTCGATACAGTCGGGAGAGCTAACGCCAACGCTGAAGCTCAAGCGCAACGTGCTGATAAAGAAGTACGAGGAGCAGATAGAGACGCTCTTCGCCTGACGCAACCTCTCCCCTGCCGGAAATCATCGTTTCCATATTTTTACAACGGCTGCCCTCCATTATTTTTCGCGGAACTACCGCCGGGTTAAAGGGCAGCAGGATTTCTTGCGTGTGGAAAACAGTTTTCCGGCATTTCTTCCAGGAACATAATGAGGAGTTCCTGCTCTACAAAAAAAGGTGCTGATTTGTAGTCAGCACCTTTCGGTTCGTCGTTTTGTTGTTCGGTCTTGCTGCGCAATCCCGCAACAACTTCCTTACCTCGGCAGTGTTCAAGCAAGCTTGACACTGCACTCGGTTCGTCGTTATTTCACCTCCTCTTATATAATCGGTACTGGCTTTCAATAGCTTTCCGTTCTTTGGTACAATTATGGAACAAAAATCGGTTATTTACCCCA
>CADBQG010000052.1 GCA_902796805.1 uncultured Bacteroidota bacterium
GAAAGTACAGGATTCGAACCTGTGAGGGCTTTTACACCCTGGCGGTTTTCGAAACCGCTGCCTTCAGCCACTCGGCCAACTTTCCTTTCTCGAAACGAGTGCGCAAAAATACAAAAAAAATCGATTCTGACGACCTAAAACTTTTTTGTTTTGCGTGGCAATGCTATTCTTTCTTTTTGTAATTTCGCGGTCTGTTATTTCGATGTCTGCATGAACAGTCAGAACAACCAGGCAACAAAAAAGGGACTTATCCTGCTGTCGGGTGTCATAATCGGCATCCTGACGGGGTTTTTCGTGGCTTTCACACTGCTCCAGAAATTCGATCCCCACACCAGACCCGTCGCGAAGGAGGAGCAGCCCCGCGACATTGAAGGCAAAACAGCCGACACTGTCATTAAATATGTAGTGTACAGATACGAGTCTGAACCCGGCGTTCCATCCCGAACTTCCCAGCCCGACTCGCTTGAGACTGACTCAACGCTCGTTGAATTATACGGCGCCGACCTTTTTCTCGAGGATGAGGAAGACGCTCAGGAGAATAACATGAGAACAACAAACGTTGCAGAGTCAAAACTCATATACCAGACCGAACTGCACGTGCTGCATCTCGATGAAACCGGGAAACACGACGACAACACAGGCCTTGAGAACAAAACCGTGGAACTTCAAGTGTGGTCCACGCCGATTAAAAACAAAATTTCCTACAATTTCAACGGGAAGACACTGAAACTCAAGGGACTGTCCAACCACGAAAACATAAAGGTTCTCTTGGACGACAACAACAACTACGTGCTACTAATAGATAAAAGACACTACAATATAACAACAACATCGGATTTCACAAGGCTTTCGGAAACACCGATAACACATTAACACAATAATTCAAACATCAAGGAAATGAAAAGACTTTTCACATTCGTTGCACTGTTCTGCATAGTATTATGCGGGTGCTCACAAAACAAAAAACAGCAGACTATGACCAACGACCAAAAGAAAGAGACAAAGGTTCTGGTAACCTATTTTTCAGCCTCAGGAGTTACAAGAGGCGTTGCCGAGAAGATTGCCAAGGCCGCCAACGCCGACATCGCCGAGATTGTGCCGGAGAAACGCTACACCGACGCCGACCTCAACTGGCAGGACAAGAACTCGCGCAGTTCGGTTGAGATGAAAGACAAATCATCGCGCCCCGCTATCAAGAAAAACATCAGCAACATAGGCGACTACGAGACCATCTACATAGGATTTCCAATTTGGTGGTACACGGCACCCACTATCATCAACACTTTCATTGAAAGCTACGACCTTTCGGGAAAGAACATCGTGCTGTTCGCCACCTCAGGCGGTTCGGGCATCGACAGGGCCGCCAGAGACCTGAAGGCCTCCTACCCCAACCTGAACTTCATCAAGTCGGCGCTCCTCAACTCCCCGAGCGACGACGAAGTTAAGAATTTCATAAAATAAACAGAAACACAACGATATATAGTATATTGAAACTATTAAACATCTCAAATATCGCACCACATAAGAGTCCGTCATCATGGCTCGTGGCTGTCTGCTTCGCCATGATGACGGCATTCGTCTTGTTTGTAGTCCTCTTCGGCGACAACTTCAGTTTGCTCTACAACTACTGGTTCTTCCTGAAAACCTCAATGCCACGCGGCCTGCTTGCACTCACCGGACTCACATCACTCTGCATTCTCTTCATTCCGTTCCGTCTTTTCTTCAAAAACAAAGGCACTGACTTGAGAGTTCAAAGAAGGAATATGCTTGTTTTCGGAAGTCTGTTCTTCATCTCCACATCGGTTATTGTCTTCAGCTATTTCTTTTCAACGGGCTGGGATGTGCAGATTATAATGGACACAGCCCGCTCTATGGCCTACGACGGAACAAAGACCAACCAATGGTACTATCAGGAATGTCCGAACAACATCCTGCTCACTGAAATTCACGCCGCCATCTTGTGGGTCAGCAAGCCTCTGAACCTCGGCGAATACGATTTCTTCTCAGTGCTTGTCTTCCAGAATCTGCTGGTTACACTCGCACTGCTGATGCTCTACCAGACTGTCTTCACAATATCCGGGAAAAGAGATGTCTCGGCCTATTCGGCGTTTCTCTTCACTGCAATTATCGGCTTGTCACCGTGGATGTCGATACCCTATTCCGACACTTTCGGCTTAATTTTTCCAATCTCACTGATTTGGATCTACACCTGCAATTGTTTCAACGGCCGGCAGAGAATGAAATGGTTTTTGATGGCCGTTATTGCCGTTGTCGGGTTCAAGATAAAGCCGCAGACCTCCTTTGCCTTCATCATAATAGTGCTGTTCGAAGCGGCGCAACTTCTGCAAAACAGGAGTCTTTTCAACACAAACAAGAGAACCATCGGCCTCAACACCGCAGCACTGGTTTCTGGCGTTGTTATCAGCTTTGCACTCACCGGCGTATGCTGCAGAATGTTTTTGAGCGGAAGCCAAAAGGAATTTGGGGCGGCGCACTATTTCATGATTGGCATGAACGACCGCAGCTACGGAGGATGGAACAAGGAAGACCTCATGTTTGCACGGCAGTTCTCCACGAACCGCGAACGGAACAAGGCGGAATTCAGCAAAGCCGTTGACAGGATTCGCGACATGGGTTTCAAGGGAACTTCCAAACTCCTGTGCAAAAAAACCATGCTGACATTCTACGACGGGACATTTAATTGGGGCTATGAAGGGGAGTTTTACAAGGAACTTCATCCCGAAGTGATGCCTTCATTGTCTGGAATCACGAGAAACATCTATTATAACAAGGAGTTGCAAGGCAAACACTATAATCTGTGGAGCAATCTCACAAATACCGTCTGGTATGGCCTACTCCTGCTGGTTCTTATCGCGGCCTTCGGCAAATACCACAAAAGTTTGACAATCACTATGGTTACGCTAATGGCTCTGATTCTTTTTCAACTTATATTTGAGACAAGGTCGCGCTACATCATCTCCAATCTGCCACTGTTCTTAATCATGGGGACTACTGGTGTTGATTTGATTTTCAATACAATACTTGGAAATCTGAAAGTGAAATTAAGAAGTTAAGAAATTAAAAGGGTTGACAGGGAAACTGGGAAAACATACCTGCGCTTTATGTCTTCTTTGATACTATTTGGCGCGGTAAACCACGAAAGGCAAGTCGGAATCGGACTCGACGGTGAACTTGACGCCCAGGGACTCGTTAAGACTTCCTTCCCAAAGCCAGCCGAACCGGCGGTTCTCCACCTTGTATTTAAGTCCGCTGAAAGTGAGTCGTATAGAAGGGTCTTTAGTAAACACAGAAACCTGCATCCCTTCCGAAGAGTCGAGCGTGGCGCTTTTGCGAAAGACGTTGAAAAGGCCGTGTTCGGTAAGCATCGCCACATATTCGAGGTTCCTGGAATACATCGCCATTATGCTGAGGTTTGCAATGAAATGGTCTTCACGCAGTCCGGCACACCCGATGAGGGCAATTCTGCCATACCCGTTCGCAATACAGTACCTGAAAGCCTTCTGTAAGTCGTTGTATTCCTGGCTTGTATCCTGACAGAAAGGGATTCCGTGCCTGCGTGCTTCTTGAAGGTCGGCCGAGTCGCCGTCGCCCACAATGACATCCGGGAGTACACCGAGCGCCATGAGTTTGTTGAAGGCACCGTCGCAGCACACGATCCTTTTGCCGGACTTCAACAGTTTGAGGGACTCAGGGGAGGCAGGAGCCTCCCCGTTGCCAACTATTACTGTGTCAGTTTTCGCGAACTCGCGATCCCAAAATTCAGCGGCTTCACCTACATCCATTTCACAATGTTAAAGTCGAGGTCGTGCGGCAGAAGGTCGTTGTTCGGAATAACCCTGACGGCGCAGTCGAAAGTACCTATGTTGCCTGTTACATTGTCACAGGCGAAGGTGACGAGTCCGTCTTCAGCTTTTTCCATAGAGAACGGCAGCTTGTGGACTAACTTTGCCTTTTTGTCGTGGTCTTCAGGCGTTACAAGCAGCATCTCTATCTTTAGGTCTTCAGGTTTCAGGTTACCGATGCGCATGGAGATTCTGTAAGGTGCCTCTTCGCCGACAATGAACGTGTTCTTGTCGTTCTGCGGCGTCTCCAGCGACACACATTCTATGTTGTTCCATTCTGACAAGACGTTTTCCTCCCATTTCAGGAGTCGTCTAACATTCTCGTTGTTGTTCTCGCAGAGAATGGTGTGGCGTTTCATCAGCTTGTTGTAGAACTTGGAGTAGTAATCATCGAGTTGGCGTTTCATAGTGAAGTTCGGTGAGATCTGGGTGAAGCACTTTCTCATCATCTCCACCCAAGAGGCGGGAACGCCGTCGGTTCTGTTATAGAACGTCTCTGATATTTCCTCATTGATGATGTTGTAGAGAGTTTCTGCGTCGAGTTCGTCCTGCATTCTGTTGTCGTTGTAAGTAACCTCTTCCTTGAGGGCCCAGCCGGCGCCCGGCACATAGCCCTCGGCCCACCAGCCGTCGAGGACGCTGAGGTTAAGTACGCCGTTCATCACGGCCTTTTCGCCGCTCGTTCCCGAAGCCTCGAGAGGCCTTGTGGGGGTGTTCATCCACACATCGCAGCCCGAGACGAGTTTCTTCGCGATAATCATGTTGTAGTTCTCCACAAATACAATCTTACCCACAAACTCCGGCCTGCGGCTCAGTTCAATGATGCGCTTGATGAGGTCCTGTCCGGCCTTGTCGTGCGGATGCGCCTTGCCCGCGAATATGAACTGGATCGGCTTCTCCGGGTTGTTGAGGAGTTTTTTGAGCTTTTCCTCGTTCATGAAGAGGAGGTGTGCCCGCTTGTACGTGGCGAACCTTCTGGCAAAGCCTATGGTAAGGACGTCGTCGCGCAGCGACTTGAGGGTCTCTTCGATCAGTGCCGGCGACTCGTTTCGCTTGCGCATCTGTTCCGAAAGCAGCCGTTTAACCTCGGCTATCATCTCCTTGCGTAGTTCTTGCTTCACACCCCATATCACGGTGTCGTCAACATTGGCTATCCCCTTCCAGTTTTCAGGGTTCGACTGGTCGTTCAGGAAACCATTGCCGAATGCCTCACGGTGAAGCGCCTGCCATCTTTTGTGTGTCCAAGTGGGATAGTGCACCCCGTTGGTGACGTAGCCTATGTGCGACTCCTGCGGGAAGTGTCCTTCGTAGAGGTCGGCGAACATCTCCTGTGAAACCCTGCCGTGAATCCTGCTCACGCCGTTGATCTCCTGCGAGAACTTGCAGGCGAGGATGCTCATGGAGAACTTGTCGAATGTATTTTTCTCGCTTCTGCGTCCGAACCCCATGAATGTCTCCCAACTTACGCCGAGCTGCTGTATGTAGTTTGCGAAATATATGCGCATGAGGTCCTCGGTGAATGAGTCGTGGCCGGCCGGCACCGGAGTGTGCGTCGTGTATAGGGAGGAAGATTTCACGATTTCGGTAGCCACCTGCCTGTTCACATGCTCGCTCTGCATGACCTGGCACACGCGCTCGAGGTTGAGGAATGCGGCATGTCCTTCGTTGAGATGGAATATTGTGGGTTTCTCGTCCACGGCCTTCAGCATACGCACGCCGCCGATGCCGAGCAGAATCTCCTGCTTGAGGCGGTTCTCCACGTCACCGCCGTAGAGCGTTGCCGTAACGCCCCGGTCCTCCTGCCAGTTCCTGTCGAAGTCGGTATCGAGGAGATACAGCGGTATCCTTCCCACGTCAACGCGCCATATACGTGCGTAGAGGTTCCTGCCTGGCATTGGTATGCTCACCGTGAGCCAGTC
This sequence comes from uncultured Bacteroidota bacterium, assembly GCA_902796805.1. Lineage (GTDB taxonomy): Bacteria > Bacteroidota > Bacteroidia > Bacteroidales > WCHB1-69 > F23-D06. The sequence continues at coordinate 5,783 of CADBQG010000052.1, forward strand.
TCCGTTCTCGTCCTTGTACGGCTTGAGCGGCAGCTTCGAGAAGCTTTGCGGCGGATAGAGGTTAACCTGCTCGCCGTACGCGGATATCTGCTGCTGGAAATATCCGTAGCGGTAGAGCAGTCCAACGCCAACCATGTTCGCGTTGCAGTCGCTGGCCTCCTTGAGGTAGTCGCCGGCCAGCATTCCAAGGCCGCCGGAGAAGATCTTCAGCTCGTTGCTTATACCGAACTCCATGCTGAAATATGCGATGCGGTCGCCGTTCCATGTGCGCGGGGTGTCCATGTAGGATGTGAACCTGTCGTACACGCGGCCGAGCCTGCCGATGAAGTCAGCGTTGTCGGCGAAAAGTTCTATGCGCGACAGCGGGAGCGTCTGAAGCATGTGTATCGGATTTTCCTCACAGTCCCTCCAGAGGTCTTCGCCGGCAATCTCCTCAAAGAGTTCACGGGCGTCATAGTTCCAGCTCCACCAGAGGTTCTCGGAGAGGCGTTCGAGCCTGCTCAGCGACTCGGGAAGCTGCGATTTGACGGAAATCCTGTGCCATTTCGGCTTTTCTGTCCTCAACTCCTCAACCATCACGTCCATTTGCGATGTCTTGTTCTGATACTTGTCGTAGCGCGACTTCGTCTTCTCAAGCGCCACGGCATAGGTCGCCTCGTAGTTGTCGAAAAGGTTTTTCCAGAGAGCCTTCTCGGAGATGTCCATGGCGGTCTTGCGTATCCCGTCCATGGCTTGTGGAGTGCATTGCGAATAGAACGCTATCTTTTCCGATATGGCCTTCACAACCTCGTCGTCGTTGGAGTCGCCGCGCGGAATCACGCACACGCTTTCCTGCTTGGTGAAATGTTCCTGCACCCACGCTCCGAACCCGGCGAGAGATGTCGTTATGGTTGGTATCCCGAAGGCTATGCTCTCCAATGGCGTGTAACCCCAAGGCTCGTAATACGACGGGAACACCGACAGGTCGAAGCCTATCAGCAGGTCGTAGTATTTCATGTTGAAGATGCCGTCGTCGCCGTCGAGGTACACGGGAACGTAGACGACTTTCACGCTTTGGTCAGGGCTGTTGTGAAGTCCATTGTTGTTCAGTTCGCAGAGAATCGGGTCGTGGTAAGGATCGCTGAGGTTGTGTGTGAGGAAGCGGTCCGACATCGGGATGCCGCTCACAGGCACGTTCATCTGGGCGGCGATTTCCTCGTTCCTGCCGGTATTCCCTGCCGGCACGGTGATGAACGCCACGATGGTGCGCCCCGGGTTGGTCCCGGCAACTTTCGCCAAGCTCTTCACGAACACGTCCACGCCCTTGTTCTTGAACTCGTATCTTCCGCTGTTTATCACCAGGAAGGCGCTGTCGTCGATCTGGATCTGCATAAGCGCCGAAGCCACTTGCAGGAGCTTTTCGCGCGCCTTCCTGCGCTTCTGCAAGAAGTCGTCGCCCTTCGGCACGAAGGCGTTCTCGAAGCCGTTTATGGTTATCACGTCCGCGGGCCTCTCGAAGAAGGCCTCGCACTCACGGTTTGTAATCTCGCTCACAGTGGTGTACGCGTCGGCGTGCTTCGCCGACAGCGACTCGAGCGAATATTTCGACTGCACTCCGAAGCGCTGGGCTGTCTCAACCGGAGCGTACTGTCCGATGTTGCCATACAGAGGCAGGCCGTTGCCCGCTATGCAGCGGCCAAGCACTGTGGCGTGCGTGGTGAAGACTGTCGCTATCTGCGGAGCAACCGACTCGATGTAGAGGATTCCGGTGCCCGTCATCCACTCGTGGAAATGCGCCACAATCTTGTCCATCGAGTTGCAGTAGAAGTTGTAGAAGCTCTCTATGACGCGGCCGGCAGCGTAACCGAACAGGGCCGGCTCAATGTAGTCCCACTGCCCTGTAATGGAGTCCAGCTTGAAGTTGAGCCAGAATTTCGTCAGGATCTCGTTCTTCTTTTCGAAAAAGTTGGTGAAATCGACAAGGAAGACAACAGGCGAACCTACGATCTGCCACCTGCCTATGCGCACTTTAAGGCCGTCGCGGGCCACCACCTCCTTCCAGTTTCTGAACAATGTCGGATCTTCCACGAAATCGTCGTTGTACTCTCTTGAGATGTCAGGCCCTATGCAGATGTAGTTGTCCCCGTAGATTCCGGCGACGGTCGCCGTTTTGGTCGACAGCACGGTGTAGATTCCGCCAACCTTGTTGCATATCTCCCATGAAGTTTCAAAGATATAATCGCTATTCTTCTGACTCATAAACTTTTAGTTGAATTTGTACTGTAAACAAAAAAGAATGCAAATTTAATAAAAAAATGTCTGGCACCGGCACTGAATCACACTTTGCCCTCGTCCACGATCTCATTGTAGAACATAGAGGCGTTCTTGTATCTCTCAACAATCTTGTCGTGCCTTATGAACGCATATATGGAGACAAGGAACGCGCCCGCAAAGTCAAGAATCAGGTCACCCATGGTGTCGCCCAAAGCTGCGTGTCCGCAGAGCGGAACGTCCTGTTCAGTGAATATCGACCCTGTTGTTGAGGCCATGAACTGCTGCGTGTTGGTGCCGGCGATCGAGTCGTATGAATACTCCACAATCTCCCATAACGCGCCAAATCCCAACGAGAACATTATGAGGAACAGCGACAGGAAATACTTGTTGAAGAATATGTACTTGTCGTTCTCGGCCATTAGAAGGTGTATTATCCACAAGGCGGCCAGCGAAAGCACAAACCCCGACTCGGCATGCAGCAACTTGTCCCACCACCTGAACCGTCCGTACAGGTCGAGGCCGTCGCCAAGCACAAGCGCCGAGAAGCAGAAGACCACAATGACAGTTGAGAGCAGCAGCGGCACTTCAATCCTGAGCCGGAACTTGAGGAACTTGGGAAGCCTCATGACAATGAGCATGGCTACGTACTGTACACCCCTGAACAGAATCTCATCCAAACGGTAGCCCTTTGCTATGAGCCACACAACGTTGAATGTCCCCAACAGGACCACAACATAGAAAAACACTGTGTTTACTTTATGAAGCCGCTCCATGCGCTGTTTCTCTCTCAACAAATCCATGATTTCAATAATTTGGGACTGCAAAATTACAAAAAAGATACTACTTGCAGCGTTCTGCAAAACTCCGCTCGCACACAACTGCAGCACACATTACAAATTTTGCGAAGAAAAAAAATAATTTGTGCCATCCAATCGAAAAAAATGTTATTTTTGCGGCGCCTTTTCAGGAAGGCAGTTCGGGGTGTGGCGCAGTTGGCTAGCGCACTTGCATGGGGTGCAAGGGGTCGGAAGTTCGAGTCTTCTCACCCCGACGAAAAAACGGTGGTTCGACAAGTTCAGCCACCGTTTTTTTTGTATCTTTGCAGTTTTCAAAAAAAAAGAAGCAAATAAAAGATTATGGAATACAATTTCAGGGAAATAGAAAGGAAATGGCAAGAGAAATGGAGGGAATCCGGCATTTACAAGACAGAAGAGGACGAGAGCAGGCCAAAGTTCTACGTGCTCGACATGTTCCCCTACCCTTCCGGCGCCGGCCTGCACGTGGGGCATCCGTTAGGATACATCGGATCCGACATCTATGCGCGCTACAAGCGCCAGAAAGGCTTCAATGTGCTGCACCCCATGGGCTACGACGCCTTCGGGCTGCCGGCGGAACAGTATGCCATACAGACCGGCCAGCATCCGGCGATAACCACCGGGAAGAATGTGGACCGATACCGCGAGCAACTCGACAAAATCGGCTTCTCGTTCGACTGGGAGCGTTCCTTCAAAACCTGCGACCCCGACTACTACAAATGGACACAATGGACATTCATCCAGCTGTTCAACAGTTACTACGACAACAAACAGAGCAAAGCGCTTCCAATAGCCGAACTCGAGTCTTTCTTTGCCGCCAACGGCACTTATGGCCTTTGCGCGGCAGAGACGGAGCCGATGGACTTCACCGCAAACGACTGGAACTCATTCGATGAAAGGCAGAGGCAGGAGACGCTGATGAACTACCGACTGGCGTATCTCGCCGACACCTGGGTGAACTGGTGCCCCGAACTCGGCACCGTGCTCGCCAACGACGAGGTTGTGAACGGACTGTCGGTGCGCGGCGGCTTCCCTGTTGAACGCAAACTGATGAAGCAGTGGAACCTACGCGTCTCTGCCTACGCCGAAAGACTTCTGCAAGGGCTCGACACGGTTGAATGGTCGGACTCGCTGAAAGAGATACAGCGCAACTGGATAGGCCGCAGCGAAGGCGCGGCAGTTTGGTTCCCGCTGGCAAAAAACGGTCCCGCCGACTGGAAAGAGATATACATGGGCAGCGTTGAGGGCGTGAAGAGCGAGGTCGCCTTCGAGATATTCACCACACGCCCCGACACAATCTTCGGCGTAACTTTCATGGTGCTGTGTCCCGAGCACGAGATGATTGCCTCAATAACCACCGACGAACAGAAGGACGAAGTAGAGTCATACGTCACATGGGCGAAGAACCGCTCCGAGCGCGAGAGGCAGGCCGAGGTCAAAAAAGTCACCGGCGTGTTCACCGGGGCCTTCGCCGTCAACCCACTCACCGAGGAACGAATACCCATCTGGGTCAGCGACTATGTGCTGTCGGACTACGGCACCGGCGCCATCATGGCGGTGCCTGCCCACGACAGCCGCGACTTCGCGTTCGCAAGGCACTTCAGCCTGCCGATTCGCCAAGTTGTGGCACCGTCGCAGGACGAGGTCAGCAACCCTGACACCTGGAGCGAGTCGATGGACAGCAAGACCGGCGTTTGCGTGAATTCCGGCTTCATAACAGGGATGACCGTGAAGGACGCAGGCAAGGCTGTGATTGAAAAGATCAAAGCACTCGGCATAGGCTACGGCACGGTGAACTACCGTCTGCGCGACGCCATATTCAGCCGCCAGCGCTACTGGGGCGAACCTTTCCCAATATACTATAAAGACGGAATGCCTTACACAGTGCCCGAAAACGAACTTCCGGTGCTTCTGCCTGAAGTCGACAGGTTTCTGCCCACCGAGACCGGCGAGCCGCCACTCGCAAGAGCCAAAGACTGGACATACAACGGCTTCCAGATGGAATACAGCACAATGCCCGGATTCGCCGGCTCGAGCGCATACTACCTAAGGTATATGGATCCGAAAAACGACACCGCGCTTGTGTCGGAGAAGGCCGACAAGTACTGGCAGCAGGTAGATCTGTACGTGGGCGGAGCCGAACACGGCACAGGCCACCTCATCTACGCCCGTTTCTGGAACAAGTTCCTCTTTGACATCGGGGTGAGTTGCAAGGACGAGCCTTTCAAGAAACTCATAAACCAGGGAATGATCCAAGGACGCTCGAACTTCGTGTACAGGGTGGTGGGCACCAACAAGTTCGTCTCACTCAACCTTAAAAACGACTATGAGACAACACCGATACATGTGGACGTGAACATCGTACACAACGACATCCTCGACATAGAGGCGTTCAGGAACTGGATGCCCGACTTCAAGGACGCAGAGTTCGTACTCGAGAACGGGCAATATGTCTGCGGGTGGGAAGTTGAGAAAATGTCGAAGTCGAAGTACAATGTGCAAAACCCCGACGACCTGGTAGAGCGATACGGCGCCGACACACTGAGGATGTACGAGATGTTCCTCGGACCCATCGAGATGGCAAAACCCTGGGACACAAACGGAATTGAGGGCGTTTTCCGCTTCCTGAAGAAGTTCTGGAAGCTCTATTTCGATCAGAACGGCGAATTCTCCGTCTCCGACGACGAGCCAACAAAGCAGGAACTCAAAACTCTTCACAAAACCATCAAAAAGATAGAGGACGACAACGAAAGGTTCTCCTTCAACACAGCCGTGAGCGCGTTCATGATATGTGTCAACGAACTCCAAGAGGCAAAATGTTGCAAACGCGCAATCCTCGAGCCACTGACAGTCCTCATGTCCGCCTACGCACCGCACATCGCAGAAGAACTCTGGTCGCTGCTCGGACACGAAGACTCCGTGGTTACGACCGGTTTCCCAGCCTGCGACGAACATTACCTCCAGGACGACGAGTATGTGTACCCTGTCTCCTTCAACGGCAAGATGCGCCTGAAAATGTCCTTCCCGGCCAACTTCTCGCCGAAAGACATCGAGCCGAAAGTGCTTGAGAATCCCGATGTGCAGAAGTGGCTCGATGGAAAAACACCAAAAAAGATAATCATAGTGCCGAAAAAGATAGTGAACATCGTCTTCTAAACATCCATATAAAGATGAAACAGAGGGATTTCGTCTTTAACATTTGCCTGCTCGTATTCCTCAACCTCCTTGTCAAGCCCTTCTGGATCCTCGGCGTCGACATTGGGGTTCAGAACCGGGTGGGCAGCGATGTGTACGGCCTCTACTTCTCCATATTCAGCTTCACCATGCTTTTCAACATGGTGCTCGACATGGGGACAACCAACTACAACAACAGGAACATAGCTCGCCACTCCGAACGTCTCGCCGACCAGTTTCCGAACATCGTGACGCTGCGCATAATGCTCGGTGTCGCCTACTTCATATCCGTTTTTGCCGTTTCACTGATCATCGGCTACAGGGGCTATCACCTCAAACTCCTGTTCTGGATTGCGCTGAACCAGTTCCTCAACGCCTTCCTGTTGTATCTCCGCTCGAACATCTCCGCACTGATGATGTTCAAGACCGACAGTGTCATCTCAGTTCTCGACAAGCTGCTGATGATTATTTTCTGCGGACTGCTGTTGTGGGGCGACATCACAGACAGTCCGTTCAGGATAGAGTGGTTTGTCTGGTGCCAGACTCTGTCGTACTCAATCGCCATTCTCGTCGCAACAGCAGTGGTGCTCCGCAAGGCCGGATTCAGAAGGCCGCATTTCGACTGGCATGAAACCAAAGACATCGTGAGGAAAAGTTTCCCATTCGCGCTCGTAACCCTTCTGATGACGTGTTACTACCGCCTCGACTCCGTGATGTTGGAGCGACTTCTGCCCGAAAACGTCGCCGCCCTTCAGTCTGGGATATATGCGGCAGCATTCCGCCTTCTTGACACACTGGCCATAATACCGTATCTTTTTTCAGTCATCCTACTTCCATTGTTCTCTAAAATGCTGAAGGAGAAGCAGGACATACTCCCAATAGTCAGAACCTCCTTCCTGTTGCTCTCATTTTTCTCTCTCTCGGCTGCGATAATACTCTTCGTGTTCAGGGAACCTGTTATCAACCTGTTTTACAAGAACAACGTGGTGGAGAGCGTCGGGGTTTTCAAGCTGATAATCTTCGGCTTAGTGCCGCTTTCGCTAACATACCTGTTCGGCACACTGCTTACAGCCAATGGGAATCTCAAGTATCTCAACATCATAGCTGCTGCATGTCTAATCGTCAACGTTGTGATGAACCTTGTCCTTATCCCAAGGTTCGGGGCAACTGGATCGGCGGTGGCAAGCCTCGTGACACAGGCCGCCGTTTGCCTGCTGCAGTTCGTCTTTGCGGTGCGTTCTGTCGGCGTACCATTGTCTTCTCTGCCTTTCGTGCGCACCGCGGCATTTTCCGGGTTGCTTTATCTGTCGGCCTATTCACTGCACCGTTTCTCTGACTTGCCGACTGCATACGGTCTTACCGCCGCTTTTGCCTGCGCAGTGGTTTTGTCGCTTCTCCTGAAATTGGTGAACGTTAAGGAGTTACAACTGCTCAGGAAGTGAAGAACACGCAGTATTGAACTTGAAACACTACTGCTGGCAATGCATGTGCCGGACTGACAATTTGTCAGAAAGCCAGGATCAATATCGCCCGCAAACCTGACGGCTCGAGAAACCGCGCAAGGGAAAAGCTCATTTGTCACCACGTTTTTCAGTCTTATCGGGCTGTTTCGCGAATGGATCGGCCACCCATATCCACACACGTCAGGGATAATTCCCGATTCTAATTGAAAAAGTACGTGTTGTAAAAAAAATATTGCTGTCAGGTAAAAATGAAAGATAAGTTTTTAGTGGTGGCAACCAGCTGTAAATCAGCATGGCTGATTCTGATTGATAAAACCACCCCCTTAAATTCGAGTTCCAGCTGTGTCTATGGTTCGGCTGTCCGACAAAATGTGCACTTTTGCCCATTGTTTTACTTTTGGTGTTTGCAAGTACAAAAGTAAACAATTAGGGCTGACCTCGAATGATAATCAGTCCTGTTTTCTTAAACCCCCTCGGTCCCCCTTAGAAGGGGGAGGTTTGCCAAGTCCCCCTCTTGAGGGGGATTCAGGGGGTGTCTCTTGCCTGCGCGGGGGTGTGCCCTGTTTTCTTAAACCCCCTCGGTCCCCCTTAAAAGGGGGA